>NZ_CP050831.1:924843-1233124 GCF_012113595.1 Bacteroides faecium
CACCCTTTCCGCACTCAATTCTTACGAACCTCAAGCCGAACTATTCGGAAGAATCAAACAGGCACGATACGAGTTTATCGAACGTATCTGCGAGAAACGTCCGGCAAACAAGAAATTCAGAAATGGATGGAGAAAACGTATCAAGGCTTTTACGTTCGCCGAATAACCTGCGTTAACATACAAAAATGAAACAATCTAAATAAAAGTAGTAGAAATGGTTTCAGTCTTTCAGCCAGTCAGAAATGTCCCATTTCATCGGTAATCTTGGCTAAAAGCGTGCTTGAATGTAAGAAATAGAGACTTCAGGCTCTTCATTTTGAAAGCTGTATTTGATTCTGATAACCCTCCATTGATGTGAAACGAAACCTGTATTTCGCATCAATGGAGGGTCTGTTTATACTCACCTTACGTGCCAATACTCCTAAGCCGACACCTTAGTAATACTGAGCCCGCACTTCACACTATTTATCCCACATGGTGGACATATATAGATCCACCGGCAAGCATATAAAGAGGTTTGAAAGAAACTTTGTAGAGTTCAGAAAACGGATAGTAATGGGTGATGGATTATGTGGTAGATTTACAGCGTAAGCTTACAGAAATATAATCATTAATAGGCGGGTTCCGAAAAGCCTTGGAGAGAGTAGGAAGATAAGATCAAACAATTATGCAGTTAATAATAGAACATGGAATAGTTAACCTAGATAATTCTAATGCTTTGTGTCATAAAACAGTTTTAGATTATTGTAAAGATAGATACAAAAGACTGAATATGGATTACAAATGCCCTGATAATATCCCAGAAAATGAGTTTAGCAATCTGTTATGGAATGGAATTAGTGATGAATATATAGTAACTAAAGATAATATGAGCCAAGTATTATTTCCAGGATACATTATAGGTTTTTTCACTTTAAATGGGTCATGTATGCATTCAATGGTTGTATTTGATTATAACATCTGGGTAGGAACAAATAACTTTCAGACCTTCTCATGTGCTGCTGACGAAACTGTTGGATTTTACGACATAGACACTTATATCGACAAAGATGAAACCAGAAAAGTTCTCAAGACAAATGGTAAAATTGAAGAAATTGACAAAAGTTCTACGAAAAGATGTGGTTCTCATTGGAGTATTGATGGTAAATTATGGGTAAAAGATTACACTGATAATGATGCAGACAAATGTAAAATAAAATACCGAGACATCATAAAAAAGCCTATTACATATTGTAGTATATGTCAATATCAATAGTAAAATATAGAACAAAAAATATCTATTTTTTGTATTTAGAAATCTATAGTACAAATAACATGTACACTACGGTGGTATGCCAAACTGACATACCACCAACTAGAATTACATATAGTTTTTTTTACAAATCATTAAATATACAACGTCATCTACTACCATCCCAACAAATGCACTTCACGCAACCTCACCAACCATAATCCCTTTGCTATTTTTAGGTAACAACCCATATTAGTTCACATGATGGGCATATAGATCCACCAGCAAACATATGACAATTATTGAAGGTGATGAAGAAGTCAAAAGTTGACTTTCTTCTCTTGGTAAATATGGGATTAAAGTGACTTTAAATTCAAAAAGTGAGCATGAAACTATAACTCACCAAACACCATTAACACTTGAATTAGTATTAGAACATAATGAATTTGAAATTGATAATAGTAGATGTATTGAATATAATGAAATTCTTCTTTGAAAATCGACAGAGCATTGATACGAACTTTGATGCATATCAACTTCCTCATGGCAGTCAAACGTCACCTGACATCTGATTAATACCATGCACTCAATGAAACGGTATCTCCAGTGAAAATGATATATGGTACGGTGCGGATAACTTCCGGTTCTTTTCTTATACTTATCCTAAGATTGGATTTGAAGAGCTAAAAAACGGGATGCAGTAAATATATTACCGTTACATCCAAATATGAAAGATTATACTTTCGGAGAATATGGGGTTGAAGTGAGGATAAAGCAATTCTGAGTGTTTCAGAAGAAAGTTTATGGGATTGAGAAAAGGGATCGTTTGAGTTTGGAGATTACGGAGTAGTTTTACGGTATAAGCTTACAGAGATATAACATAGGCGGATTCCGAAAAGCCTTAGAGAGAGTAGGAGATAATTATTTATATTAGACAAATATGGGACCAATAATAACTCCCCCCGCAGCCCTTACACCGAGTACCATCAAGGGCGTTAATGGTAGCTGTGGTTTTGCTTCAACAAGACTTGGGAATCAAGTAAGAGTCTGGATTCCAAATCCAACCAACCCTATAGATCAACGATATTTCTGTCATGGTCATAGTTTAGGTACTTTTACCGCACATGGCTATAGTGTTTTTTCTGGACAAGATTTTTTAACCGTTTTAAGGGATGAACACGCTTTAGTTGGTAATGTACATAATGCTACTCCTGGTGATATAGTTGTGTGGCATAATCCACATCCCGGAGCTCCAGGAATGGGTCCTAATAACCCAAACGCACTATTTCCTGACCATTCAGCAATTGTTACACACGTAGCAATAGGCGCTGACGGCTTAGTTGACCCAATTAATACTTTATTAAGTAGCAAAAATGGATTTGGACCATTAGCACCAACTATCTCATTGGATAATCTTATCGGAATTTATGGTGATATATTCGCTGTTTATCGCTAAACTATTACAATAATAGAATGATGCTGTACTAAGATATATTCAACATCATTCTATTATTACAAAAGAACAGTATTCCTAATAAATACCTACAATCTCACTAATATCAAAAACAATCTTAAGAACATCTCCTGATATACCTTAAGCTTAGGAAATAAACAATAACTTCTAGGCAAAAAAAAGACATGTGAACGGTCTGGTATCCCAAACATCAATTTCAGGATAGAGTTTCTCCATTTACCTAGCTACCATCTCGTTTAAAGAAACCATATTAATCGGGACAAAACAATGAACAAAACTATAAAAATCAGGCCAAATTGTCCCGATATATACTTTAAAATTCGTACTTTTGGCCCGATAAAAAAAATATGGAATGACTATTGAACTTGAAATCCTGCAATATCTGCATTATCATCCCCTATCAAATAGGGATGAAAGAGAATATCTTTGAAAAGGCTTTACTGGCATTAGTGTTATTATCCTATATCCAAGCATTCGCAGACGATTTCTAACGATATCAAAGGGTGAAAAAATCTGTATCAATCCGATAATCTGTGGTGAAAAGTCACTATCTTTGCACATTGCAAAGTTGAAAACAACAAAAATCACACTATATAATGGAAAAGAAATTCAAAAGAACCACCGTCACATCGGCACTGCCGTATGCGAACGGGCCTGTCCACATCGGTCATCTGGCCGGTGTATATGTACCGGCAGATATCTATGTGCGTTATCTGCGTCTGAAGAAAGAAGATGTATTATTCATCGGCGGTTCGGACGAACACGGAGTGCCTATCACGATCCGCGCCAAGAAAGAGGGAGTGACCCCGCAGGATGTAGTAGACCGCTACCATACGCTGATAAAGGAATCATTCAAAGAGTTCGGCATCTCATTCGACGTATATAGCCGCACCACTTCACCGACGCATCACCACCTGGCTTCGGATTTCTTCAAGACATTATACAACAAGGGAGAATTTATCGAAAAGACTTCCGAACAATATTACGACGAAGAAGCAAAAACATTCCTTGCCGACCGCTATATCACCGGCGAATGTCCTCACTGCCACTCGGAAGGAGCCTACGGCGACCAATGCGAGAAATGCGGAACTTCACTCTCGCCGACAGACCTTATCAACCCCAAAAGCGCTATCAGCGGCAGCAAACCGGTGATGAAAGAAACCAAACACTGGTATCTCCCTCTCGACAAGCACGAAGACTGGCTGCGCAAATGGATTCTCGAAGACCACAAAGAATGGCGTCCGAACGTGTACGGCCAATGCAAGAGCTGGCTCGACATGGGACTGCAACCACGCGCCGTAAGCCGTGACCTCGACTGGGGTATCCCTGTTCCCGTAGAAGGAGCGGAAGGAAAGGTGCTTTACGTATGGTTCGACGCTCCTATCGGATACATCTCCAACACGAAAGAACTTCTTCCCGATAGCTGGGAGACATGGTGGAAAGACCCTGAAACCCGTCTGCTGCACTTCATCGGAAAAGACAATATCGTGTTCCACTGTATCGTATTCCCCGCTATGCTGAAAGCAGAAGGCAGCTATATCCTGCCGGACAACGTGCCGAGCAACGAATTTCTGAATCTGGAAGGAGACAAAATATCCACTTCACGCAACTGGGCCGTATGGTTGCACGAATATCTGGTTGATTTCCCGGGCAAGCAAGACGTACTCCGCTACGTACTGACCGCCAACGCACCGGAAACAAAAGACAACGACTTCACTTGGAAAGACTTCCAGGCACGCAATAACAACGAACTGGTAGCCGTATATGGTAACTTCGTGAATCGCGCCATGGTACTAACTCAGAAATACTTCGACGGGAAAGTTCCCGCACAGGGCAAGCTGACCGACTATGACAAGGAAACGCTGAAAGAATTTGCCGACGTAAAAGCGGAAGTGGAAAAGCTGCTCGACGTATTCAAATTCCGTGACGCACAGAAAGAAGCGATGAACCTGGCACGCATCGGTAATAAATACCTCGCCGACACCGAACCGTGGAAGCTGGCAAAAACAGACATGGAACGTGTAGGAACCATCCTGAACATCTCCCTGCAACTGGTTGCCAATCTTGCCATTGCTTTCGACCCGTTCCTGCCGTTCAGTTCGGAAAAACTCCGCAAGATGCTGAACATGGATACCTTCGACTGGTCCGAACTGGGAAGAGACAACCTGCTTTCCGTAGGACACCAGTTGAACAAACCGGAACTGCTGTTCGAGAAAATCGAAGACGCTACCATCGAAGCACAGGTACAAAAACTGCTCGATACAAAGAAAGCGAACGAAGAAGCCAACTACAAAGCTAATCCGATTCGTCCGAACATCGAATTCGATGATTTCACGAAACTGGATATCCGCGTAGGCACTATCCTTGAATGTCAGAAAGTTCCGAAAGCAGATAAATTATTGCAATTCAAGATTGACGACGGACTGGAAACACGTACCATCGTATCGGGCATTGCCAAGCATTACCAACCGGAAGAACTGGTAGGCAAACAGGTTTGCTTCATCGCCAACCTTGCTCCGCGCAAGCTGAAAGGTATCGTCAGCGAAGGCATGATTCTGAGTGCCGAGAATAACGACGGTAGCCTGGCGGTCATTATGCCGGGACGTGAAGTGAAGCCGGGTAGCGAAGTAAAATAACAGAATAATGTGTTCTGCAGATATTTGCAAAACCCGATTCTTTTTTCCGATGACCGAACAAGTAACCGAACAAGCGGCTGAACAAGTAACCGAACAAGTAACATCTTTAATAAAGTTACTGTTTGGCAAAGAATATCATTTTAGCAGTTAAAGGAAAGACTATGATATGAGTGAAAATCAGTCACTAAAAGAAAAGACAGCCAAAGGATTATTCTGGGGCGGATTCAGTAACGGCATACAGCAATTACTGAATCTACTTTTCGGAATATTTCTTGCACGGTTGCTCACCCCGGCAGACTATGGAATGGTGGGGATGCTGGCAATCTTCTCCCTCATAGCCAGTTCGATACAGGAAAGCGGCTTCACGGCAGCGCTTGTCAACAAGAAAGAGGTGACGCACAATGATTACAATGCTGTATTTTGGTTTAATGCAGCCATCAGTCTGTCTCTGTATCTGCTGCTTTTCTTATGTGCACCGCTCATTGCCGATTTCTATGATACCCCCGAACTAACACCACTGGCACGTTACTCCTTTATAGGATTTTTCATTGCCAGCCTGGGCATATCCCACAGCGCCTATCTCCTGCGTAATCTGATGGTCAAGCAACGTGCTTTATCATCGGTTATCGGACTCATCGTTTCAGGAATCACGGGAGTCACACTAGCTTACTTCGGCTTCTCTTATTGGGGTATTGCCACACAAAGCATAGTTTACGTAACAATCAATACCGCCTGCTACTGGCATTTCACCCATTGGCGACCGACACTCCAAATCAACTTCACCCCCATCAAAGAAATGTTCGAATTCAGCGGGAAGTTACTGATAACCAATGCATTCAATCACATCAGCAACAACCTATTTTCTGTGGTATTGGGTAAGTTCTACACAGAACAGGAAGTAGGATACTATAATCAGGCTAATAAATGGTGCGGCATGGGGCAACTCTTTATATCCGGCATGATAAACGGAGTGGCACAACCGGTACTCACAAAAATCTCGGACGACACCGAACGACAAAAGCGGGTATTCCGCAAAATGCTGCGCTTCACCGCCTTCGTCGCATTCCCTGCCATGCTAGGACTGGGCATCATATCGGAAGAACTGATTATCATTACCATCACTGACAAATGGTATTCCAGCATATCCATTATGCAGATTCTGTGCATCAGCGGAGCTTTTGCCCCTATTACATACCTCTACCAGCAGCTTATCATCAGCAAAGGAAAATCCCGCGTCTATATGTGGAACACCATATCCCTCGGAATTATTCTGCTTTCAAGTGTTCTTTTAGTTCATTCTCATGGAATATATGCCATGCTTGCCGTTTACGTCTCCATCAATATTCTGTGGATACTGACATGGCACTACTTCGTACAGCAGACCATCGGACTAAAACTGCGCCATGCCCTAGCAGATATACTCCCTTATGCCCTCATTGCAGCTGCTGTAATGGCGATCACCTACAATCTCACCTACTTTATTGAGAACATTTATATCCGCCTGGCGAGTAAAATACTACTGGCAGCAGCACTCTATGTAGCCGCCATGTGGGCAAGCCGTTCGGTCACCTTCAAAGAAAGCATAGCATATTTCATCAAAAAGAAAACTCATGAACACGAATGATCTTGCCACCCAATATCGCCTGCTGAACAGTTCTTTCAGGAAGACAATGGTTTATCATATAGGTATAGATGCCGGATTCTTTACCGAATACACCTATATGATTCATGCGATGCTCTACTGCCTGCAACATAAGATACAATTCAAGCTCTACTCCGACGATGCCAATTTCGGTTGGGAAAAGGGCTGGGAAGATTGTTTCGCCCCTTTCTGCGAACAAGTGCACGAATCGTTTCACCATACGTACAACACCCATCGTCTACCTTCGTGGCAAGCGTTGATGAACGACAAGAAACTGCCTAAAACAAAGCTACTGAAATGGAAACTAAAGGTAACTTACAAGAATATTATCGGAAAGATCCTCTCCTTTTTCGTATATAGTAAACCGGTATTGCTCAATTTTCAGATAAAGTTTCACCCTAATCAACATTTCAATATCCCCGAACTGGAAATAGACGGCGACTACCTCCACGCATTCCGAAAGCTGACGGAAATCACCTGGAAGCTCAACGAGACAACCGCACAGGAATGCCGCCAACTGACGGACAGCCTGCAACTTCCGCCAGTATACGCAGGATGCCAGATACGCGGCGGCGACAAAATAACCGAAACCAGCCTGCTGCCACCCGAACACTACATACAGCTTATCAAAGAAAAGACAACGGCACATGACGTCTTTGTACTGACCGACGACTACCGTCTCTTCCGGCAACTGCAAACCCTAGCTCCGGACATACACTGGCATACCCTATGCAGCCCCGACGAACAAGGATATGTCAACAGTAGTTTCACGCAAACCACCAAAGAGTTGAAACAGAAACAAATGGCACGTTTCCTTTCTTCCATACAGATATTGATGGACGCTTCCGTCTTTATAGGAAGCATCACCACCGGCCCCAGCCTGTTCCTGTTAAAGAAATTCTACCCGGACATCAACCCGGCAGACTGCTCGCTCCAGGATTTTCCACACGCATCTACCCTCCCTATTCCGGGACGCGGACAGGTGGCAACGGACTATATCCGCCGGCATTAAATAAAAATTCAACAGAGTCTTACCTCTTAACGCCAATTAATTACTATTTTTGCATCATATCATAACAGTAGCTCATACAAAAAAAATGAAAAGGAACATAGCTATTATATTAGCAGGCGGAGTAGGCAACCGATTGGGGCTGTCGACACCCAAGCAATTCTTCAAGGTAGCAGGCAAAATGGTAGTGGAACATACTATCGACGCATTCGAAAGCAATCCGCATATAGACGAAATAGCCATTGTCTCCAACCCTTTCTATATCTCCGACATCGAATCCATCATCATCAAGAACGGATGGAAGAAAGTAAAGAAAATACTAAAAGGGGGAGAAGAAAGATACCATTCCAGCCTGTCGGCCATCAACGCTTACGAGGGAGAAGATGTCAATCTGATCTTCCATGACGCTGTACGCCCTCTGGTCAGCCAGCGGATTATCAACGACGTGATTGAAGCGTTGAAAACTTACAAAGCCATCGACGTGGCAATGCCGGCTACGGATACGATCATCGAAACCGAGGGAGACTTCATCCGGAGTATCCCCGACCGCAGCAAGCTGAAACGCGGTCAGACTCCACAGGCATTTCATATAGAAAGCATCCGCCAGGCATACGAAAATGCCCTGAAAGACCCGCATTTCAAAGTGACCGATGACTGCGGTGTAGTCGTGAAGTACCTACCCGAAGTACCCGTCTATGTAGTAATGGGAGAAGAAAGCAATATGAAGCTAACCTATAAGGAAGACACTTACTTGCTGGACAAGTTTTTCCAACTACGCAAAAGCGAACTGAGCAATCTTCCCTGCGAAGAGTCGCAACTCAACAATAAAGTAGCGGTTATCTTTGGCGGAAGTTATGGTATCGGAGCTGATATTGCCCGTATCTTGCAGGAAAAAGGGTCGCAGGTATTCTGCTTCTCCCGCAATCTGAACGGAACGGATGTAGGATGCAAAGAGCAGGTAGCCAATGCACTCGAAAGCGTATATCAGCAAACGCAGCGAATAGATTACGTCATCAATACTGCCGGCATACTGAATAAAGAACCGTTGGTCAGCAGCGACTATCAGACTATCAGTAATGCAGTGAATACCAATTATATGGGAACGATCAACGTAGCGCTCGAAGCCTATCCGTACCTGAAAGAGAGCAAGGGAAAGTTGATATTCTTCACTTCCAGTTCTTACACAAGGGGCAGGGCTTTCTACAGCATCTATTCATCCACAAAAGCCGCCATCGTAAACTTCGTGCAAGCCATCGCGCAAGAATGGGAATCATTTGGTATCAGTGTCAACTGCATCAATCCCGAACGGACCAAAACCCCGATGCGCGTTCACAACTTCGGCATCGAACCGGAAGACAGCCTGCTCTCTTCCGAAAAAGTGGCAATGGCTACCATACAGTCGCTGCTCACCGAATTTACCGGTCAGGTAATCGACATCAAAAGAAACGAATTATGAGTAATCCATATTTATCCGCCTACGTAGCGCAGAATCTGCGCACCTGCCAGTTGAAGCAGCTTTCTATCCTCGAAGAGGTAGACCGCATCTGCCGGAAGCACAAAATAGACTACTGGCTGGATGGCGGCACGCTTCTCGGAGCTGTACGCCACGGCGGATTTATCCCTTGGGACGACGACATCGACTTAGGAATGCGCCTGCCCGACCTGCAAAGATTCATCAAAGTGGCTCCCGCCGAACTGTCCGAATCTCTATTCCTGCAAACCCCGGAAAGCGACCCGTTGAACAAAGAGCCTATCATCAAAATACGCGACCTGAACTCGCTCTATATAGAAGGCGGAGATACATTCGACGTCAGTTACGAGAAAGGGCTTTTCCTGGACATTTTTCCGTTTATCCCTTATCCGAGCGTCCCCCGGCCGTGGGTGAAGAAACTGTGCAAAGGTATATCCACCAGTTATTCCATCCTGCATGCACGGCATTATTACAGTTTGCGCTCGTTTGCCGAGTTTTTCTATTTTGGCGCCAAGAATATAATATACAGGGGTATTTGGAGTATCTTATGTTTATTCTACAAGAAAGATACTTACCTGTCCAACGTATTGATAAACAACGGTTACGGCATCATGCACCGCAATGATTCCGTATTCCCCCTTTCGGCAATCACCTTCGAAGGGAAAACGTTCATGGCTCCAGCCAATCCGGATGCCTATCTGAAAGATTTATATAGAAACTATATGGACATTCCGTCCAAAGAAAAGCAGATAATCCATGCCGTTTACATTCACCCGGAATTAATAAAGAAGTCATGAAACCCGCCCTCGTAGATGTCTCAGTACTGATTCTGTTCTTCAACCGCCCGCAACAGTTGTCGCAAGTGTTCGAGCAAGTAAAGAAAGCACGTCCGTCCCGGTTGTTTCTCTATCAGGACGGAGCGAGAGACGAGCGCGACCGCCCGGGGATAGAGGCTTGCCGAGAAATCGTGGCGCAGATAGACTGGGAGTGCGAGGTAGAACGTCTTTATCAGGAACGGAACTTCGGCTGTGACCCTTCGGAATACATTTCACAGAAATGGGCTTTCTCGAAAGTAGAGAAGTGCATTGTGCTTGAGGACGACGACGTGCCGTCCGTCTCCTTTTTCCTGTTTTGCAAAGAGATGCTCGACAAATACGAACACGATACCCGCATCAGCATGATTGCCGGATTCAATCCCGAAGAAATCACCAGGGACATGCCTTATGATTATTTCTTCGCCACCACTTTCTCCATCTGGGGATGGGCAAGCTGGAGACGTGTAGTCGACCAATGGGACGAATTTTACGATTTCCTGGACGATTCCTTCAACATGAAACAGCTTGAGCAACTTATTAAGGAACGCAAATTCCGAAGTGACTTCATCTATATGTGCCAGCGCCATCGCGAGCACCAAAAGGCATTTTATGAGACCATCTTCCATGCTTCCATACTGTTCGGTTCCGGACTGAGCATCGTCCCCACCCGCAATATGATTAACAATCTGGGAGCAACGGCAGATTCCACACACTTTGCCGGCTCGGTGCATACATTGCCTAAAGCTTATCGGCGTATCTTCACGATGAAACGCCACGAAGCGGACTTCCCGCTGAAGCATCCCCGCTACGTCATTGAGAACGTAGCATACAAGAAAAGCGTCTACCGCATCATGGGATGGGATCATCCGTGGATTAAGATAGGACGTTCGTTCGAAGAACTGTTCCTCAACCTGAAATACGGCAATTTCTCTATCATCACGAAAGCTGTCAAAAACCGAATAAACAAATGGCTGAAAAGAAATAAACATTATTAAACCAACCTATTATACAGCATCATGAAACTGTTTCTAAACAAGATAAAATTAACGTTACAAAAGCGGACGAAAATCAATCAAAACAAAAAGTCTTATGAAGTATGGGCAGCTAAAGGGTATAATGACGAACCACAGGTAAGCATTATCATTCAATCACATAACAAAAGTCTTCAAATCAAGCATATCATACCTAAATTAAGAAACTACCCTTCGATTGAAATTATTGTCATTGATGACGGTTCCGAGTTGTCCCACACCAAAGAACTGACTCGGTATCTGAAAGGAAGTAATGAATTTCTAATACGGTCTAACGACTTGTACGAGAACATTATGTACGATAAAGTCATCCGTTTTGCTAACGGGAAATATATCGCTCTCTTGCAGGATGATGATGATTTTGCCGATCTATCCTGGATAACAGAAGCGATAAAGTATTTTGAGAAATATCCACGTCTGGCCATATTGGGTGGAAAAGACGGGTTGGATATTGTTTTTGAAGAAGACACACAGATTGGACATGGCGGCAAGTACGAGCATGAAGACAAGTTCAGCTTCGTACCTGCCGTAAACAGAGCTCCCATGTGGTTAAACAAGCAGCTTTTTACCGAATACCTGCATCATATAGATTTTCAATTTGCTCCTTTCCAGTTCGATGATTATGAACTATGCGCACGTGCATGGCTTACAGATTTGCAAGTGGGATGGTACAACGCAAACTTCAAATCATTAAGTGTAGGTGGCATGAGATTATGGAATAACAAATTCACGGAGCAACAAAGTTTACGCAATGGAAAAAGGCTATATCAGCTATACAAAGACAAAAAAAATAAAATCTACCGGAAAATAGAAGAAGCAAAACTGTAGAATTCATGCCGAAAAACCGTACATTTGCATAAACTTTTATGCCCATGAGAGTCCTGATTATAAATACATCCGAGCGAATAGGCGGAGCAGCCATCGCAGCAAGCCGGCTAATGGAATCACTGAAAAACAACGGTATCAAGGCCAAAATGCTGGTACGCGACAAGCAAACTGACCAAATCAGTGTGGTTAGTCTGAAAGGGAATTGGCTGCAAGTATGGAAATTCATGTGGGAACGCATCGTTATCTGGAGTGCCAACCGTTTCCGCCGTTACCACCTGTTTGACGTGGACATTGCCAATACGGGGACGGATATTACATCACTCCCGGAATTCCGCCAGGCTGACGTTATCCACTTGCACTGGATTAATCAGGGAATGCTCTCATTGAGTGATATACGGAAAATACTTGTATCCGGCAAACCCGTAGTCTGGACAATGCACGATATGTGGCCATGTACGGGTATCTGCCATTATGCGCGGGAATGTAAGAACTATCAGCAGGAATGTCACAACTGCCCTTACATCTATAAAGGTGGGGGACGGAAAGACCTGTCTTACCGCACTTTCCACAAGAAACAAAAGTTATACAGCCAAGCTCCCATTCATTTCGTCACTTGCAGCCGTTGGCTGAAAGAACAGGCCAAATCCAGTGCGCTGTTTGAAGGGAAAAGCGTCACTAATATCCCGAATGCCATCAATACCAATCTGTTCAAGCCAATGGACAAGCAGAAAGCACGGGCTAAGTTCATGTTGCCGGAAGACAAGAAGCTGATTCTGTTCGGCTCGCTGAAGATTACCGACAAACGCAAAGGGGTGGATTATCTCATCGAAGCCTGCAAACTGCTGGCAGAGAAACATCCCGAATGGAAAGATTCGCTGGGAGTCGTCGTATTCGGCAACCAGTCGCAGCAACTGCAAGCAATGCTTCCTTTCCGCGTCTATCCGCTCCCTTATATGAAGAATGAGCACGAAATAGTAGATATCTACAATGCCGTAGACCTCTTTGCCATCCCGTCTCTGGAAGAGAATCTTCCAAACATGATTATGGAAGCGATGGCTTGCGGAGTGCCCTGCGTAGGATTCAACGTAGGCGGTATCCCCGAAATGATTGACCATCTGCACAACGGCTACGTAGCCCGATATAAATCTTCGGAAGATTTAGCTAACGGCATATACTGGATTTTGACGGAGCCGGAATATGACCAGCTCTCCGCGCAAGCCTGCCGCAAGGTAGTGGCCAACTACTCGGAAAGCATCATCGCAAAGAAATATACAGATGTCTACAACAAAATAACGGGAAAATATGCATAGCATCCACCCTACTCCCAAGTTCTCGATTATCACGGTGACATACAACGCTGAGAAGGTGCTGGAAGACACGATTCAAAGTGTCATCTCGCAGACGTATCATCACGTGGAATATATCATCGTGGACGGAGCTTCCAAGGATGGAACTTTAGCTATTATCAACCGCTACCGTGAGCGGATACACACCGTAGTGAGCGAACCGGACAAAGGATTATATGACGCCATGAATAAAGGAATCGCCCTTGCCGGTGGCGACTACCTTTGCTTCCTGAATGCGGGCGACTGCTTTCACGAGGACGATACGCTGCAACAGATGGTGCACAGCATCAATGGCAACGAGCTTCCCGACATACTCTACGGAGAAACCGCCATCGTAGACAAGGACAGGCACTTCCTGCGTATGCGCCGGCTGGCCGCCCCGGAAACACTGACCTGGAAAAGTTTCAAACAGGGAATGCTGGTCTGCCACCAGGCTTTCTTCCCCCGCCACACGCTGGTGGAACCCTACAATCTGAAATATCGCTTTTCCGCCGACTTCGACTGGTGCATCCGCATCATGAAGAAAGCGCGTACACTCCATAATACCCACTTGACGATTATCGACTACCTGGATGAAGGGATGACTACCCGCAACCGGAAAGCGTCTCTCAAAGAAAGATTCCGTATCATGGCTACACACTACGGACTGATTGGTACCGTAGCCCGTCATGCCTGGTTTGTCCTGCGGTTAGTAACCCGACACTAATTATGACCTATTCAAAAGAGAAGAAGTACAAAGACTTTGAAGCATTGTTCCGGGCGAATTATACCCGGCTATATTTCTATGCGTTCAACCTGGTCAACGACCAGGAATGTGCAGAGGATATAGTGGGAGACACCTTTAGCTATTTATGGGAAAACTATGATACGGTAGTGGGAGACGTTTCGCCACTACCTTTATTATATTCCCTCGTCCGCAATAGCTGCATCGACCACCTGCGCCACTGCGACGTTAAGAGCAGATACGCTTCCAATATCTCGCAGAACGCCGAACAGTGGGAAGAGAACAGTGACGACGAAGAACATCAGGAACGTATCTCCCAAGTGATGTCCGCCATCAACCAACTCCCGCCGCAGACCCGCAAAGTCTTTGAAGCCTGCTTTCTCCACGGAAAGAAATATAAAGAAGCGGCAGAAGAAATGGGCATCACGGTCAACACTGTAAAAACACTCATATCCAGAGCCTTATCTTTCGTCAGAAATAAAACCGAGAAATAAAAATGGCGCACGAAGACAAAAAAGAGTTTTTATTGTCACCCATTTCTTATAGCACAACGTAATAATATATAGAATATGAAAACTGAAGAGCAACACATGCAGGAGCAAGATTACGAATATGCCTTACGGGCATTGGACGACTGGAAATTCCGCCAGTCGGAAGAATTCATTGCCTGGCTCGAAGAGGAATCCCACTACGCTTTGTTCCGTGAAATAATGGACAGCCGGGAAGCCTTGATGAATCTGAGTCC
This sequence comes from Bacteroides faecium, assembly GCF_012113595.1. Lineage (NCBI taxonomy): Bacteria > Pseudomonadati > Bacteroidota > Bacteroidia > Bacteroidales > Bacteroidaceae > Bacteroides > Bacteroides faecium. Next base: position 939,796 of record NZ_CP050831.1, read on the forward strand.
GCAGATGGCGCCGGATGTGGAGAAAGCCTGGAAACGGGTAGACCCGCATCACCAAACGTCCTCATTCAGAAAGTATTATTTATGGGCGGCAAGTGCGGCAGCTATCGCCTTGCTCGTCATAGGTTATTCATTCTTCTCTACCACAGAAGAAAATCCGTATACAGAAGTGGCGGTTGTTTTCCCCGCTTCTGAAAGAGTGCAGAGCATAGAACTACAAACCGGTGACGGACAGATTGTGCCTGTCACCAGTGAAGCAAACAAACATTTATTAGCGAAGACAGGGGCTCAACTGGAAAATGAGTCCCTAAGATACCAACACGTCACCGAAGCGGAAGAGCCGGTGGCTACACATATATTAAGCACGCCGAGAGGTAAGAATTTCAAAATCGTACTGGAAGACGGAACGGAAGTCTGGCTGAATGCGGAAAGCAAGCTGCACTATCCCAACCGGTTTGCCGGCAAAGAACGGAGAGTGGAACTGGAAGGGGAAGCATTTTTCCATGTCGCCAAAGATGCCGGCCGTCCTTTCATCGTAAAAAGCGGAACAGCGGAAACGCGTGTACTGGGAACCGAATTCAACTTTCGGTCTTATCCCCACGAAAGCAGGCATGTCACACTGGTATCGGGCAGTGTCATCGTATCCGACACTCAAAAAGAGAATGAATTGCAGCTTCATCCCGGCGAGGATGCTCCCCTGGATGAAAACGACTCGATGCTCATCCCGCGCAAAGTAGACATCAATGAGTACGTAGCTTGGAAAGAGGATTTATTCTGTTTCAGAGAAGCGCAGCTCGTTGAAATCATGAAAGCCATCGGGCGCTGGTATAACTTGTCTATCGTTTTCGCGGACGAAGCGTCCATGCACTATCATTTCAATTTCTGGGCGGAACGTACAGACCAGCCGGAACAAGTTCTCAAACTTCTCAATCAGGTAGGAAAAGTGAAGGCTACCCTCGAGGGTAACCGGATTACGATAAGTAAACTATAAAAAAAGAGAACGATGAAAATGAAAAGATTTTATGGACTTTGTATCTTCTTACCAGCAGTTTCTATGGCTGTGGCGCAAGTGCCCTACCAGATTGAAGGAACCTGGGAGAACGGAGCTGGAAAAACTGTTTATCTGCAGAAATACATCACGGCCGATAGCCTGCAAGCTATCGACTCAGTAAAGGTTGCCTCGGATTTCTCTTTCTCACTGAAAGGAAAGGTAAAAGAGGAACAGCGGATGTCCATCAGTTGCAGCCCCAAGAATAAAGCTGAAATCTTTGTCAATGCCACTCCCCTTCAAGTGACTATCGAAGAGAAAACAGTCACCGACAAGAAAGGGAAAACACGTAATACCACCCATATAGAAGTTAATGGCGGCCGCGAACAAGAAGTATTGAAAGCAGGCGGAACGCTTTCTACCACCGCTTCTTTCTTCCAATTGGGAAAGATGATAACACTGTCACAAGCATTGAACTCAAAAGATACGACGGCCATTGATTCGGCCAAATACAAAGTAGCCATGATAGACAGCCTGATTGCAAGGTCGGTGCAGAACTATATGGATACCACCCGCAATGACATTGCCTCAACTTATTTCTTCGAGCGTTATCTAATGACGAACCAAACACTGGACGAGGTGCTTTCTTTCTATGACAAGCTGACAGACCGGGTAAAGAAATCGGCTCCGGGGTTGGTTTTGAAGCAAAAGATAGAAGATATGCAACAGGTCAATATAGGTGGAATGGTGCCTAACTTTGAACTGACTACTCCCGAAGGGAAGAAACTTTCCCTGTATGAGCTCCGCGGACACATCGTGTTGCTGGACTTTTGGGCGTCCTGGTGTGGCCCCTGCCTGGCGGAAGTGCCCAACTTGAAAGCAATCTACGAGAAATATCAGAGCAAAGGGCTGGAAATTCTCGGCGTATCACTGGACGAGAAAGAAGCTGCCTGGAAAGGTGCCATCGAAAGAAAAGGACTAACCTGGAAGCACGTATCCTCACTGAAAGGATGGAAATGCCCCATAGCGCAAATGTTCAAAGTGACGGGTATTCCCCGCATGTATATCATCGACGCGCAAGGAAAAATCATAGCACAAGACCTGCGCGGAGAAAAACTTGCCCAAAAGATGGATGAGCTTTTCTCAAAATAGTTTTTTAACTCTGTAATACTATAAACTGTCATATAGCCACACAAAACATGGTTGTATGGCAGTTTTATTCTATTAACACCTTTCATTTTGCCACACAACTCAAGTGTTTAGTTGTTGCATAATTATTCAGAAAGCATAAATTAAAACTAATTGCCTGTGTTTTCTCAAAAAAAGTTTCTTTTCTGTCACCCATTCCCGATGACAAAACGTAATAAACATATAGAAGGCTTAAAAAAGCTTACAGAAGGGTTTTATAGGAGTAAAAGAACAAAATTTGTCAAACACTAAATGCATAATCATGGTGGAAATTGGGACTAATTCCTTCAAAAGGAGCAGAATGAATCACTTTGCGGCCAAAATGTTCTGGTTGTTGTTGACCTTAACAGTATTCAGCGCCAATATCCGGGGACAACAAAGTGAAAAGAGGATTTCACTTGAGTTCAAAAATGAACGGCTTGCCAATGCTTTCAAGAAAATAGAGGAAGCAAGCGGATACAAGTTTATCTTTAACTATGAGGATATCTTTGCCTATGGCGTCACGGGGAGTATCAGGAACAAGACAGTCACCGAAGCGCTGGATGAAGTGATTGGCAAAAAGCCGTTGGTGTATAAGATAGACGGCAATTTTATTACGATTGCCCTGAAACCCGGCAGTCCGGAAGCTGAAGCAAAATCCAGGCTATGCCAGTTGGACGGTATCGTCATAGACGAAAACAGGCAGCCGCTTCCGGGAGCGCACGTCATCATTGAGGGAACGAAATGGGTGACAACCACGGATATAAACGGGGCTTACAACTTTCTAGTTGAAAACAGCACAACTTACACGCTCCGGTTTTCTTATCTGGGAATGCAAACAAGACAAGTCAAAGTATCTGTCGAAAAGGGACTTGCCAACAAGAAGGTATCTCCTGTCATCTTGAAAGAAAGCGATGCCGCCTTGAGTGAGGTTGTCATCACAGGTTATCAGGTGATGGACCGCCGTGAATCCGCCAGTGCGGTTTCCTCTATAAAAGCTGCGGACATCATGGTGCAGGGAGTCAGTTCTATCGACCAGATGCTTCAGGGTACTATACCGGGCATGGCGGTAATGAATACTTCGGGTGAGCCTAGTGCCACTCCCAAAATCCGTATCCGTGGTAACGCCACCATCAACGGTAATAAATCGCCGGTATGGGTGGTGGACGGAGTTATCCTTGAACAGGATGTACCTTTCACTGCTTCGGATATCAATAGTGAAGATGCCGAATATCTGATAGGTAACGCCATCTCGGGGGTAAATCCGCAGGATATTGAAAGTATCACTGTATTGAAAGATGCATCGGCAACCGCCATTTATGGTGTGAAAGCCGCTAATGGGGTGATTGTGGTTACCACCAAGAAAGGAAAGGCAGGACGTCCCGTCATTACTTATAATGGTAATGTCACGCTGAATACCCGTCCTTCCTACTCCAACTATCATCAGATGAATTCGCAGGAACGTATCGCTTTCTCCAAACAGTTGGTTGATGCCGGATACAACTTCGGACGCACGCCGTATGGTCCGACATACGAGGGGGCTTATGAAGCATTGATGAACAAAGACATGACTCTGGACGAGTTCAAATCGGAAGTCGGCGCCATGCAGACAAGGAATACGGACTGGTTCAAGCATTTGTTCCGCAACAGCATCACGCATACTCACAACGTCAGCGTGTCCGGCGGTACGGAGAAAATGACTTATTACATCTCTGCCGGTTATCAGAATATCGAAGGCGCGGCTAAAGGTTCGGATACTGAAAAAATCAGTACGCTGGCTAAGATGACGATGGATATTAACAAGCACATCAGCTTTACCGCCAAAGTGGACTTCACCAATACTGCCAATAGCGGATACAGTTCTTCTGTCAATCCTTTCAACTATGCATATAACAAGTCAAGAACCATTCCTGCTTTCAACAATGACGGCTCATATTATATGACTTATGAGAAAGCCGGAAACACCGGAACAAAGTCTATCGGCTATAATATCCTCAAAGAGCTGGATAATACCGGAAAATCATCGCAACTGGATGATTTCAACGCCTTGCTCCAACTGGATGTGAATATCATCAGCGGACTGAAGTATACCGGTACTTTCTCTTACCACAATACCAATACGGCACAAAGGGACTGGGCTACCGAACAGTCTTACAACATAAGCGATATCAGAGGATGGGATTATGGTATGTACACTCCCTATGATACGGATATTTATAATGCGTCCGCACTCCCTTACGGTGGTATGCTGTATCAATCCAACCTGCGTAAAACGGGTTATACCATTAGAAACCAAGTAAGTTACACCGGAATATTCGGTGGATACCATCACGTCAATGTCATGGCAGGTACGGAAGCACGACGCAATGCTTACAAAGGCGTAGGAATCACGGGCTACGGCTGGACACCGGAATTCGGCGAGAAATTCAATCCGGTGATAACCGAGCTGTTCACCAGTCAGTATATACAGACGGGAAAGACGCTTCCTGCCAATACCAATTCCTTCACACAGGTTGCCTCTTTCTACGGCGTGGCTTCCTACTCATATGACAACCGCTATATTCTGAATATGAATATCCGTTCGGATGGTTCCAACAAATTCGGCAGCAATCCCAAATACCGCTGGTTGCCTACTTACTCATTCGCGGTGAAATGGAATTTGATGAACGAAGCATTCCTGAAAGATGTTTCCTGGATAGACAATCTGGCTCTCAGAAGTTCCTACGGTATCCAGGGAAATATCCACGAAGATTCCTCGCCCTATCTGATAATCACGACTGGTAATAGGGTGGAGAATATTCCGACTTCAAGTATCCGTTTATTGCCCAACCCCGACTTGAGATGGGAGAAAACACGTTCGTGGAACGCTGCTGTCGACTTCTCCTTGCTCGAAGGACGGCTAAGAGGTGGACTCGATGTCTACGGCAAGAAAACATCTGACCTGATTATGAGTAAAACGGTAGCCTCATCCAACGGAAGAACCCTGCTATATTATAACGCAGGAGAAATGACCAACAAGGGGGTGGAAGGTTTTGTCAACATCGGACTTTTAAAGCGGAAAGACTGGGAATGGAGAATCGGCATGAACTTCAGCCGCAACATCAATAAAATCACTTATGCCAACCCGGAAGATTTAAGTGATGTGGAGATTGTAGAAAAGATGCTGAATGGTAGTCTCGCCATAGAAGGAGCCCCTATCGGTTCCCTTTACGCTTATGAGTTTGCAGGTATCAATCAGGACAACGGCTATGCCATGTTCTATACAAGGGATGGAAGAGAATCGATCCGGGGCTCAAAGACGGATATGAGACTAGTACGCTGCGGCTCCATCTTCCCCAAACTGACCGGTGGATTCGACACGCAACTTCGTTATAAGGATTTCTCTTTATCCATGAATTTCACTTATAGTATCGGAAGCGTGGCACGGATTCCCAATTATTACGCAGATAATACACATTATATAGATCCGTTGAGCAACCTTTCCACCGACTGGCTGAAGTGCTGGAACAAGCCCGGCGACCAGACCATCTATCCGGCGTCGTATAACAGCACCGCATTGACCAACTACTTCGGAACGGAAGCGGGAGCCGCTTACGATACTTATGACGCGACAATAAAAGGAAAAACTATTTATCCATACGAAATGTATAATTACAGCAATATCAGGGTGGCGAAAGCTGATTTTCTCAAACTGAAACTCGTTTCGCTTAGTTACAATTTCCCCAAAAAGATGTTGCAACCGTTGAATGTCAACAGTCTGATGCTGCGTTTTCAGGTAACTAATCTGTTCACCATTGCGGACAAGAAGTGGAACGGGCTGGATCCGGAAACGAACGGAGCCAATATCCCCGCTTTACCGACATTCAGTTTAGGAGTAAATGTTTCATTTTAACATCAAATAGCTAGAAATCATGAATAAGAAAATTATACATATAGCGTCTTTTACGGCTATCCTGTCGCTCTTTTCATGCAGCGACTATCTGAAAGAGGACTCAGCAGACTTGCTGATACCCGAATCTGTAACCGATTTTGTCCCGCTGCTTTTGGGAGAAGGTTATCCCGACCGGTTCGGCTCGCAAATATCTTTTGTCAACCTGATGACGGACGATGTAGAAATGGGCCCTCTCTACTATACTACGGAGCAGAAAAACGACAAGTATTGTACCACCTGGCGGGAAGGAATAGATGCCAAGGCGGGATATGGTGAAGCTGCTTTCGTATGGCAGAGTGATTATTCGGAAAATATCAAAGACGGATTCTGGAGCGGACGGTATAGCAACATACTGGGATGTAACACTATTATCAATGCCTTGCCGGAAATGACTTATGCAGAAACGGAAGAAGGACTTTACCGGGCATTGGCGGCACAGGCATATGCACTGCGCGCTTATCATTACTTCTGCCTGATAAATACGTATGCCCTTCCTTACTCGACAGCCAACCTGGATAAACCGGGCGTTGTGATAAAGACCAGCCCGGAAATACAAATTGCTCCGCAACCGAGGGCTACTATCAGAGAGGTATATGCATTAATCAATGATGACATAAAGAAGGCACAGGAGTATATGGCGGGAGCTGTATTCCAATGTGAAAAGTATACCGGCAGAAAACCGGAAATTACTTCTGCTGCCATCTATTTCCTGGCAGCACGAATCGCTTTGTTCCAGCAGGACTGGGACGGGGTTATCTCGGCGGCTGAGAAGTTTCTGGCCAAGAATTCCTCTATCCACGACTTGAATAATGAAGATGCAACCTTATTCGGGTACGTTTCATCTTTCGAGAAGACCGGCTTTTGCGCCAACAACCAGCAACTGGATGAAGTAGTCTTCGGATTCGGACGGAGTGACGGTGGTTATGATTATCTTGCGCCGAACAGTCCTGTGCTCATGTACTACGAATATGGCTTTCATACTTCGTGGACAGGGGAAAATTCTTTAATCGGACTATATAATGAGGACGACTTGCGGCTTCAAGCTTATTTCCAAAGAAGATATAACAAATCCGGTAACACATTCAATCCTACTTATTATGCGGGACAATACCACCCGCACAAATACGACCAGAGAGCGGGCACAAACTATTCCAGTCAGGCCTGGAGAACTCCCGAACTTTACTTGAACCTGGCAGAAGCATATACACAGAAAGCAAGCGGTGTCAGCAATGACGCTATCGGGTTACTCAACCAACTGCGGGTAAAGAAATACAAATCGGGAAGCCCCGATGCCGAAAAGCAAGTCTCGGACTTCGCAACAAAAGATGATTTAATTCAATTCATCTGGCAGGAGCGTCGCAGGGAGTTGTGTTTTGAAGAAATTATGCGTTTTTGGGATATGCGCCGCCAGGGTATGCCGTCTGTGGAGCATCAGCTTTTCAGTTCGCCCAAAGAGTACTCGGTATATCGTCTGAAAACGGGAAGTCCGAACTATGTGCTTCCTATTCCCGAAGATGAGACTAGTTATAATAATGCTATTGAGAACAACCAGCGGGAAGTTATCGCTTCTTCTTCGCAGGGAACACTTGAATAACAACCACTAAAAAAGTATCATTATGATAAAGAATATACTATATGCATGGTGCATCGTCATGACAGTAGCCATAACCGCCTGCTCCGAGGACTCACTGACTCCCATAGACGAGCTCAACAGTACAATCTATGACCCGGAAAGTACAGGAAAAACGGCAGTCGATACTCAGATTAATGCATTTTATGAGAAATACGGCAGTAAAATATTATATGATTTTCCAGCCAGTGACCTGTATTTCGGATGGAGCAGCAGTGATATCAAATGGTATGTCCCTGTAGAAAAGGAAGGAAGCGAGTCATACATCAAACGCATGATTTCCTTTCTGGAGAACGACGCATTGAACGAATATCCGCCCGCATTCACAAAGAAATTTCTTCCATACAGAATCTTTCTAGTAGATTCCGTCTGTAACAATAAGGAATATAGTAAACTCGTGGATGTGCTGGAACTGAAAACACATGGCATAGTCATCGCCCACGTCAGCAAGGATATGGACGACTTGAAGGAAAAAGACTGGCAGGGGATGAAATCTTCCATCAACACGGCATTACTAAACTCTATTTATACAGCCGTAGGTGTGGAGCCGACAGACTTTAATGCTACCAATGAGGCTTATTTTATAATAGATGTTCTTCAAGACCCGCTGGGAGAATTTACGGATTTGGAGTATTCATGTTATTCGGCGACAGTTATCAATGCCAGTCCTATCTATGGTGGAGATATACTGTACTACATCATGAATCCCAGCAATAACGAGGACTTCGGCTATTATGTATCTTTCATCATGAAAACACCCAAGACCAAAATAGACAGAGTATTCGAACGTTTCCCGAAAGTAAAGAACCGGGCTGCGTTAGCTTACAAGTTTATGCTGGAAAGAGCTGAAACCGACCTGATAGAATTTCAGAGGAACACTTATCCGGATGACCCGCTTCCTGCTGATTATTTCTCCAGATAACTAATAGATATCCATAATAAATTAAATAAATATGTATATGAAAAGCTGGATTATAAATACCATAATCGCCGTCTGTCTGACAACGGGAATGGGATTTGCCCAGGTTCCCTATCAAATCGAAGGAAAATGGGCTACCGGAATAGGGAAAAAGGTCTATTTGAGTAACTTCCCTGCAGATACTCCCGAAGCGGTAACGATTGATTCGACCATCGTAGCCCCGGACGGAAGTTACAAGCTCTCGGGAAAACTGGACAAGATGCAACTCCTGTCTGTCACTCATGAAGGTAGCAAAGGATACCGGCCACTGATGGGTGACGGAAAACCTGCCAATATACTCATAAGGGATGTAGAATACTCTTATAAGGCGCCGGCAGCCGCTTATGAAATAATAGGGGATTCAATAGAGCATAAGGCTTCTGAAGCTATCCTGGCATATTGGGGACATGATTTTATACGCAAGATGAGCGAAGGAATGTTTGTCACCGGCATAGAAAAAAGTGCCAAAGAAAACGACCTGTCGAAGAAAGCTGAATGTGAGGAGAAGCTAAAGGCTGTTCTTCAGGAAAGGGAGAACGAGAAAAATGATTTTCTAAACCAGTATGGAAATTGTCTCGCCGCGCCTTACTTCATTGTTATGAATCTGCTGAAAGGTATTCCTGTGGATGAGACGGAAGCATTCTACAACGGTATGGGAGAAAAGGCAAAAAAGACACCGAAGGGAATCGAACTGAAAGAAAGCATTGCAAAGATGAAGGCTTTGGCTCCGGGAGCGAAAGCACCGGATTTTACATTGCCGACTGTGACAGGAGAGGATTTTTCGCTCAAAAGTCTAAAAGGTCATATTGTCATTCTCGATTTTTGGGCTTCCTGGTGTGCGCCCTGTATTGCAGAAATGCCTACTGTTAAGGAAATATATGCAAAATACAAAGATAAAGGGTTAAAGGTAGTAGGCATCTCTATGGATAACTCAAAAGCAGCATGGATGAAATCCATTGACAAAATACAGATACCGTGGCTCCATGTTTCATCTCTCAAAGGTATGAAAAGATGTCCGGTTGCAGAACTTTATCAGGTGTATGCTATTCCTAAATTATATATCATAGACAAGGAAGGAAAAATCGTAGACAAAGACTTACGTGGAGAGGATTTAAAGAAAAAGGTGGACGAGCTTTTCGCTCGTCAGTAGAAATTCTCAATCATATAAATCTCTATACCGCATAAATACATTCATGATTGAGAAAGTCCTGTCGCCGAAAGGCGACAGGACTTATTTTTTGAATTACATTCCATAGTTTATTACTTTGCGGAAAACTGCGCTTAACGTTTATCCGGCATATAGAGCATCACTTGATCCAATATCACTCCTTCGTCCAATGCCTTAATCACCAGTTGGTGGGATTTCTTTCCGGATACCGGAAACACTATCTTCCGGATAGCCTGATTACGCAATACATTCTCCTTCCATTCCTCACTGCGTCCTTTCGTTTCGTAAGAAATTACTTCAGGTTTTGAACCGTCCAAAGATACTGAGAAGCGCAATTGCTCTCCGTGCACAGGATGATTAGGCAACAAACGGATGTCTACTTCTACCGAATCCGCTTCACATGTACCGAAAGAAAAAGTCAATGCATCTCCCATATTGATGCCTGCCGCCCTGCCTTCATAGCCCAAGCCTTCATAAGTAACAGGAGTTGTTACTACCTTTCCGCTCTGTTTATTCTTGCCGTCCAGCCCGTTCCACTTATGGATAGCGATACGCTCTTTTGCCATTGACGAAGTCGCATTTTTTCTCTCCACTCTATCAAATACTGGTAGTTTGCGAGGCTTGAAGTCCATCACACGGTTCCATTTACCATCTTCCAGAGAATTATACTGTTTCGTCAATGCAGCAATGCTGTCATAAGCAAGGTCACTCTGTTCCCAATCCGCCTTTCCATGACGCGCCAACTGAGCGTACAATAGCTTCCGGTTCATTTGCGCGGCAGCCTGTACCGGATATTTCACCAATTCAAAATAGGCACTCTGCCTGTCAACCGGAACTTTCAAAGCCATACGTTCCACCGTTTCCGACAACTCACCGTAAGCCTGCAAACGCTCGTTTATCTCTTTTTCACTCCAGGGCAAATCTTTAACAATACGGTAGGCGGGATCTTTTTCCTCTTCTCTCGTATTTCCCATAAATTCCGGTTTGCGGATATGAGCCAAACGATAATGTTCCTGCATTACAGGTAATACAGCCTTTGCACATGAAGTCCCGAATTCCCGTTCCAACCAATGTTTCAGATGAGAGGTCACTCCTTCCGAAGCTAACGCATCCAGATTCCAAGCCATATCCATAAACAGTTCTATCTGATATTCGGCAGGCTTGATATCCCCGACATTTAATATCCACATTTTCTGTATGCCCTGATCATAGGCGAGTTTCATCTGCTGATAAATCAATGAAGGACTCATCGTACCCAACCAAAGATAGTCATGCGGACGTCCCCAATAAGATACATGGTAGTAAACGCCATTCCCCCCTTTACGCACACGCTCCTCGGCAGTAGGAAAATGGCGGATATAGCCGTAATTATCATCACACCACATCAATGTAATGTCATCGGGAACCTGCAATCCGGCATGATAAATATCAAGCACTTCTTTATAAGGGATAAAGACCTGCGGCACTTTAGTCATATCCTTATTGACGTATTTCCCGATCAATCCACGCTGGTCTACAAACACGCGGTCTATCACCGCCTTCTGCTCTTCCACCGTTTTGGCCCCCTGCATCTTGCTGTCATGCACGCCACGCATACCCAGCGTATAGAGTATTTCCTGGCCGGCAACCTCTTTCACACGGTCTTCCCAGAATTTATAAACTGCGGCACTGTTATTTACATAGTCATACGCTCCATCGCCTCTCCGCTTCCACTCACCGGCAGCATTACAAGCCATCGGTTCGCAATGCGAAGCACCTATGAATATTCCATATTTCTTTGCCGCTTCCCGGTTGCCTTTGGTCAAAAAGAACGGAAGTGTACATTCGTGCATAGCCGGCCAATAGGTATTGGCACGCAGGCGAAGCAGCAGTTCGAAAATACGCTCATTCGTCCGAGGTCCGATTTCACCTTTCACATCCGAAGGTTCATAAGTCCGGTTGCTCCATGGCATCAAGCCCCAGTCTTCGTCATTGATAAAAATTCCGCGATATTCCACCGAGGGCGACTGGACACTTCGGAACTTCCGTGAAAGTTTGAAAAGTTCCTTCTTATTCGGAGTCACATCTGCCCACCATTCCCAAGGGGAGACACCCAGCAAACGGGAGATTTCGAGTATTCCGTATGCTGTGCCATGTTTATCACTACCAGCTACCACCAGTTTTCCTTCCGGTGACACAGTCAGTAGAAAGGCTTGTCGTTTCCCTTTCAAGACTGAGACATCTACACCTGTTTGTTCAAGAAGTTCACTCTGCCCTAACGTTCCTACGACAATCATTCCAGTACTTTCATTCACTTGGGCAGTGGACGACAATACGGTCTGAATATCGCGGGTTAGCAGTTCCAATGCAGTATGCACTACCAGTCCTTCAGAAGGACTACAACTTATCGCAACCGTTTCACCGGAAGTTAAAACAAATTCTTTTTGCTTGCTATGGATAGCCAAAGTGACAAACAGAAGACTGAATAGAGAAAACAGAAATTTATGTCTCATAAGTATTATTTTTTTATAAAGCACAAAAATAGAGTTTCGGAAGGCAAGTCCCTATAGAAAAGAGTACAATCTCATAGATTTTAGTCCAATCCGCTTTTAAAAGGCTACCGGCAATGTTAGTAATTGGTACATTAATGTACGTGCCATGCGTTCCTGCCCTTTCGTGTTAGGATGCAGACGGTCGAAACCCGAATCATAAAAATAGATAAGTTGTTCCTCTATCATCGGATTCAGCCCCGTCACAGCGTGAAAGTCTATCACAGGCAGTCCCCAAATATTACCGGCTTCTTTGACTGCTTGCACATAAGCATCCACATATTCACCGCAACTATTCTGATAGTTTTCGTCGGGCTGCACATTCTTTTCTCCGAAATCGGCAAATGCGCGATGCAGCGGAGTCAGCAGAACGATTTGTTTATCAGGAAAAAGCTGCTTCATCCGTGTTATCCCTATATTAATACGTCCCTTATAAGTAGTTCCATCCATCACAGGAGTCCGTTTCTTACGGGTTTCCATCTTTTTGGTTTCGCCACGAGCCGCCATCACCTGTTCTTCCGTTTCCGTAAACCATTCTCCAATAGGTACACCGGCATTAAAATCATTCGTGCCCATCAAAACAATGATTGCATCCACTTCTCCGCCATGTTCTTTCTTCAACAGTTCTGCCTGACGGGGAACATCGTTCCATTGCCGCCCGCTTATCCCATATACATAAGGAGTAATCCCTAACCATTCCTGTAGAAAATCCCAATACTTTTTTATCTTGTCACCATAGCAGTTAGGGTCTGTGATAGAATCCCCTATATACCCTACTTTCTTCCCTTGCCATGGATGCTGAACCCACCCGCTGTTATTATTTTCATTGGAGTTTGAGACCTTAGAAGATTGATTCTGTCCGTACAGAAAACAAGAACAGAACAATAGGATTGTACATGCGAGTAATAATTTGCTTTTCATTGGTATTCTATATTAAATGAGACATTTGCATTCAATGTTCGGCAAATGTAGCTCAAAAATATACAAATCCAATCAATTTCATTACATATCTTCGTTCTTTAATCCTTCTGTTATCACTTTCCTTATTGGCATCAGGAACCTTTCCAATAAAGATATATCTTCGGTGATAATATCCGCCTGTCCCTCCATTTCCGGCAGAAACGGCAATTCTTTGTTATAGCTGGTTCGTAATCCGTTCGGAAGTTGGATATCTACCATATAGCTTTTGACATTCTGTCCATCCACTACCGGTATCAAAGAGATGTTTTTTACCGTTCCTTTCACGATTCCAAATTCTTTATCCGGATAATTATTAAACCGTATATTCACCTTCTGACCCTTTTTTACCTTGCCAGACCTTTCCGTCGGTAACAGCGCCTTTCCGATAATCTCCCCCTGATTAGTAGGAACAATATTAAAAACGATATTTCCTGCCGTCACATTCTGATTGTTCGTCCAATACTGTGTCAGGGTAATCTCACCGTCTACCGGAGTTATCAGCGCATAGTTTATCTCCCAAGCATCTATCTCAGCCCTTAATTGGTTGATGAGCGAACGCAACTTCGTTTCCAGCGTATTTCTCTGATCCAGATACTGATATTCCGTATCATACAAAGACTCATTCATCTGTGCCAGTTGAATCTGCAGGTTTTCCAAAGAGCGGTCCATATTTTCTGCCGAGAGGAAAGATTGCAGGTATCTGCTGTAAGACTCTTCGACAGCTTCTTTAGAAATAAGCCCCTTGACACCCAAGAGAGAATCCCGGGCATATTGTTGGTGGGCGATTTCTGTCTGGGCTGCCGACAATTCTTTCTGTTTCAGCATATTGGTATAATAAGCTTCATTCTGCACAATCCGAGCTTTTACCAAGCCTATCTTTTTTAAATGATAAGCCAACTCTTTAAACTGCTTGTATTCGGACATAGAAAGATAAAAAGACGAATAAAGAGACTGTAAGCTACCAAGCTGAAGCTGTTGGGAAGGGACCAAAGCAATAGTATCCAGATTACTCTCAGCTTGTTGTACCAACTCTTTCAACCGGATTATATCATCCGTCCGGGCAGGATTCTCTATCACTGCAAGCAAAGCATTTGCTTGCACTTGCTGATTGTTCTCAACATACAGTTCCTGCAACTTCCCCGAAGTCCTAGCCACCACTGCGGACACAGGCGTGGTTCCGGTCAAGCTTACTGTAGAACTGATGATGTCCGGGTATCTGAATACGGCACTGCCTACAAGCAGCATCAGAACGACACAGGCTATCATCGTGATTCCCCAACGGACAATCCATGCGGGGACGGCACTCAGCACTTCATTGAAATCTTCGCTTCTTAATTCTATTTCCGGTTTCCTGTTTTCCATACGCTATACTCCCAGTTCCAGTTGATTCTTCACCAATGTGTAGTAAGCTCCTTTCTTCGCCGTCAATTCCTTATGAGTGCCCGACTCAATCACCTTTCCGGCTTCCATCACCACGATATTATCCGCATTCTGCACCGTGCTGAGCCGATGCGCCACCACTACCACCGTCTTTCCTTCATAAAAGTGCGTCAGATTATCCAATATCTTTTTCTCATTGTTGGCATCCAGTGCATTCGTAGCTTCGTCAAAGAAGAGAAACGCCGGGTTCTTATAGACAGCCCTCGCAATGAGCAACCGTTGCTTCTGTCCCTGACTCACGCCGTTTCCTTCCATACCAATCTTACTGTTATACTTTTGCGGGAGTGATTCGATAAATTCCTTGATATTGGCCATCTCCACCGCATTCAACAGTTTCTTCGTATCTACCGACTCATCGCTGACAGCAATGTTTTTCGCAATGGAATCCGAGAAAAGAAATCCTTCCTGCATCACGGCTCCGGTATTTTGCCGCCACAAATGAGGGTTAATGTCTTTCAGCGAATAATTCCCCACTTTAATGTCCCCTTTTACCGGATTATAAAAACCCAAGAGTAGTTTGACAACAGTCGTCTTGCCGCTACCGCTGGCACCTACAATAGCAGTCACCTTGTTGTGCGGAATGGTGAGATTCAGATTATCCAGCACATAATCCCTTTCCGCACCGTCATAGCTGAAACATACATTTTCCATCGTTATGTCCCTGTTCTCCGGCAACACATTGATTTTGTCATTCATGTCGATGATTTCTTCCTCTTTGTTATTAATCTCATTGAGCCGTTCAAGGCTTATTTTTGCATCCTGCAATGATTGGCTGAAACTTATCACCTGACCGATAGGCCCCGACAATTGTCCGATGATATAACTGATGGACATCATCATACCCAAGGTTATTTCCCCATCCACTACCGCTTTTGCTGACAAGAAGGAAATGAGAAGTGATGTCGTCTGGCTGAAGAATATAGAGCCTACCTGCTGAGTCTGTCCCAGTGCAGTACCTTTGATACTTATTTTAAACAGTTTCACCTGTATGGATTCCCATTTCCAGCGTTGTTGTTTCTCGCAATTATTAAGCTTAATTTCCTGCATGCCTGTGATGAGTTGCACCATGTTGCTCTGATTGGCAGAAGCTTGGGAAAAACGTGCATTATCCAGTTTGCGACGGTAACGCATGAAAGAGAGAATCCACACGACATACAAGGTATTACCCACCAGAAAGACAACTAGTATGCCCAGATTATAATAAGCCATGATACCGGCGAAGACAAAGAAGTTGAAAAAGGAAAAAAGGGTGGAAAGTGCTGTTCCGGTCATGAATGATTGAATACGTCCATGGTCGCCAATCCGTTGCAGGATATCACCTATGTTTTTTGCATCGAAAAAACGGATGGGCAATCTCATCAGCTTGGCAATGAAGTCGGAAATCAAAGTGATGCTAATCCGGGTATTCATATGCAGACTTATCCAGCTCTGAATGAAACCGACTCCGGTCTGGGTGACTGACAGTACAAGCTGCGATACCAGTATCAGCGTGATAAAATTCAGGTTACTATTTCCAATACCCTGGTCGACCATTGCTTGCGTCAGGAAAGGAAGGATAAGCGAGAAAACACTGCCCAACAGCATCCCAATCATCAGTTGGAATAATTGCGACTTGTATGGAAACAGATAGCGCAGATAGAAAGAAAGGTTTTTCTTTTGTTGCTCTTGGTCGTCTATACGTTCGTGAAATTCGGGAGTGGGAGTCAGCAACAGGGCGAATCCGGCTTCCTTTCCTTCATCCTTGGTGCTTATCCAGCATTTCTCAAATCCGGCTTTGTCAATAAGATACTTTCCTTTGGCGGGATCGGATATACAGAATGTGTAATCTCCGGTCGTTTTTAAAAAAGAACTTTTCTTCTTGATGTCATACAATACTACAAAATGATTCTGATTCCAATAAAGAATACAAGGCAAAGTGACATCTTCAATCAACTGTTGAAGGTTGATACGTACTCCTTGTGTCCTCAGACCTATACTTTCAGCAGCATCGCTGATGCCTAGCATGGAGACTCCTTGATGAGTAATGAAACTTCTTTCCCTTAAGTTTTGAAGGGAATAACAACGGCCGTAGTATTTAGCAATCATACGCAGGCACGATGGGCCACAGTCCATTGAATCAAGTTGCTGGTAATGCGGAAAAAACTTTAGCATTTCTACTGCTTATTTTAGCCCAAGAGACTTTTTAGGATTTCCATAAACTAATAGTTTAACCATCTGTTCATTAATATACCCTATTTTCAAATTACTTAAAATCATATTTTTCCAAAACATTATACCATTTGCAAATTCAATGATAAGTGCATCCATTGAAGATTACTATATATTGTTATACAACTTTTTCATTCTTTCTTTAAAAATATCCAACGAATATTCCCGTTCAAATCGTAGCCTACCAAGCTCTTTATATTTTTTGTTATTCCCTGTGCATTTAAACCAATCAATTATAATGTCTTTTAATCGGGTTATCCTATCATCATTACTCATATCGACTAATACCCCATATTTACCCTCATCCATAATTTCTTTCAAACCCGTACTGGAACTTACAATTACCGGTAACTTATTCATCATCATCTCTAGCACTACGTATCCAAACTCTTCATGCAGGGAAGGAGCAATTCCTATATCAGCAATTGCATACAACTCAAAAAGTTGTTCTTTGAGGATAAATCCAGTAAAGACTATTTGTGACCAATATGGGCTAGCAGCCTCGAAGCAATGTTTAAAATCTCCATCACCAGATATAATCAATCGAACATCAGGCATTTCTTCTTGTAAAAATTTAAAAGCTTTAATCAATTCAATAACACCTTTCACCGGATTAAGTCTTCCTGCAAATATTAACAACCTTTCATTGTTACCAAATCCATACTTTTGCCTCAATTGTTTCACTTCTTCAGGAGTACGTTCAAAATATTCATCTTGTAAAGCATTGGGGATAAGTACAAGCTTCGATTCAGGAATCTTATACAATGTGCGTACAGTATCATAGGAATGCCGCGCAATAGTGATTACTTTATCGCAGCATTCGGTCATGAAACGTTGTTCCTTTTCAAATTCCATTTTCAGATATTTCTCATTATCGTCATTAGCATTAACTAAAGCATATTCTAAAGTTTCTCTATCACCCAATAAATCAAAACTCCATCCCATATAATGCAAAGTAAAGACATTAATGCTATTCAGTTTTTGTTTGAAAAGCATTGCCAATTCATAAACATGAACAAAATTAAAATGGCAAAACACCTTTCTATAACGAACGTGAGAAGTCAAAAAATAAAAGACACTTTTATAATATCGACTTTCTGTGCTGTCTTTTCCTTTTGAAACCACATTAGATGAATTGTAAGGTATTGAAAAATAAAATATACCGTCCTTTTCTTCTAAAGAGTGTTCTTTAACACTAGCATAAAGCGAAACTATGCAAACCATCCATTCTTTCAAATCAAAACATTGCATTAATTGACGTAAATAAGTACCTACTCCATACTTATTGCCAATACTTTCACATGAAAAAATAAATAACTGCCTTTTATCATTACTACATTGACTGATATAGCAATTTTTCTTCTGATGTTCCAATAAAAGAATTTCTAAATCTTCAAGCCATTCCCAATTCTCTTTTGTCAGTGAACCTTTAAACTGCTGAAAATTGGAAGTATTCCAATCTGCCAGACGTTCTTCCTCACCTTCCCTAAGTAAACTACCATTAAGTTTGAGTGCACGAAGGTAAAGCGAACCGGCCAGCCAAAGTAAAGAACATAAATCCCTTTTGCACATTTTTTCCTTATCATCTTGAGACACGGTAAACGCATATAATCCTTCACTTATATCAACCAATGCCAACATACGATCCTTAAACTTAAAATTATGCATGATAGAATCCTCATGCTGCCGATAAAAGTAAAAATCACCGGACAAGTAAACTACCCGCTCTGCATAATAATATGCCATTGGAGAAAATCTCTCATCTTCATGTATTCTCCCTTCAAAAAACAGATGAAAAGAATCCAAAAACTGTTTACGATAGAGATTGCCGCAAACCATTGGAGTATAGCAACCTGTTTTAAGCATTTCATGCAAGCAATATCCCCCATTCAATATCACATCTTGGGAAAAAAGTACCGACTTTTCTCCTATTTTATAAGAAGTATTATCATTATTCCAATAAGACATCGTAGTGAGTACAATATCCGCATCGGTCTCCTTCGCTCTTTGATATAATAGATTGCAAGTGTTATATGCTATCCAATCATCACTATCAACAAAGAGAACATATTCTCCCGTAGCTTCTCTCAAACCAAAGTTCCGTGCTTCCGACAGGCCGTTATTGGGCTGATGAAAGACTTTTATACGTGAATCCTTACCAATATAAGAATCACAAATACTTCCTGTCACATCCGTAGATCCATCATCAACCAGAAGTATTTCATAGTCCAACAAACTTTGTGCTTGTAAAGATTCAATACACAGTGGCAAATAATCGGCCGAATTATATACCGGAACTATAATACTTACTTGCATGTTTTGCTCTATCTATAAGAATTTACTTTAATGCACCTATTAATACCTTAAGCGTATCACCTTTGACTACGGATCTTACAGAATATTGGTCTTGAAGTAAAGCTGGGGTAAAATTCTTTTCACCGAAATGAAGTGATTCTCTAGATTCATCCGACGCAGGAGCAATATATGCCTGATCCTCTTTCTTGCTGTAAAATCCCCAGCGCGATCCTTTAGGCGTTATATAACTGAAATAGATTCTATTTGGGGTTTCTCGCACTGTAAACAATTTCCATTCATCTTTATGATTTAGATTATCCCTATTCAATTCCTGAAACTCATAAATTGGTGTTTTATCACCCACATAAAAGTAAATATGCGGATATAGAATATTATCTCCTATTTCATATACAGTTGTTCCCGAAAATGGCTCTAAACAAAAATAACGAGACTCATATTCATAAAAAGAGCCGAGGAAATATGGGCTATCAATATGAGCTTTAACATAAGTTCGATTATTCGGTTCCCGATAAAGAATGTTTCCTCTGCTATCAAAAATGACAAATAAAGTAGTACAATTACCAGATTGATTGTTGACATACCCAATATATTTATCTTCAGATATTTGCATGAAATTAGCAATTTGATCCTTAAATTGCTTCGGTTTTGTAATTTGTTTCACTATTTTATTAGTTTGAACATCAATGCCAAGCCAATATTTAAAGTTATCTCTATATAAGATATTCCTCTTCATATCAAAATGTTTGCAAGGCCAACGAATGTGATTACCACAGATTTCTTGTATAAATTTCCCTTGTATATCAAATAGATAACTCTCAGGACTAAATTGGGTCGAAACTAAGTATTTTTTATCTCCTGCTAAATACAAAAAAGGATTATCTAATACAACAGTATCTGGTATTATTACATTAACAGTCTTTATATCGTACAAAACATCAGAAATGGAAATTTCTTTAACAATAGCTTTTGTTATATCAACCTTATATTGCTGTGCTATGCAAAACAAACTGCTACTTAGTGTTAATAGGAAAGCGATAAACTTATTCATAGTCATAATATTAATATCATACATAATAATATGGAACATTCTGATTACCACTACCATCATCTACTGGGATTACGGTAGTATCCCAACCGGCACTTTCCCAAAATGCACACCAAGAGTTTGCTAAGCTCAAACTATCAGTTGAGAATTTATAAAATATTGCACCAGTGTCGTCGTATTTCTGAGTACGAATACAATTATAAATCATTTTCCCTCCAATTAAAACCTTCATTTCATCATCACTCAGTTCTACTTGTTTTAGATCTAATTTCTTTAACTTTTTCATAATCATTTTTTTTATAGTTATACACATGACTGCTTAAAGACTAAATATCAGAACATTTCAAGCCACATTCTTCATCTATCATCCAAATGAAAATATGCTTCTTTTGTTTTTTGCCTTTTATATAAATACGCAGCATACCTTCTTGACCCTACCACACACATAACCATACAATGTATTTTAACTTTTAAGCCTTATTGTAAATCCACCTATTCTTTGCTATAAATTCGGCAAATAACGTATCATCATAGAATATGAAGGTGTGAGGATAAATATGCTCACTA
Source organism: Bacteroides faecium (assembly GCF_012113595.1). Lineage (NCBI taxonomy): Bacteria > Pseudomonadati > Bacteroidota > Bacteroidia > Bacteroidales > Bacteroidaceae > Bacteroides > Bacteroides faecium. Next base: position 960,699 of record NZ_CP050831.1, read on the forward strand.
CCTTTTTAGTAAAACAGACTAGTTAATCAGAGTTAAATACTGATTTTTCTAATAGGGTATAATAAAAGCTGAGAGTATTTATATTAGAGGTTTACCTTATGGTTAGCTGCGAGGTGTCTATTTTAAGAACACGTAAATAAAAGAACCTGTATGATAAGAATTGGAATAGTTTATATGGCAACAGGATATTATTGCCGTTTCTGGAAAGAATTTTATATTTCCTGCGAAACATTCTTTTGTATAGATGCGGAAAAAGGATATGAAGTATTCACAGATTCAATAGAACTATTAAAGATGAACATTCCAAATGTTTCATTTCATGCTATAAAAGATAAGGGATGGATAATTAATGTTTCTTCCAAATCTGATTTTATCTGTTCAATAAGTGAACGATTGCGTCAAAATTATGATTATATCTATTACTTAAATGGAAACTTCCGCTGTTTAAAATCCATTTATAGTACTGAAATACTTCCTGAAGAGCAGAATGGATATTTTGCAGCTCTTTCTTTTCAACATAACAGATATAAATCTCCTAATGAATACCACTATGACCGCAACAAGAATAGTCATGCATATATTCCTTTTGGAAAAGGAAAAAGATATTATCAAGCCAGTTTTTATGGAGGACGTACAGACGAGCTATTGAAGTTTTCAGAATGGAGTAGAAATATGATTAACAAAGATATATCAAATGGTATTATAGCACGATATCAGGATGAATCATATTTGAACTGTTATTTACAGGACTCGGAACCTTTGGTTCTAAGTGATGCTTATGGATATTCTGACTTTACTCATTATCAAGGAGAGTATAAAGCAGAACTTATCAACAAGAATCAATACCTTGGTACAAGCTTGCTCCATGCAAGAAGTCTTTTACCTGTATCACAAGTTAAATTACAGGGAAACCTGGGTGACCAGATGTTTGGCTTTGCCTTCTACTGCTATCTTAAGAAGTTTTGGCGTGATGGTCAAAGAAAAACAATACTTTCACTTCTTCCTGAGGGAAGGCGTACAACAGATTCTCTATACGGCGTTTTTCCTATTGATATAACTGATGATATAAAAATCGTAGAGCAGCAATGTAAAAACTTACCGGAAAAGAAAATTATTAAAGTTACAGAAAAGTTCTCTTCTGTCTTTTACCAAGTTGAAGATTTTAATGCTCCTGTGGTGGTATTTGATGGAAAATGGCAATGTTATCAATATGCTGAAGCTTGTGAAGATGAACTTCGTGAATCATTTCAGTTTTCTTTAACACACTTGAGTGAGCAATCGAAAGAAATCTTGAATAAAATTCGCAGTTGTAAATGTTCGGTCAGCGTGCACGTTCCAGCTAATACGGCAGATAGTTATAATATTCTTCTTCAAAAAATAATTTCTGATAACTATTTCGAACGTGCTATGGAACAAATGCGTATATCATTACAATGTGAACCCATTTTCTTCTTTTTCCGCGACGAATGTCCAGTAGAAGAACTTTGGGAAGAACTTTTTCTGATATCACAATGTAAACATCATATCATTACCAATAATAGCTTTAGTTGGTGGGGAGCCTGGCTTGGCAAAAATACGGAAAAGTTAGTCATTGCTCCCAAAAACTGGAGTTTCTGGAAAGATACCCCCGACCTCTTGCCCACGGAATGGATCAAACTTCCGATAAATATAGACAAAAAACAATTGAATAATATTATTGGACAACAAATTTTAAAAAGTCAAGTCACTGAAAATATCGGACTGTATAACGGCAAAATGGGTTATGTCCTATTCTTTTTTCATTGTGCCCGCTTTCTGAATAATATATGGTATGAAGAATACGCTGAAGAATTGTTATCTGAAATTTATGAAGGAATTCATTGGGATCTTTCGATAAGTTTTTCTTCAGGACTGTGTGGCATAGGATGGGGAATTGAATATCTTGTACATCACGGATTTGTGGCAGGTTGTACAGATGATATATTATCAGAACTGGATAAAAAAGTAATGGAAATAGATATCCGTCGGATCGAAGATAAATCCTTAGAACACGGATTAAAAGGGATTACCTGTTATGTAAGTTCCCGCATTTCATCTCCACGTGATATAGTGTCCACACTACCTTTTGATCCTTCTTATTTGAATGAGCTAAAAGAAGCATGTTTGCGTTTAAATATTAAAATGACACAGTTGACAAGTATCAACGATATTCTTAAAGGTATTAAAACATATTATATGAAATTGCATAAGGGAGCACCGTTATGGTGTGAACTATACTGTGTCATTGATAAAATAGAGAAAATGTGAAGATGATTGAGCGGCTATCCTAATTTCATTACAACATCAGGGCAGACCGCTTCTAGAATAAAAAAACAAAATCATTTCTCATATTCTCATAGCAAAACATATTCATCTGATTACTAACCACATAAAGAATGAGAATAAAATTATTTACATGCATTTCTCATTGTTTTATCAAGAAAACGCACTTAAAACAATGCATTTCTCATACCATTACCAGCATTTCTCATTCATCAAAAATAGTATTCTTATAGTCTAATCATCAACACTTAATAAACTGTAGCAAAACTACCGCTCATCTTCATCATAACTAGCTGATATCCAAAGATTATGCTATTGCAATCAATAGATTTTCAATAAGACATCTCTATCGTTGCACTCCAGTGAACAGATTCGTGCACTAGAGTGAACATGTCTATCTACTTGAGTGCACCAGTCTGTTCACTGGAGTGGAATAATACGGATGAAGGCAGGAAAACACAACAATGTCTGTTGTGAAAGATATGTTGTCTACCGACTTAACACACAAACTACGGTTATATTATCCTATACATATTAGTATCCTGAAACAAGGACAAGCATAATATACAGCATGAGAAATGCAAAATAAAGTATGAGAAATACCTTCTTTGAAGGCATTTTAGAGCTATAAACTATGAGAAATGCATGTAAACATTTTAATTCTCATAGTCTATACCTCTAATTATCAATCAAATAACATTCTTCATGAGAATATGAGAAATGATTTTGCTTTTTTCGCATAGAGGGCGATGAGGGGCTGTCCCGTCATCATGATTTTTATTTTATAATATTTACATCACGCCAACAGCATCTTTGAAAGAGCTCCCCTACGGAATCATAAAATATAAATAGTGTTTTTCACAGTATCTTCATTATTACAATTGTTTCGCCTGCATCTTCAGCCGAATATATCCTTTCGCCGCCTGCTCCTTCAGCGCAATCCCGATGCGGGTATAAGCCGGAGCATTCACTTCGATGATTTCAGAAGTAAATGCGACTTTGCCGGATGCTTCGACATTGACAATCATCTGTTCTGTACCAGTAGTGAGCAAAAGATGTGTGTCATCAATAATTTTCCAGTCGGCTTGTGTTGTTACGGCTGTTTCGAACCGGATAGGCGCATTGGCTGTAAATTCGTCACTGACGGTGAAACTGCCTTCACCCTGGCGGTCATAGACGAAAGTACGGATCAACTTATCCAGATTGGGGGTAGAATAAGCTGATGTATAGTCAATACTGAACAAGTCTTTTTCTTCTGCAAATTCTTTCCTGAGCACAATAGCTTTCGCCTTGGAACCGGCAGATTGCGTTTTCCCGTCTACCACCGGAACAGGATGGCCGAAAGAACCTTTGATCTTATATTTCGCGGGAGCTTCCGCACTGAAATAATCACCGGGATAAGAGAAAGGGCCGCCCTGATCGCCAACCATCATACTCTTTCCCAAAGCGACGGCATAAGAACCGACATCATTATGATTATGGTTTTCGTCATTATTACCACCTTTGGCCGAGACAGCCAGCAGACACGAACTCCCCACAGCAGGACGCGCAACGAGAATTCCCGCTTTTTCATAGTAAGCACGCAGAGAATCAGAGTCTTCCTTTAACGCTTGACGGATAGCATCCGTCATTTCCATCTTCCATACTTGTCGGGGGGACAGTTCTATGAGATACAAAGAGAAATTATTTCCTGCCGGAAGAATGTATTTTTCTGCCGGAGAAGTAACGCCAAGCGCACGGTCACAATAATCCGTAATGAATTTATCTGTCGACAGACCGATACGGCAATCGGAATAAGCCGGACATACGCCCTCATTCATCTGTATTTTCTTACCATATCGGGCGATACGTACAAATTTAGGGTCACGGAAGAAGTCTATCTTGCCTTGTGTGGCACGACATACTTCCTCACGCAGCAGGATGTAGGCACGGAAACCGTAATTGTAGTAACCGACGCCTTCACTGCAATAACCGTCGTCGGCATACCCTTTCATACCGTACACGTTATATTTTTCGGCTGCGGCTACGAAATAAGCACGTTCTTCCTTATCCGCCAGCAGAGTGAGGGCAGCCCCCGTAACGCCTGCCAGACAAACTGAGTTCCAGTTATTTGTTGCCGTGAACCACCAGAAAGGTTTTGTCTCTTCCAGGCAACGGTACACGGGACGAAATACTTTCTCACGAAAAGCGCACTGCACACGAGCCTTTACTTCCGGTGACAAACGGTCGTTGAGCATGGCTACACACTGCGCGATTCCGTTTCCGGCCGTAGCAACTACCAAATCGACATAATAATCTGTCCCATGATAATTATTCAGATTGCGGTCGTGGGCGGGAATCGACCACGAGTTCTGATTGCAAAGAGCAATCAGAGCTTTCTCAATGGCGGGAATATATCGTCTTTTGTTTTCAAGACATTCGGCCAATGTCAGCCGGAAAAGATAATGATAACGCGCATTCATCATGTTTTCACCCGGCAGGCGGATATTCGTCTTGTTCAGATGCAGATATAATGAGTCAACAAAAGGGGGCATACCCTTTTTCAATAATACGGGAGCTTCTTCTGTCAGTAGTTTTTCTGCATTGCCGCTCTCTTTTACTTTGTTCCAGAAAGTACGGTCTTTATAGGAAACACCCATTTCTTCGGGTTTATCGGGCAGCATGGCAGCGATTTCACGAATACGGCTTTGAGAGATATTCGTGTTTTGTTTCGGGGTATCCTGTGCCATACGGTAAACTTCCGTCCCTGCCAGCAGGAAAGCACCCGGACCGTACACTTCAGTCATATTGGGAGTCACCTTCTTAGGGTCGGCACCGATAGGCTGCACGTATCCCAGTTTTCCGTCTTCTCCCACAGCCGACACCAAGGCTTGCCATCCTTTCTCCACCACAGGCAGAAATTCTTCTTTCGGCAGAAGCCCTTCGTTGATTCCATAGGCAAGGGCGTAAACAAAGAAACCACTGCAACTCGTCTCGGGCGACGGATAGGAAGCAGGGTCGAGCAGGCTTGCGTGCCAGAAACCGTCCTTATTCTGGAGAGGAGCAATCCGCCGGCATAACTTCTGAAACAAATCCTGATAGAACGGGCGGTATTTGCTTTTGGCAGGAAGTTCACGCAACATCTCTACAAGTCCGCCGAGCACCCAACCATTACCGCGTCCCCAGAACACTTTTGCGCCATTGGCTTCTTTCATTGTAAAATAACGGTGGTCACGGTAGAAGAGGTTTTCTTCTTTGTCGAACAGGAAGTCATAAGTGGCTTTGTATTCCTTATCCATGAAACGGATGAATTTCTTGTCTCCTGTGATATTGTAGAGTTTCATGTAAACAGGTGGAGCCATGAACAGGGCGTCACACCAAGTCCAATGTTCCAATGTACTTGCGTCGCCATAGTTCAGTTTGAACGAGCCGGAAGGCGGGTTGTCAATCACCCATCCGGCACGCGCCTGTGTCGGGATGAGCATGTTTTTCTTCTTGTACTTTTCGTACATATACAGATACATCTGCGAAATACAGATATCATCCGCATGATACATCCGCTGGTCTACCTGCCAGTAATTCCGGTTTCCCAAACGTAACAGCCATTTATAATAGGAATCGTCCTTGTCCGTCTGTTCGGCTATCGCAGCCCAGTGGACAAGTCCCAGATAGAAAGTGGCATTCACCCAGTTGAGGTCACCATAAACTGCTTTGTTGTAATGAGCAATCTGCCAGTCGGCCACCCGCCGCATCGACTGCTTCACTTCGGTTTTAATAAATGTCTGCGCAACTGTAGTACACAAATAGCCCATGCATAGGGCAAGGGTTAAGAGTAATTTCTTCATAAATACTATATTTTTCAAGACAAAGATAACAGGCTTTATAGATTAAGGAGAGTTATATTTTCCGTTTAAGCTGCCCTTATCTTCCATAAAGAAAGAAAAGAGCAGCTTTCTGAACAATTCTACTAACTAACCCAATCAGTGAATACCCAGTTTATGAGTATTCAATTTCTTATCTACTAACAAGCCATCAATGATTTTCAGATCGAATTTCAATTTACGTTTTGCCTTAAGCTTCAAAAGGCATAAGTCAGCGGTTCCTTCAAGAGTCTTCTTGTTTCCTACATTGACGAAAGTAGGATACAGGGCTTTTGAGCCATTGGTGTGAAGACGGTCGTAAGTCAAATTCTCCATTGCATTCATGTTCTGTAATTCAACCCCGACAAACTCATAATCCTGCTGGTCATAAGGCAAAGCAAAGCTGAATGCGTTGACAGCACACAAGTCGGCACCTTTCACTTGAATTTCAATAATCTCGTCTTTGTCATATATTTGTTTCGGGGTGCTGATTTCAAGCGCACCGTTCACTTTCCCGTTTCCGCGGTTATCAACACCACCTTCAAGCTGCGTGGCAACCACCGAAATATCATAAGCGTCAATCAGCCCATTTCTATTGATATCACCATTGCTGATGTATCCTTCGAAATCGGAGTCACCCTTTCTCAGTCCTGTGTAGTTGGTATATGATGTCAAGTCATTGCCGTCAATCTTACCATCGACATTGATATCCCCTTGGAGATAACTCTCTGTTCCAGGTACTTTGAATACATAGATTTCTTTGCCCGAGCCGTAGTTGCCGACAGCTTCGGTAACAGCTAACTTGATATAACGGGCGGTAGGATGATTTGCGAAATCGAATATCTTCACATCATCGTTGCGTTGCCATTCAAATGTTCCGGCTTCCGTCCACTGCTCTTTATTCATGCTATAAGAAACGGTTCCTTTCAGTAATGTTCCGTTACCGGCGTTTGTACGCGGCAGATAGTGGAACTTATCCAGTTGGTTGACGGTCACCAAGTCCATAACCAGTTCGAACGGAACGGCTTTCTCTCCGTATTTCGTATGCCAGATGTCACCTGATTCTACTAAGTCGAACAGACGCTTCACTCCTACTCTCCCTTGCGAGGCAGCCGTACATTCGCCCTTGATACCACGGATGGCAAATTCCAGCGGATCGGATTTGGTTGTAGCGCCGAACTCGGCCCAGTCGGAAACTCCGTCTTTATTGACTGCACGTATCTTAAACGAGTAAGGAGTTTCGGGAGCCAGGTCCTCAAACATCAGTTCCGTATCCTTAATCGTAGTATATAGCATATTCATAAAGTCTATCTCATAGAAATCGGCATTAGCCACTTTATCCCATGTCGGTTTTAGCGTATAAGCTTCTGTGTTGCCGGCAGTAACCCGGGCAATAGGAGCAGCTAGAGTTCCGGCAGTTATCCGGTGCTGGTCTTCGGGAGCAAATCGGAATTCTTCGATACGCAAAACCGTTGTATTCGCCGTAATATCAGTAGTAGCCAGTTTCACCAGAAGCTGTGGATTCTTGGTGATAACTACTTTTTCAAACTCACTTCCTTTGGTAGCAAACCGATTCAAATTGGGAGCTTCATCATAGAAGAATACGTTTTCACTTTTCTCAAATTCATCTTTCGAGGTGGCCTTTGTCAGTTTCACTTTTTTCTTTCCCAGTTGTGCCGTTACTTTCTTCGGCTGTGCAGTGACGTTGATTCTGAATTCAGTAGCCTTTTCTTTCACAAAACCTGTAAAATCACCTTTAGCAGGATAAATGGTAACAGTGACGTTATTCTTGCTGTCAACTTCGGATTCTATATCCGTTGTCACTCCTTTTCCCCGTTTATATTCTTCGGTTACTCCGTCATCGTCATATTCGGTAAAAGTGCTCTTGCCATACGGATAAAGCTCATAGATACGGATGCCTTTATTGATTTCACTTACATTATTATTAGGATTCGTCAGCGGAATAATTGCTCCGTTCTTCACGAATACGGGGAGTTTCCAGAGAGGAGTTGCAAAATTATTGAGAATGCAGTTTCCTTCGTATTTCTCGCCTGTAAAATAATCAATCCATGTACTACCCTCGGGCAAGTAAATGCCGTTGCGGATATCATTTCCCTGCTCATCTGCTTTAGTTGTCTGATAAATAGGAGCAACCAGGAAATAGGGGCCGTAGAGATATTGATATTGCGTGGCAGTGCCTTGAGTATAGGAGTTCGGATATTCCAAAAACATGGCTCTTATCATCGGCATACCGTCTACAGCTTCTTTAGCAATGCTGTAAGCATAAGGCATCAGTTCCGATTTCAGTTTCAGATACCAGCGGTTAATGGAAGTAGCCGGTTCTCCCAATGCATGCGGATATTTTTCATTCGATCCCCAGCCGTCCATGTTCAACTCCATTGGAGTAAAGGTTTTCCATTGGAAGTCACGGGTGTTCACCTGCAAATTCTTGCCACCGAAGATACCGTCCATATCAGAGGTGATGTTCGGTTGTCCCGACAGTCCCGAACCTATATAGGTCGGGATGTGGAAGCGGATATATTCCCATACGCCACCTGTCTGGTCGCCCGACCAAATTCCGGCATAACGTTGTGTTCCTGCCCAGCCGTCAAGGGAGATGATAAACGGTCGGGCATCACTTCCGTAGTAAGGCATAATATGTCCTACGTCAGCTACCCCGTTCAATCCGAAAGAATAGCCGGCACCTACCCAGGCTACGTCAGTTTTCAACACTCGCACTCCGGCATCTCTTACTTCTTTCACAATATCTCTTTGCAGTAAAGCGCTCACTCCTTCTTTCGGGTGCAGGTCCGACTGTGTCCATAGTCCGATTTCCACTCCGTTCTGACGGGCATAATCGCCCAGGCTTTTCAGGTTTTGTATGTTTCCATCCAGTGTTTCCGTCTGTCCGTATCCGGCTCCATAGCCGTCGTTCGGGAGCAGCCAGCCTAACGGCATATCCTGTTTCTTATAACGGTCGATTACTGCACGTGCGGAAAATTGGTAGTTGTTCTTTTCTCCGTTCAGCGATTCTTTGATTCCGCCGTTATCTTTCTGGCTTTCTTTATAACGTTTGCCGTCTTCAAACAGGATACCTTTCTCATTTTCTGTCCAGTAGTCGCGATTATAGGCATTCAGGTGTCCCTGATAGAATCCGAACTTAGGCAACAGAACAGGGTTTCCCGTCAGTTGATAGAAGTCATTCAACAAGGCTACCGCTCCGTCGTTAATCATATAGAATACATCCAAATAGTCTGACTCGTGATATAACTTAACCTTTCCCTGTTCAGAAGCGCCGAAATCGTATTTTCCTTTTTTAAATGTGTACCACATCACGCCATACCCATTCGTAGACCAGTAATAAGGAGTGGGTGATGCAACTCCCCCGTCTGTCCAGCTATTCTGGTTTTCGATGGAAATCACTTTGCCCTTGTGGGAGAAACGTCCGTTCTGGACACCTCCACCGTAGAAGTATTCTTGTGGATTCTCCTTCAAGGTCAAGATTACTTTTCCTTTCTCAAAAAGCGGTGCTTCGATTTCTTCCACTACAACAGTGTTAGTCAACAAATTAATCACCTTGAGTAAAGAGGTCTTTTTATCCAGTTGAACCTTTACCTTTTCTGTAGTCAAAAAGACAAAATCGTTATTCTCTTCCAAATCCAGCTTAAACGGCATTTTTCGAGGATTGTCGACTAATATCTGCGCTTCAGGTTTAGCTTTAGGATCCCTGATAATCCCCCCCGAATTATCTTGAAATATCCGAAATATATTATCTCCATAAAAATCGAAGGACATCCTGTGATTGTCGGAGAATAAGACTTCTACTGTAGTCGGATTTATTCTCTGTACACCAAGAATTGATTTTTGCTTTGCTGAGCACTCCATTTGATACTGCCCAAAGGATGGGATGGCCTTCATTGAAGAAGGGCAAAACAGCACAAATAATCCCAAAACAAACAAAAGCGTTTTGCCTTGCTTGCCTATTGATACTTCTCTCATATTCTTACAAACTATTCTATATTATTTCTTCTTGTCCGAATTATCAATTACACTGAACTCATAGATGGAAGGGGGAGCAACGGCACGGGTAACCTTCAATCGGATATTTGAAGTACGATAATGACACGGGAAGCGAATAATTTTACAGTCTCCCATTGGCTCATCACTCACATAAACAGGTATCCATTCACCATCTTGCATGATTTCAATCCGATAGGCCTGAATCCTATTTTTTCGATAATTCGAAAAACCATCACCTCCACTACGTGTATCACAATATTCAAAAATAGCTATTTTATTAAATGGCTTTGTCGCGTCCAATGCAATGGTAAGTGTAGGCAATGTGTCATTCACTGCTGCCGCCCAACGAGTTTGCATACCACCGTCGACAGCCTTATCCGCCGTAAAACGTGAATCGTCTTTATATACAGATGTAGCTTCCGCAGCTTGATTCATAGAAATACATCTTCCATTTTTAGGTAACGGTTTTCCTTTCTTCAGCCCCAAGCGCTTGCCTAATTCAATAGCGGTATTTGCCTCATATTCACGTATACGTCCGGATTCATCGGGTGGTATATTCATCACCAGTGTATTTCCATTGTCGGTGCACCAATAGAATAATTCTTCCAATTCATCCAAATCCCTCACAGGTAGCGGTTCACGTTTCTGAAACCAGTTCCATGCCTTACTTAAACATACCGTATGTTCAAATGGCAGATAATAGGATTGACCTTCATGTAGATATTGCTTAGCATCGTTCTGATGGGCAATCTTCGGATCCCACAGGCGGAAATCACTAGGAAAATAATGAAAAGTATAACGATTGTCCACCGTCATTGAGTCCGGTAGTACATTCTTTCTGCTTCCCGGTGCCGTCTGGATGGTATGATTAATACCTACTGCACAGTGGGGCTGCAATTTTTTCACCAGTTTATAAACACGGGGCAACTCCCAGTCCTTTACACTACGTGCCCAACCACCGTCAAGCCACAATTCGCATACTTCACCATAGTTCGTCAAGAGTTCGGTAAGCTGATTACACATAAAATCGATGTACTTTGTCTTATCCTTATCACGGAACGAAGGCTCTTTACGATCCCACAACGAATAATAGATAGCAAACTGCAGCCCATATTTGCGACACGCTTTTGAAACTTCAGCCACAATATCCGTTTTATTTGGAGAAGAAGCGACATCATAGGTCGTATGAGGACTATCCCATAAACAGAATCCGTCATGATGCTTCGTTATAAGCAATACGTAACGGAAACCTGCATCCCGGGCTACACGAACCCATTGGTCACAATCCAGATTCGTCGGATTATAGGCTGAAGCCGGTACACTACCGTCAGACCATTCTTTCTGACAAAACGTGTTGATACCAAAATGAATAAACATACCATATCCACGCTTCTGCAACGCTTGTTGTGTCGCATTGGGTTTAGTGGACGGAACAAGTTCCTGTGCTTTTAGAGGGAGCAAACTCCCTAATACACAAGCAAATAAAACAAATATTACTTTCATCACAAACTTAATTTTTATTAATTTACCTACTATTTCTTACATACATTGAACATTGCTATACCAATGTTGTCAACTTTTACACCAGAAATATACTTATACTCATTTATTTGAATAAAGGGTTTATTTAAGAATTACTTCCATACGTTCTTTAGCTGAAAGCGCAAATACTTTATAGCTATCTTTCCATCCCGTCACAGTGAATCCGGCAACCTGTTTTACTCCATCTGCCACGTATACCACTTTATCACCATCCATCACTTCGAATACCAGTACATTTGCCCAGCCATTCAGAGTAATAGTTCCTCCTTTACGGGTTGCCGTTCCTACTTTCACCGATTGCGGATGTTCAAATTCATCCACATTATTATCTGTTATATACTCAATATTCACCCCCAGTTCAGGATATCCCAAGTCTTTAATACGGGCTTTCACAGCATCTACTTGTTCCTGTGTTATGACCACTTCTTTCGTTCCATAGTCATCGACAGTCATTCTCGCCGCAGCCAGAAATCCCCATTTAGTGAAGAAGGAAGTCAAATTCATTTTGGCTATTTTACTACATATATAAGCAAACTCCAATTGTCTTTCACTATCTGTGGAAAGATCCGGATTCTTCCGAATATATTCATACACTTGAGGATAAAAGCCATCCCATCCATTGGCTTCGGTAGGAGTAAGCCCTTTCACCTTGCCAAAATAAAGTTGCAGTTGCCAGAAGGGGACCAATTTGAAAAAGAAGTCCGTTTCCAATAAATGCGAGTGTTTGCTGGCAATGATACTCGACCAGGCTTTAGGGTAACACCCGTCTGTTTGCAGACGAGAAGCATTATTAAGCACAACGGTCTGTATATATTGCGACATTATATTATTGGTTACTTCGGTAGTTCCTACCCATTTCAATCCCGGACGAGTTTGGTTCACATGTCCCACTTCATGTGCCGGCCCCCAGCATGAGGTGGTACTTAGTAAGGTCGGATCACACAATGCGGGCATGTTGTCGTCAGGATAATAAGTGTGGTTATCAGCGGCATACATAGCACCGGTAGTATAAACGACATGGAAATACAAGCGGTTCTGGAACATACCTCCGTATTTTTTCAATCCCAAAAAGATTTGCTCTCCCTCTACAAATTTATCGTACAGGTCAATCAATTCTTTTCCTCTGCTTCCAGTATGTGTACGAAAGCGGTTTACCGGGAATGTAAGATGGGCATACTTGCCCAACACATCAAAATACCCGCATACTGTACTGTTCAATAGTTCATTCCAACGACTGGCTTCGTGTTTCTGACTATCGAAATAGCCGTTGACTTGTCCCGAAGCAAAATGAATCTTGACAGGTAGTTTCCGGTCTACTTCTTCGAGGGTTTGAGTGTGATACATTACGTACACCAGTCCTTTATTCCTCATTTTCAGTTTATTAATGCCGGTTGTCAGTGGATAACTATCGCCACCATAACCATTTCCACCAGGTACATCAAGGTTTTGTACACGCAAAGTAATAGTTTCACCGTGTGTATCAGCCACCAGAACCACTAGTTCCTGCCCCTGTGTTACATAGATCCCCGCCGGATTGTCCATCAAACTATATGCACCGGTTTTGTTTATCTTCTGCTGAATGCTGGGATGCGGATAAGCTTTGAACTCTGCAATCCTGAATTCTTGAGGATACTTTCGATGATACATGAAATAAGCAATATTCTTGAAGAAAGAATAAGTACAGTTTTGGATATCTTGCTCCGTTACACCAGCTTTCAACTGACTACAACTTGCATCTGTAAACAAGGTGGCATAATCAAAGTGATCCGGATTCTTCTTATAAAACTCCATCTCCGCGCAAGAGGCCAACTCATTAACTCCCGATTTGACAACGACCTGTACAGCAGTCACGCCAATCTGGGAAACAGGGAAGTCGATACGACTTGCACTGGTAGATCCATTCAGATTTTTCGTTGCTACGATTTGCCATTCCTCCACTCCGCGAGCGTTGGCATTAGACAGCACTTTCACTTCTACTTCTTTAAATACACCGTTCGTTCCTCCATCTGCCCGAGGGTAATATAGCAGATAATCCATATCCACCGCACTGTCAAAATAGTAGGTAAGGATAGCTGGCGATTGCTCAGTCACCTCATTATTGTTGTAAGGAGAATGATAGATCGTTTTCATATCTCCGTCTATCATTTTTGCTGCTCCTTCATTGGTTGACTGTTGTTTATTGGCTTCAGCTCTCGAGACTAAGACTTTAATGTCTTCTTTGAGTCCCTCCATACCGGTAGATTCGTAGGTATCACCCAGCTTCTTCTGATTCACTTTGAAAGGGACCGGTTCTATTTCCGAATCTTCATCCTTATCTGTCACCCAAATGGTAGTTGCACGAACTTCTCCCTCGTTCATGTCTATCTTAAATGAGACAACATTCGTCACCATATCGTGTGCTCCGCGTGTCTGGGGGGAGAGATGAACCCAGTTACATCCGTCTTCCAACCGGATGGCATATTCTATATTTGCAGTTACTTCAAAGGTGAGATTCCCTCCAATAGCTTCCACATTGGCATCTTTCGGAGATACCAAAATGGCTTTTCCCCAACCAAGTTGAGCTACCTCAATGGTCTTTCTTAATTCTGAAGCCGATATTTCAATGCTTGCCCTCCGCATATCCTTATCGGTATTTTCATCCACCCGAACAATCATCTTTCCTTGTTCTACGGTCATATGACACCAACTTCTTCCGGATGCATCTACAGCGGCTACCCACTCCACATTCGAAGTGACTTCTATTTCTTTGGTATCGGCCTCTTCACCAAAATACATACTCTTACTATCTACCTCAAGAGAAGGGACTACGAATGATTCTTCGCTACTTTCTTCGCAAGCATTACATAAAACACCGCAAAGCATATACAATACATACAATAACTTTTTTTTCATGTCATACTTAATTTATAATCGGTACTTATCTGCTTAATTTATAAAAAAATAAGGACCTATCTCATATCGGATGGCAGAAACAGGTCCTAATCTTTCCTGAAAATAAATAATTACTGACCGTAGATAATTAAGTCATCTATACTAAAGCATCCGTCTTTTTTTACCGCCGATCCTACTTCTCCGGCAGAATTCTTGGTCACAGAGAAACGCAAATAGCTAAATGGCTGTTCGGATTTGAAGAAGGTAGACTGGTATTTGGTATTCTTCGTAGTGGGAAGATTCCCTTCCAATACCTGCCATTGCGCCCACGTCACTCCATCGTTGCTCGTCCACAACACCACTCTCTGTGGAGCAAGTGTAGCATTATTAAATCGAGTCCAGTACTCGAGCATCATCCGTTGAATAGGAGCCTTAAAGTGGATATCGATGTAGTGTCTGTATGTTTCATCTACATATTTTCCATTCCAGTCTGTATGATAATGCATACCATTTCCCACTCCGTCAATCAATCCGGGCAATCCCTTTCCGTCAGTTGTCGTTGCGTTGGCACTCAACATTTCAATCGACAAAGGTATTTTGGGTAATGTATAACAGTAACCTACCGCCGCTACACTCTTGGAGTCTTCAGCTACAATATGGGGATGTGTACATGAAACTAATTTAAGTGGCAGCATATAATTGCCACAAACGAGTTCTTCCGTACGGTTAATGGTTACTTTTACAATTGCCTCATTGCTTCCTGCCTTGAACGAAATGGCTTTATCATATTTATATTGGTCTGCGGGAAGTAACTTATAATCTGTGTCGTTTTCTCTATTGTACTTCTCAATTGCCGACTCATCAACAGCGAGCGTGCAGTCAAAAGTCCAACGGTTCTGAAAGGGTACAGAAAGTACTTTCTGTATGACCACCTGTTTCGGATCTGATGGAGATACAGTCACCACTTCCATATCCGGATTATTGAAACCGATTGTAGGCATAACCACTACCGGCTTAATCAGCACTATATTTTTATTTTCATTGACCGGCTTTGACGAAGTCAGATTGTAGGGTAACACATATTCCACACTCTTATCCAACGCATCAATCTTGTCAGCGTCAAATTCGACAGGGAAAGCATGTACCAGCTCAGAAGATGCAAACTGTAGATCAACTCTTTTCTGAGCTTCATAACAATTTTCGGGCAACAGTTTGTACTGGGTGCCGTTAGCCTGATTATATTCCTGCAATTCTTCTTCAGTAAGCAATGTAGCCGTTGCATCCGACACAGCAGACAGGTCGCTACCGGCTTTGTAGACATACACATTATAATCAGCAGGTTCGCCTATCTTGAGACATCCCAACTCCTGCACTCCACTATTTGTGAAGTACATGGTGGTGGAGAAGTCACTCAGAAAATCATTTTTTCCATCGTTTTCACAAGCACTCATAGTCAATAACATGCTTGCCAGGGATATGTATAATAATTGTTTTTTCATCACATTCATTCTATTATATATCTTACTATTCAGATTACCAGCCATAGTTTTGAGTCAGAATCATATTTCTGTCCAACTCTCTCTGGGAGAACGGATAGAGATAGTGGTTACTCTTGAACACACGTGTTTCAAATACAACACGTTTCCAAAATCCGTCAGGAGTTTCACTAGAATCCATATTCTTCTCCAACGGACAAGTAGTGTCCATACCATACATCGGCCCATTATCGGTTTGTTCGGCAATCATCCACGTACGAGTATCAAAGTAACGATGTCTTTCGAAAGCCAACTCTACTCTTCTCTCCTTACGACAAAGTTCAATCAACTCTTCTACAGAAGCATTCGGATAACTATCCGTAATCGGTGACATACCCGAACGGCTTCTCAAATCCGCCCATTTATCCATCGCCTCCTGCTCATAACCTGCGGGAAGTACTACTCCACGTTTTTTACATTCGAGCACTGCTTCTATAAAGTTCAGGTAGGTTTCTCCCAAACGGAACAGTGGGAATGTCATATTACCCCAGTTGCCATTGGCAGAGTTTAATTTATGGTTGTAAACACGATTAATAAGGTATCCGCTTTTCGGGAAGTCTTGCGACTTGTTACCATTAGCACCTTTGGCAAATGAAGTCATTGTGCCCTGAGTAGCACCGCTCTGTCCGTGGATAAAATAGTTTCCGCCAAAGAAGATGGAAACATAAAAACGAGGTTCACGATCCTTATACATATTGGGAGCGGTAATATCGAAATTGTCTTTATTAGACCATCCTTTGCTGGGGTATGTCCATTTCGTTTTTTCAAACTCATTTTTGCTATAATTTGATAGCGGATCAATGACGGGTATTCCATTAGACTCGTAACCGATGATCGGATAACGACCGTTGTTCATGGCATAAGCATCTACTTGTTGCTGAGTAGGACCCATAGAACCATAGGCCGTACCACCTACACTGGTAGGAACTGTACACAATCCCCAATCGTTTATTTTACAATATCTGTCAGTCCAAATCAACTCACTATTCCACGTTTCATTGATTACACCTACATAATTTTCATAGGGATTGTTAGAAGTCGCACGGTAAAGCTGGTAACTACCATCTTCAAATACTTTACGAGCAGCCTCGGCAGCTATCAACCATTTATCCGCCTTGTATTCTTGTGGGAAAAGATTAACGCCGGAGAGTTCGGGAAATTCGGAGACTACGGGGTTTTTTACACTTTTATATAATGTGTTACCATTGTATAGGTCACGTGCAGAGTACAATGTCAGGCGCGATATAACAGCATAACAAGTACCTTTGGTTGCAAAGCCGTAATTCATTTTCTCCAGTTCGGCTTGCCTTAGCATAGATGGATTCTCGGCGCATGCTTTCATCTCGGCTACAACATAATCTACACATTGTTCCCAAGTATTACGAGGACGATACAATTCTGCCGTAGATGCCGCGAAATCAAGCAATTCATCACCTACAAGGAACACCGGGCCATAGTCGCGCATCAAAAGAAAATAGTAGTAAGCTCTGGCAAAGCGAGTCTGCACTTTCCATTCTTCAATCTGGTCTTTAGTCAAAATCGGATCGGACGACCGGTCTACATTCTGCAAAAAGATGTTGCACTCCCGGATACCTTTATAATATTTTGCAAAGCGATCGTAAGGAACATTATTCGCATTCCACGAACCAAAGTTTATTTTACGGTATTGACGGTCATAAGCCACTGTAATTTCATCGGCAGCACCGAGGTAGGGATCGTTATCTATCACATTGCTGATATTCTCATTCGGCAGAAAGGACATTGTGTTCAACCAATACTGTTTGATAGTATTGCGGGATTGCCAAATCTTATCAAAAGTTAGTTTTTCGTCCTCTTGTCTATCCAGAAAATCACTGCAAGAAGAGAAAGTGAGGCTACATGCAGCAGCCATTATATAAATTGTTTTAGTCCAAAATTTATTCATGATTCAACTGTTTATTAGAAGTTTGCATTAAAACCAAACGTGATGACTCTGTTCAGCGGATACCCCGAACCATCTCCATTTCCTTTCTCAGGATCCCACAATTTAAAATCACTAAATGTCAGTAAGTTACTACCTGACGCATAGATACGGAATGATTTAATGAAAGTTTTATTCAACAACGATTTAGGAAGAGAATAGCCAATCTCAAAGTTTTTCAGACGCATGAAGCTTCCATCACGTAACCACCATGTAGAAGTCTGATTATTATTTGAAGCACCTGCTCCACCACCGCCGTTACTCATACGCGGATAAATAACGTTCGCATTTTCTTCGGGCGTATTGGTAGACATCCATACATTTCCATACACATCGCTGTTAATAGACGACCGTTCCATATTATCTGTAGAGAATGGCTTACGAATAGAAGAACCATCCAAAAAGAAGGAAGAATGCCCTACACCCTGAAAAAATACATTAATATCCCAATTTTTCCATTGAGCTGTTGCTCCAAAACCATAAACAATTTCCGGCAAATTCGTATATCCGATGGCTACTTGGTCTTGAGCATCAATCACTCCATCACCATTAATGTCCTGATATCGAATATCTCCCACACGATATGCACCAAAGTTTTGTTTCGGGCTGGCATCAATTTCTTCCTGACTTTCGAATAATCCCAAGGCAATCAGACCAAATGGTTGCATCCCCCCGCCTTTTCCGAAAGGCTTACCGATGCGATTCTGATATTTATATTCCCAATCCGGATCGTCATTGTTCAGCAATTTATTACGGGTATAAGTCAGATTACCACGTGCAGTTAAAAAGATTTCACCCACTTTTTGTGAATATTCTACCGTACCATCGAATCCCTGATTCATCGTTTTACCGACATTTACATAAGGAGTAGTAGACAGACCTACAATAGCTGGCAATCCTGAACGCTGAAGAAAAATACCGTTGCGTTTTTCTTTAAAATAGTCAGCTTGAACCTTTACCTTATTGAACAAGGAGAACTCAACTCCTACATTCAGTTTCAAAGCTTCTTCCCAAGAAGCATTCAGATTTTCTACTTCACCGATACGAATACCTGTTCCACCTTGAGTACCATTGTCACCATAATTCCACGATCCACTGTTAACTATAGTCGATTCATATACCCAGCGTCTCTGTCCGCCGATATCATCATTACCTACTTTACCATAAGAAGCTTTCAGTTTTAGCAGATCAAGAGTTTTAATCAATGGTTGAAACCATTTCTCATGAGATACCATCCAACCTATCGCTACAGCAGGGAAAACTCCGAAACGATGTCCACGTGCAAAATTCTCAGAACCGTTGTAACCCACATTCACCTCACCGAAATAAGTGTCATTGAATGCATATGTAAGGCGACCTGCGATACCTTGATTCTTATATGGGAGCGAGCTATTCGCATCTCCCGCTTGAGTCTTGACATAAATTTTTTGATTGTAAAGGAACAGTGCTCCTATTCTATGTTTATTGCCAAACAACCGATTATAGTTCAATGATCCTTCCAAATAACGCGTCATCGATCCATCACGCCCTATTTCATATGCAAGATTTTCACTCCCCTGATGAACTGGATCCCAAACACCATCTTTATTATTGTCATCGAAAACAAGTGATCCGTCTCCGGCTCTGCCACGTGCGTGATACCAAGTAACCGATTTACTACGGCGTTGGGTCGTCGTATTCCAAGCATCCCAAGAGAATTTCACATTTGCTGTCAAACCTTGCAGAGGTTCCCAAAGCCTGCCAATATCTTGAGTGACACCTATCAATGATTGTGCCGAATTCCAAAACTGTTCACGATATCCCGAGTGTGCAAGCATATTCCACGGATTAGCCCCGGAGTCAGTAGACGGACCGGAAATTACACCATTTGAATATTGAGTAGGAAATGCGTTTGGAGATGTCATAAAAGTATAAGACCAAATACTTCCGTCATTAGTTCCATAACCAGGACCGAAAGATTTCTCATAGATATTCGCCAAATTCAGGTTAAGAACTGTGCTAGGAGTTACATTTAAGTCTACATTTGCACGGAAATTGAACTTGTTGTAGCGCAAAGAAGAGTTGTAACCATATATATTACCTGCATTTTTATAGATCGAACTTTCATTGTAGAATGAACCTGCAACATAGTATTTCACGATGTCACCACCTCCACTGATATTTAAATTCACACGTTCGCTCTCTGCCATATCATCGAACAGAGCATCGAACCAGTTTACATTCGGAAATAAATCTGGATCAGAGTTTTCACGATATTTTCTGATTTCTTCATCCGAATAATACTTCGTCTGAAAAGCTTCATTATATAATTCCGCCCATTCTGCCGACCCCAACAGTTTAGGCTTCTTGGTGGGACTGGTTAATCCGAATTCCGTACGCACATGAATCGAAGGCTTTCCTTCCTGCCCCTTTTTGGTAGTAATCAAAATCACTCCATTAGCACCACGCACACCGTACACCGCCGATGCGGCAGCATCTTTCAAGATAGAAAATGAAGCAATATCATCCGTATCTACCAAGTCGATATCACGCTCAATACCATCTACTAATACCAATGGAGTACCAGATCCCTTAAAAGAAGATACACCACGAATGTAAAAATCAGCTGCACTATTTTTACCAGGTTCTCCCGAACGGGTCATTGCTACGACACCCGACAATTGTCCAGCAAGCACAGTGGAAATACTCGCACCAGGCACTTTCAGTTTCGTCACGTCTAAAGTAGAAATAGCACCTACAACACTTTCCTTCTTCTGGCTGCCGTAACCCACTACTACCACTTCATCAAGCACTTCCGTATCCGGTTCCATAACGATATTGATTATTTTTTGGTCTCCAATGGCCATTTCTTGTTTTTTCATACCGATATACGAAAACTCAAGTACTCCGCCAAGACCTTCAACTGAAATCGTATATTGACCATCAAAATTAGTAATAGTACCTACGGAACTATTTTTCAACCAAACATTGGCTCCGATAATGGGCTCTTTATTCTTATCAACCACCAGCCCCGTGATTTTGCGTTTCTTTTGTTGTTGGTTAACTATGTTCGTACTACTACCTTGAGCAGCCATAGCCATCAATGGCCATAAGAGGAAAAATACTACGATATACCTAAGATATCGTTGTCGGTACAAATAAAAAAACTTTTTCATGTTTCAATTTTCATTATATTAGACATATTATCAATTAAACTTTTTGTTTCAAGTAATCTACGATAATTGATAAACAAATTTCATTATATTTCATAAATAAACTAGCTATTCCTAGACTACATATTTACTTGTAACTATTTTTTTCGATTGATATAAGTTTATTTTTCACATACACTTTTGTATTTAAAGGTTTAACATTTTACAATGAACACAGGTTATTACCAGCCAGCATGTTCTTTCTTATTTTCACACGAGTCAGTGTTGCGTTTCTTTTCATCAGTATAGTTCCACTCTATTTCATCCGTGTATTTTTTGCCATTATGTGTTGCAACGGCTTTTATTGTATTTTTACCTTTTACCAATATTACTTTATCAAAAATATAATGCACGTTAGTATAACCTTTACGAATACCTGTCAATTCTTGACCATTGAGATAAACTGTCGGAGTACCAATATTCGAATAAACTGTAATTGAAGTCTGTTTTCGTTCACGATCATTATTACGACGTTGAGTCAGATATAGTACAGGCTCTTGACTCCAGTTAGCTTTATACCAATAAAAAGAATCCTTCTTAGTTTTCCGATCAAAAGTTATCAACCCTTTCATATTACGGGCGTGCACACCACCACGGCTCCACATCGGAACTGCAAAATCGAACATATTCCAAAGATAAGAAGCAATGATATAAGGATGCTTTTCTATGACTCCCCATTGATATTCATGAATTTTCGTCTGGAAAGTTTCTGGATAGTAATCTTTCCCCCAATTTAATGCGTCACCGATATATTCTGTCTGATGCCTTATATTAGCATCTGCTCCATATTCCGTCAACATCAATTTCTGCCACGGATATTTCTCCTCCAACTCCTTCACCCATGGTTCAATATCCTGCATTTTTTTCTCATACCATCCAAAATAGCGATTCATCCCTTGAATATCCGTATTTTGGTTGACCGGATGATCGGCTCGTCCATAACCATTAACTGCCACAGTATAGCGATCAGGATCCTCTATCTTAGCAAGATTATGAAGTGCTTGTGTTAATCCGGCAGTGTATTCATGAGGCTGATATACTTCATTATGTAATCCCCAAACATAGATAGAAGGGTGATTAAAACTCTGACGAATCAATTCACGCAGTTGCAACTGCGCATTCTCTGCCTCATATCCGGTCACACGGTTTACAAAAGGAATTTCTGCCCAGATTATAAGTCCCAACGAATCACAACGAGAGTATATGTAATCTGATTGCTGATAATGAGCAAAACGAACAGTTGTAGCCCCTATATCCATAATCTGTGCCAAATCAAAATCATGTTCTTTATTGGATATAGCACTTCCCATTCCCCACCAATCCTGATGACGTGTTACACCGTACATCGGATACTTTTCATCATTCAGATAAAAACCTTTACCAGCAATAATCTCAAACTTGCGAACTCCTAATGGCTGAATAACTTCATCAATTACTTTTCCATTTGATATGAGACGTGAAACAATCTTATACAAATAGGGATCTTTGCGTCCTTGCCAAAGATGAGGTTTATCTATCTTAAAGTTTGAAAAATAAGTTTGTGTTCCTTGGGGAGTTAACTCTAAAGAAAGACGGTGAGAAGATACCTTTTTTCCCTCTTGTGTATAAAGAGTATTTTCAAGTATTACATCAGTTGGAGTAAGACTACCATTATCCAATCCTATTTTTACAATAATATCCGCAGAACGTTTAGAAACATTCTTCTGAGTAATATACACACCCGGAGCAGCACAATCAGTAACTGTTATATTATTCTGTTCGGTTATAATGAGCCATACTGGACGATAAATACCACCGTATACACCGAAAAGGTTATGATTCACAGGAATAACATCCAGACGAGAAGCATTATCAACCTTTATCATGATTTCATTTTCTACTCCAAGTTTTATAGCTGATCCGATTTCATAGGCAAATGCACTGTAGCCTCCCTTATGTATTCCGACAAGCTTACCATTAACATATACCTCAGTGTTTGTGCCCACGCCTTCAAAACGAAGAAATAAACGCTTCCCCTTCAATTCCTCACCAAAAAACTGTTTCTTCTTGTAATAACCAATCCCCTGATAAAAAGAAGCAGCTTTCACTTGCATATCTTTAGCATTCCATGTATGTGGTAAACTGATTATTTCCCATTTTTCATTTAATTGATCCACCACTTTTACCGGATCTTCGGAGAAAGGGCCACGTTTAAACAACCATCCTTCATTGAAAGAAGTCACTTCACGGGCAGTAAGAGTAAAAAACGGTCCGATAAACATTAATAAAATAAACGCAAATTTGAACTCCATATTATAGCTCTCTTTTTCTTTTAGAGATATACATAGGAAAGATAGTAATAAACGCCAGACAGTAATTGGCATTCTTTTTTTTGTGCTTTTCATATGTGTTTAATTATTTTTGATGTTATGTATTAAAACTAAACTAAAGCACCGTAAAAGTATAGAAGATATGGCACACCTATAAATACAAATATTGCAAAAAGCAAGCATTTGAATCCGCATGGAAAAAACGACTACCTATTATGGAAGATTTGGTCACATTTTACCTCTTTCCATAATCTACCAAGCAGTTTCTTTATACAATAGCAGTAGAAGTCACGCACAAATTGATAATAAAAATCACAATTACTCCTTTTTACTTTTTACAGTTTGTGGAGCAACTCCAAAAAATGATTTGAATGATTTACTGAAATAACGTGGAGAAGAAAATCCCAATCGTATAGAAACTTCTGAAATATTTAATTCCGAATGATTTTTCAACAAAAACATAGCCTCATCCAATTTTACCTTTAGGATAAACTCATTCGGAGTTAATCCGGTTATCTGTTTGAACTGCATATATAGTTTACTGCGCCCCATACACAGTTCAGAGGCAAGTGTGGTAACATCAAACGCCGGATTCTCAAAATTAGTTTTGATAATATTCACACATTTCGCCAACAGTTCCTTGTCTCTCTCATTAATAGCCTCTGTCACTGGAGACTCTGTGATAGTTTTGCCTGCGTAATGTGCAATCAAACGCCTTTTATTATTAATCAGGTTATTACAACGAGCTACCAGCACTTTGACGTTGAATGGTTTCGTTACGTAATCATCCGCACCGAACATTAAGCCCTCAACAATATATTCGGCAGAAGTTTGAGCCGTTAATAAAATAACGGAAATGTGAGAAAGCTCCACATTAGTTTTAATTTTATAACATAGTTCTTTACCGGACATTTCGGGCATCATCACGTCACTTACAATCAAATCCGGTTGTATTTGTCGTGCCATCTCCAATCCTTCTCGTCCATTATGTGCGATATAAACTTTATACATTGGTAAAAACAAATCTTCCAACATAGATAATAATTCTTCATTATCATCTACCAAAAGAATTATAGGCTTGTCCTCTTCTTCTGTGTTTTCCAGTATCGCAAATTCTCCTGCTTCTTCCTCTATGATTTGCTCAAAAGAAGGCATTGGAACAATTTCCGGGATAATAACAGATTCTTGTCCTTCCGTAACAGTCATTTCTTCATCGCTAAAATGCCGGTTCCCCAAAGGAAGAGACAAGGTAAACTTAGTTCCTTTTCCCACTGAACTTTCTACATCGATTTTTCCATGATGCATATTCATTATCCCCTTAGCTAACGCCAGTCCTATCCCTGTTCCTAATGTGAAAGAAGAAGAGGCGCTATCCGTCTGATAGAACCGTTCAAAAATCTTTGAAATATGTTCTACAGGAATACCGACTCCCGTATCACACACTGAAACTACTGCCTGAGAAGTAACCTTCCTTACTTCGACCGTTATACTTCCTTTGTTGGGAGTATACTTAAAGGCATTCGACAATAAATTAAAAATAACTTTTTGCAGTTGCCGGGAATCAAACCAAACAGAAATTGTTTCTTCGACATAATCAAAACGATAAGTAATTTCCTTTTTTTGTGCATATTCATAGAAGCACATATAAATTTGGCGGGTAAAGGCAACCAAATTCTGCTCTTCAACCTTAAGTTTCAGATAACCTTGCTCTTGCTTGCGAAAATCAAGTAACTCTGATATCAGATTCCGCATATGCCAGGCATTCTTATAGATACGAAGGATACGATTATAGATAGTTGTACCTAAATCCATCTGCATCAACACTTCAATCTGCCCTAGAATAAGCGTTAATGGAGTGCGAAATTCGTGAGATATATTAGTAAAAAAACGCAGTTTTATCTGATTCAATTCTTCTATGCGCTCTTTTTCTTTCCTTTCAAACTCCAAAGAGGATTTTAAAGCAGCTTGGCGGGTTTTGAAACGGATAAAAGCAAACATCAACCCAGCCAAACAAAGGAAATAAAAGAGATATGCCCACATAGTCGCATAAAAAGGGGCAGAAACATGTATATTCAAACCGATTTCCTCTTTTATATTATCCAACGGCCGGATTCTAAGCGTATAATCACCGGAAGGTAAGTTCGTATAAGCTATTGCCGTACTGGTTGTTTGTGTCCAAACTTTATCAAAACCATCCAAGTGATATTCAAACAAACGGTTACGGTCATCATTATAATTAAAGGTAGCAAATTCAACAGTTATATTATTCTGTTGATAGCCTAAATAAATATCCGTTGTTTTTGCTAATATATCAGTCAAAATGCCAGACCGGTCATTAGGATAAATCTCTTGATTGAAAATAAACAGCTTATCAAAACTCAATAGATTCTTAGAAAGCGATGCATATAAAGATTGCCTTTGAAACAGAGCCAGACCATTAGTTCCACTAATAAAAAGAGTCCCATTTTCATTCAAATATAAAGCAGATCCTTGGCTATAAGTCTGATTGAACGGATGATATGTATTTTCAACTACTCCCTTCTCACGGTTAAAGACAGAGAGTCCCTTTCCATGAAGGATAAACAAACAATTATCTTCAACTGATTCGCAAATATAATAACAATAATCACTTGGAAGACATTGATTGGTGGTACTGTAAGATTTAAACGATTGCTCTTTCTCCAAATATTCATATATACCCGAACCTATCGTACAAAAGAAAACAGTCCCTTTACTATCTTCAAAGATATGAACAACTTTAAATCTGCCAATCGTAGACGGATTATTGGCATCTGTCACATATTGAGTAATATTTGAAGAAGGCAGGTCGACACAAATGACTCCTCCATTAGCCAAAGCCAACCATATACGTTGCCGGCTATCAATCAGGAATGTTTCAAAAGCATATTTCCGGCTCAGTAGTTTTCGGATATCCGTATCATCCGAAAGTGGTGAGAACTTTTCAGTGACCGGATCCATAAAAACAGCACCGCCTTGTGTTAACAAAGCAAGCCCATTTTTATATCCTTGAATATCATTCACAATCTCATGTGGCAATGATGTAGAATCACCTTCTATATGATGAAGGGCATATCCTTTATTTGATTTTATATCCAATACAAACAAACCGCCAAGATGACTGCCGACATATAATCGCCCATCCTCTTTCCGATAAAATATTGACTTCAGAGTATTGCTGCCCACACTACCAATATCACCTTCGCGATGTTGGTATCGGGTAAAAATTCCAGTATCTGCATTATAGCAATTGAGTCCTCCCCCCTCTGTGCAAATCCATAGTTTCCCCTCACTGTCCTCTGTCATCTTCCCGACAACAGGAAAACTCAGACAGTCTTCCTGTAAAGGCTCAGCATAATAAAAATGATTACTTGTCTTGCTGGGATTGAAAACATTCACACCACCATAATAAGTTCCTACCCAAATATTACCTTGCATATCTTTATGAAGCGATAAAACCGAGTGGTGGCTCAATGTATTTGGAGAATCACCATAACGTGTATAATGACTCCATTTATCTGTTACAGGATCATAACAATCAAGCCCACGAAAGCTACCGACCCAAATACGTTTGAAATCATCTTCCAATACGCAGCGGATCTGATTATCCGATAATTCATCCTTCCCTGAAGAACTTGTATATTGTGTTATTTCCTTATTAGCCGAAACTCTATATAGTCCGTTCCAAGTACCCACCCAAATATTTCCGGCACTATCTCCCGAAATACACCGATTACCTCTATTAAACGAAAGTAATACATTCTGTTGAGACGGATTTTTACGTGAAACAGCAACCAAATGGTTTGTAACAGTCCATATCGTATTTTCATCTACATACAAAGCTCCTCCCGAACCTACCCCGTTCTGTAATTGGGTTACAAAAGTTAAATCGGGACTTTCTGCTGTATAATAGTAGATACCCGATGTACAGCTTGCCCATAAAGTATCTCCTTTACAGAAAAGATCTCTCACATCATTCCGACGTAAACAAGTGAACTGCTCCTTAAAAATATCAAACTTTATCAGATCATTACCTGAACGAATATATATTTTCCCTTTCTTATCTCCACATATCTCATTGATTTCATTATTCGTCAAACCTTCATTTCCCTGTGACGGACGGAATACTTTTACATCTTTGCCATTATATCTGTTCAATCCTTCTGAGGTGCCTAACCATATTGCGCCTAATTCATCTTGGTAGATAGAAAATATGCAAACCTGAGATAATCCATCAGAAACTCCCAGATGCTTAAAGTAATGGTTTTTAGCATCCACCACTATAATACATAAAAGACTCAAGAGAAAAAGAAAGTTTCTTTTCATGCAATATATAATTATATAACAGGCTACAAAAATACAAATAATACTTAATTATTACTTCAATACTTCGTCTTTTTATATCATACGTATTACCAATTAACAGTACATATTTGACGATTCTTGCTAAAATACAGTCTTACAGTATTTTTCTCTAAAAAAGTTATAGTCATTTATTTCTAAAAATATATCTTTGCCACAAACTAAAAGAAAAATTGGATGTTTAACTCATTTTCATATCGTAAGGATTCCGTTCTGTAAATAATCTGTAAGCCTTCCTCTCTTTACAGATTATCCCTTATGTTTTCTGGCATATTCATGCCGGAGTTATCTTTTATATTTGAATTTTTAAACAATTTGTATGGCCAAATACTCATAAGCATCATTGTATGCCTCCATTTGCTATACACTTAAAACATTAAAAACAATGAGTAACGAATTAAAGTCAATCCACGATTTCGATTTTACAATGATATGTAACTACTTCAAGTTATTAGAACGTCAAGGTCCCGGAAGTCCCGAAGTCACACAAAAAGCCGTAAGTTTCATCAACGAGCTGTCAGACGAGGCCAGAATAGCCGATATTGGTTGCGGCACAGGCGGACAGACTATGGCATTGGCCAACTATACGAAAGGACAGATTACAGGCATCGACCTTTTTCCCGATTTTATCGAGATATTCAACAGAAATGCAACTGAATTACATTGCGAAGACAGAGTAAAAGGCATTGTCGGTTCAATGGACAATCTGCCGTTTCAAGCTGAAGAACTCGATTTAATCTGGTCGGAAGGCGCTATCTATAATATAGGATTCGAACGTGGCATGAATGAATGGAACAGATTCCTTAAAAAAGGCGGATTCATCGCTGTAACGGAAGCATCCTGGTTTACTCCGGAACGTCCCGCTGAGATAGAAGACTTCTGGATGGCTAATTATCCGGAAATCGATACGATTCCGAATAAAATAGCACAAATGGAGAAAGCCGGATATACGCTGACTGCCCATTTCATTTTACCGGAAAACTGTTGGATAGAACACTTCTATGCTCCCCAATTCCCGGCTCAGGAAGCTTTTCTGAAGGAATATTCGGGAAATGCCGCGGCCGCTGACCTCATTGCCGGACAGCGATACGAAGAGAGCCTATATTATAAGTATAAAGAATACTATGGTTATGTATTCTATATAGGACAAAAAAGATAATTACCATCTGCCGGAGAAGTTAGCAAGATAGGATAACTCTCCGGCACTTATTATCCTTTACTTTGCAAAAAGATATGGAAACGAAAGAACTAAATAGGCAAGAATACCAATTACGGATTAATAAAGTCACAGACTATATCCATAATAATATAGACCAGCCGCTCTCCTTACAGAAAATGGCCGGTATCGCATGCTTTTCGCCTTTCCACTTCCATCGTGTTTTTACATTTCTGACAGGGGAAACACCTACGGATTATATCAAACGCACCCGGATTGAAAAAGCAGCATTATTATTAAAACAAGACAAGGAACTTTCTGCCACCGAAGTTGCCCGCCTTTGCGGTTTTAGCAGCCTTTCACTATTAAGCCGCAACTTCAGACAATATTTCAATGTGACTATTCGCGAGTTCCGCTCACATACATAAAACTTTAAAAGAACATGGAAAATAAGATTTTAATTTTTCGGACTTCTATCACCAAAAGAAGCGATGTCAAGCGCATCGGGAAACTTCTGGCACAATATCCTCAAATCAACAAATGGAATGTGGATTTTGAGGACTGGGAGAAAATATTAAGAATCGAGTGCAGCGGCGTCACTGCACTCGAAATTTCGGAAACACTCCGGAATAATCATATTTTTGCCACTGAGTTGGAATAAGAACAGGAAAAGGCTCAGACACCCAACAACTGTTTCAACTCAGCCACTCCTTCAGAAGCTCCCTTCTGAATCACATGTATCGGACGGGAAGTATGTGTATCTACCGGTTTCGGGTCAATCAGATACACCTCTGCTCCTCTCGGTACATAATGAAGCAATCCCGCAGCAGGATACACATTGAGCGAAGTGCCGATAATTACGAAAATATCCGCTTTCTCCACATATTGAATGGCTGTCTCTATTTCAGGAACCGCCTCACCGAACCATACTATAAAAGGCCGCAGTTGTGTTCCGTCTCCTGCCTTGTCTCCAAGTTTCACCTCGTATTCTTCAGGCTTCAGTTCCTTTATATAATGGGAATTATAAGGGTCACGGCTGGAACATACTTTTGTCAATTCTCCATGCAGATGAATAATATGACTGCTCCCGGCTCTTTCGTGCAAGTTATCAATATTCTGTGTTACCACCGTCACTTTAAAATCCTTTTCCAGTTCCGCCAACAATTCGTGCCCACGATTCGGCGTCACATCCAACAACTGTTTCCGGCGTTCATTATAAAAGTTTATCACCAATGCCGGGTCCCGCTGATATCCTTCCGGAGTAGCAACCTGCTCCACCGGATACCGGTCCCACAGACCACCTGCATCCCTAAACGTACTGATTCCACTCTCGGCACTCATGCCTGCGCCCGTCAAAATTACCAGATTCTTCATATTTGTTCCTCCTTCTGTTCGTTTTAAGATATACAAATGTAATCAGAATCATCGGAACGAAAGAATAAATTATCCAAAGAAAAGAGGGTAACTTTCACGGATATAAGAATTTTTAAATACCAAATGCTAAATCATTCAAATAAAACACGTACTTTTGCGATTCATAAATTTGCAATTGATTGAAAGCTAAAACTATGAAGGTGATGCCTTTCAATCGCCAACAAAAAACATTATATGGATAAATTCAGTTACTCTATTGGCCTGGGAATTGGTCAAAACTTATCAAGCATGGGGATTGGGAATCTCTCAGTAGAAGACTTTGCACAGGCAATCAAAGATGTATTGGAAGGTAACCAGACGGCTATTAGCCATCAGGAAGCCCGCGAAATAGTAAACAAGTATTTCGAAGAACTCGAAGCTAAGATGGGCGCTGTTGCCATCGAACAAGGAAAAGCTTTCCTCGAAGAAAACAAGAAAAGAGCAGGTATAATAACTTTGCCTAGCGGATTACAATACGAAGTTATCAACGAAGGTACAGGTAAAAAGCCAAAAGCTACCGATCAGGTAAGATGCCATTACGAAGGTACATTGGTTGACGGCACACTGTTCGACAGCTCTATCCAACGCGGAGAACCTGCCGTATTCGGTGTTAACCAGGTAATTCCGGGATGGGTGGAAGCACTGCAACTGATGTCTGAAGGCGCTAAATGGAAACTGTATATTCCGTCAGAACTGGGTTATGGCGCAAGAGGTGCCGGAGAAATGATTCCTCCTCACAGCACATTGGTATTTGAAGTAGAATTACTCGAAGTATTATAAATAAAAAATTTCAAAGCAAAATGAAAAAAGTTAGTATTTTTATGGCAATCGCCGCTGCTGCAAGCCTTGCTTCTTGTACAGCTCAGTCTCCTAAAGCAAATTTGAAAACAGATCTCGACTCATTGGCTTATTCTATCGGTATGGCTCAGACTCAAGGTCTGAAAGGCTATCTGACAGGTCGTCTGGACGTTGATACTGCATACATGGCAGATTTCATCAAAGGCTTGAACGAAGGTGCAACCAAGACTAGCAAAAAAGACATCGCTTACATGGCAGGTCTGCAAATCGGTCAGCAAATCAGCAACCAGATGATGAAAGGTATCAACCAGGAATTGTTTGCAGGTGACTCTACTAAAACTATCAGCAAAGACAACTTCATGGCTGGTTTCATCGCAGGTACTTTGGAAAAAGGCGGCATGATGACTATGGAAGAAGCTCAGACTTATACTCGTACAGCTATGGAAACTATCAAAGCAAAAGCTCTGGAAGAAAAATATGCTGACTACAAAGCTGAAAACGAAAAGTTCCTTGCTGAAAACAAAACTAAAGAAGGTGTAAAAACAACTCCGAGCGGTCTGCAATACAAGGTAATCACTGAAGGTAAGGGTGAAATTCCTGCTGACACTTGCAAAGTGAAAGTGAACTACAAAGGTACTTTGATTGACGGAACTGAGTTCGACAGTTCTTACAAACGTAACGAACCGGCTACTTTCCGTGCTAACCAAGTAATCAAAGGTTGGACAGAAGCTCTGACTATGATGCCTGTAGGTTCTAAATGGGAACTTTATATCCCTCAAGACCTTGCTTATGGCGCAAGAGAATCAGGCAACCAAATCAAACCGTTCTCTACTTTGATTTTCGAAGTTGAATTGGTAAGCAT
This sequence comes from Bacteroides faecium, assembly GCF_012113595.1. Lineage (NCBI taxonomy): Bacteria > Pseudomonadati > Bacteroidota > Bacteroidia > Bacteroidales > Bacteroidaceae > Bacteroides > Bacteroides faecium. The sequence goes on from NZ_CP050831.1 coordinate 992,876, forward strand.
CGAAAAAGATAAGAAATAAGAAAGTTTCTTTCTAAATAGAAAAAGGAAAGAGGTGCAAAGCGTTTGTACCTCTTTTTTTTGCTTTTTCCTATTTTTTTTCTCGGAAAAGAAGAATAATTAAAATAAATCTCTATATTTGCTTACTATTTGATAACAACTGGAAATTATAATTTATTATTATGGAAAGAATAGACAACCTCGACAGGCAGATCCTAGAGATTATCTCCCAGAATGCCCGCATCCCTTTTAAAGACGTAGCAGCCGAATGTGGAGTATCACGTGCAGCCATTCACCAGCGTGTGCAAAGACTGATTGACCTAGGTGTCATTGTAGGCTCAGGTTACCATGTTAATCCGAAATCCCTTGGCTATAGAACTTGTACCTATGTCGGTATCAAGTTGGAAAAAGGCTCTATGTACAAATCTGTTGTGGCAGAACTTCAAAAAATCCCCGAAATTGTGGAATGTCACTTCACCACAGGCCCGTACACCATGCTGACCAAATTGTATGCATGCGACAACGAACATCTGATGGATTTGTTGAATAACAAAATGCAAGAGATACCGGGTGTAGTGGCAACCGAGACATTGATCTCCCTGGAACAGAGCATCAAGAAGGAAATTCCTATCCGCGTAGAGAAATAAGCATACCATGGAATTTCTAAATGAATATCACCTGGCAGGGTTATTCATCGGAATTTGCACCTTTTTGATTATCGGCCTTTTTCACCCTGTTGTGGTAAAGGCCGAATATTACTGGGGTACAAAATGCTGGTGGATATTTCTTGTACTTGGTATAGTCGGTGTTATAGCCTCATTAAGCATTGATAATGTGATACTGTCTTCTCTGCTTGGCGTCTTTGCCTTCTCCTCCTTTTGGACAATCAAAGAGGTTTTCGAACAGGAAGAACGGGTACAAAAAGGCTGGTTTCCCAAGAATCCGAAACGCAAATATAAGTTTTGAGAATAAAGTATCGTAGTTTTTTATCGAAAGAATTTGCATAATTCGACAGAAAATACTACTTTTGTCACCGCATCCAGTAAATGGATACATCGGACTTGTAGCTCAGTTGGTTAGAGCAACAGACTCATAATCTGGAGGTCCCTGGTTCAAGCCCAGGCTGGTCCACGAATAAAAACCTCATAAACTATCGTTTATGAGGTTTTTTGTTATGATATTCCATCCTTGAAATATGGCTAAATTGGTGTAAAATCACCTCAAAACACATCACTGTTAATCTATTATTGACCTCAAATCGATAGGTCAAAAGATAAGATTACATAGAAAAACTCCCATAAGTATTCAGCTTACAGGAGTTTTTCCATGCAATCCCATTTAATTCTTTTTTACCCTAATACCTATTAATATCGACTGAAAAAGCTATAGCTAAAGTTTAGCGGAAGTCTTTCAATTCTTCCTGCAATTTCTGACGGGTAAAGAAAATACGACTCTTTACGGTGCCCAATGGAAGATTCAGTTTATCTGCAATCTCACGATATTTGAATCCGGATACATGCATAGCAAACGGTACTCTGTATTCTTTGGGCAGAGCGTTGACTACGCGACGCATCTCCTTCAAGTCATAAGCTCTTTCGGTGCTTTCAAATCCCGAATCCTGCGGCAGATTGATGTGATACAGATTATCAGTCTGGTCAATGAATGTCTGGTCACGCACAACTTTACGGTAGTTATTAATAAAGATGTTACGCATTATCGTGTACATCCATCCTTTAAAATTTGTGTCAGGGGTATATTTATCTTCGTTATCCAATGCCTTTAATGAGGTTTCCTGTAACAAATCGTTTGCTTCTTCACGATCGGTCGTCAGTTTGTATGCGAAACGGAGTAATTCGTCCTGTACTCCTACCAGGTCTTTTTTGAAGCTTAAACTTTTCATATGCGTTACTTTTAATGTGTAAATACTCGTCGTAATAATTTTGATGTCGCAAGTTTACGGGAATTCAACAGAAGTGATGGGTTAAGAATGAACATTATTTTGGGGAAAATCTATCAACAGATAGTTTTTAGGTCATTTTAGATAGAATTTAGGTGGTATTTGGGCTATCCCAGAAGAAAAAAAATCCCATCTTGAAGTCACTCCTGACTCAAAATGGGATAACACAAACAAAACAAACAATATTAGCGATTTTCACAAACGGCTGTACCTTATATTTTAAAATTCATAAGACTTATTTAGATTTTGTCGCTAAAACATTTTTATAGGAACAAAAGTATCACTTTATTGCAATACGGAAGGCAAAAATTAAGAATCGTTATAAAGAATAATTGTTTTATGTGTAAAAAATAATATTCAGCTATAAAAAATTATTTTTAATACCTAAATACAAATAAGATATAATATGCTAATTATCAAGCATATTATATCTTATAAACCTTATTTTCACTAATACAAAACTCTCACCAACCTATTTATCAGGATGATCTTCCATAATAAACTCCAATAGTCCTCCATTCATAATATCAGAATGATGAAGAATTCCTCCCTCTAAAACTTCCCCATTTAACATTATCGACTTTATATATTTGTTCGTTTTCGAAAGATTAATGGCTTTTACCGTAAACTGCTTCTGACTTGGCAAATCAATAATAACTTCTTTCAATTGAGGAGCACCAATCACATATTCGCCACCACAAGGATTCACCGGATAAAATCCCATGGCTGAGAATACATACCATGCTGACATCTGCCCACAATCATCATTACCACAGAGACCATCAGGTCTAGCTAAATAGAAACGATCAAAAACCTCACGTACCAGTTCCTGAGTTCTCCAAGGACGATTTACGTAATTATACAAATAAATAACATGATGACTCGGCTCATTGCCATGAGCATACTGTCCTATTAAGCCAGTCACATCAAGAACTTCACCCATTTCTTGCGAGTCAGCTTCCATAGCAAACAAAGAATCCAACTTATTGGCAAAAACATCCTTGCCCCCTAGCAATTCAATCAAACCTTTTACATCTTGTTGCACATGCCATGTATACTGCCAGGAGTTACCTTCAGTAAAATCTCCCCCAACCTCACCTGCATGAAACAAACGCATGGGGTGAAATGGAGTCCTCCAATTCCCTTTAGAATCTTTTCCACGCATAAACTTCGTTTCAGGATCAAAAAGATTCTTATAATACCTGGAGCGTTTCATGAAGTATTCAAAATCCCCCATTTCATCGAGACTTTTAGCCATTTGAGCCACGCAATAATCATCATAAGCACTCTCCAGAGTTTTAGATACAGACTCAGCCGTCATTATATCGAAAGGATAATATCCATATTTATTATAAACTTCCCAATCGGAGTTACGATGACTGGCAGTAGACGACTCTTTTATCGCTTTATAAGCCTCCCTCTTATCAAAACCATCGAAACCTTTCAGGTAAGCATCCACAATAACCGGAATAGCATGATTGCCGATCATACAATAATTTTCCTTTCCCCATAATGTCCAGATAGGCAGATACCCATACACTTTATGATGAGCAAGCATACTACTTACCATACCATTTACCCTTTCTGGAGCCAGAATCGTATATAGAGGATGAGCCGCACGATAAGTATCCCAAAGAGACAAAGTAGAATAATACTCTCCGGAAGGAGAAGTGGAAACACTGTCATTCGCCCCTCTATATCTACCATCTGTATCCGCAATATTATTAGGTTGGATATACAGATGGTAAAGGGAAGTATAGAAATTTATTTTCTGTTTATCAGTACCTTCTACACGCACTCGTTGGAGAAGAGTATTCCATTTCTGATAAGTTTCTCCTTTCGTTTTATCAAAATTCCAATCCGGATTTTCTTTTTGCAAAGAAGCTTTTGCCCCACCTACACTCACTGTTGATAACGCGATTTTAACCTGCAATGCCTCTCCCCGCTTCAGATCGAAACTCAGTACGAACCGTTTTGCCTTTTCTCCTTCCCGAGCAGGAAGCATTTCTTTTACTTTATAAGATTTATCAAACGCCATTACATAATAGAAATGACGCCGTACCCAACCATTGGTTTCATTATGACCGATGATAGTCCGTTCGTCAGGCATTTGCATATCTGCAAACAACACTCTGTCACGAATCCCCTGCGGAGAAGTCACAAGGCCACTTTGCAGGTCAATGAAAAGATTTGCCTCTTCATCGTTCTGATAGGTATATCTATAAAAAGCCGTGCGCTCCGTAGCAGTGACCTCGGCATTTATCCCGAAATCCGGCAAAGTTACTGCATAATATCCCGGTCGGGCCGTCTGTCTTGACTTATCTATTCTAGCTTTATATTCATTATTCTCAATACTCCCACTAAAGGGCAACATCAGAATATCTCCCAGATCCGGGCAGCCTGTTCCATTCAAATGATTCTGCGCAAATCCGAATATCTCATCATCTTCATAATTAAATCCAGAACAATAACGCCACGAAGCATTCCCACTTTCCGGACTCGCCTGTATCATGCCGAAGGGAGCGCACGCACCGGGAAAAGTATGCCCGTTATCGGCATTACCAATAAAAGGATTAACATACCGTGCACAATCTACCTCCGAAATATTCTCTTTGCCGGATGAACAAGCGTAAAAACCGCAAAGAAACAATAAACCAACAATAAAATTCTTCATGAAGCTAGTTTTTTAGTTTATCTACTTAGAATTGAAAACATGATTCAATAAACATCATCCCAATGATCCGTACGGAAAGGAACCAACGGCTGTCCTTCAGTTGTCATCACATTCGCATCATGATAGTTTTTGAATGCATATCGGACAGCCACAGGACGGGATACCTTTTCACTCGTCACTACCATTCGGTTCTGTCCCTGTATCAGCGAAGCCTTCGCCGGATAAAACCGACGGTCTTCACCCGCTATCTCAAACCCTCTCAATTCACCTCCATAGAAGTCAAGACTACCTACAGCAGCAGGACTATAATCGGGCACTCCCTTAAATGTAAGTACCGCCCTATTCCCTTCAAAAATGACTTTATCAATCATTGGAGCGTCCGGCAGCAAACCATTGATCTGATAAGTCTTCCGCAGCGCCAGAGCTGCCAGTCGCTGCCCGATTTCCTTTTTCCGTGGCGGATGAATGCAAGCAGGATGTCCTAAATCCGTTGTTGCAACAATACCTGCATTCGGGATATGCCACAATGCTTTATATTGAGCCTCGATGACTAACGGCAAAGAGATTCTCTCTGCCCCATCATAAGGGAAAGGAGCCAATTGCACATAATAGAACGGCATATCTTCATTTTTCCATTCTTTCCGCCAAAGGTTCACCATTGAGGCCAACAACTTATCATAATCAAAATAGTTATGTTGGTTGGATTCCCCCTGATACCATATAAACCCACGACTGGTAAAATTGCAAATCGGCGCTATCATCCCATTAAAAAGATAAGAAGCATTGGCAGCCTCCGTCTGCACCTGAGGAGTAAAAGCCAGTTTTTGATTAATACTGGCTGTTTCTCTGATAGCCTCCGCCGTCATCCAGGGTTCAATGGCAATACCTCCGCAATTAGGAGTAATCAGTCCTATTGGTATATTCATCACTTTATTCAGATTTTTGCCGAAGAAATAGCCTACGGCACTAAAATCCCGGACACTTTCGGGAGTTGACTTCAGCCAACTTCCCCGACAATCATCCTGCGGTTCTGCTGCAGGAGTAGGAGGTAGTGTAAACATATGTATATCCGGATACTGGTTTGCTTCAACTATTTCCTCCAAAGACCCGGCTACAGGCTGCCCATAAAAACCATGTACCGGCATTTCCATATTCGACTGCCCGGAGCAAATCCAAACTTCTCCAATCAGTATATCTTTTAGTGTCAGCAACTCTCCGTCACTAATATCAATCTGATAAGGTCCTCCAGCTTCGGGAGTCTGTACTCGTAGCAACCATTTTCCATTGTTTTTTGCTTTTGTCGTATATATCCGGTTATCCCATGAAGGTTTCACCGTCACATTTTGGGAGGGTGTAGCCCAGCCCCAGATATTCACCGTATCCGCACGTTGCAAAACCATATTATCGCCCAGGATAGAAGGTAATCTGATTTTCCCCCACGAAGCTAAAGCCATACATACTGACAAGACCAGCCATATTACTCGTTTCATAAATTATTAAGATTAAGAGGGTATCGCTATCCGGATATCCTCACGATTCACATTATCTTTTAATAACCGTTCCCGTATTTTCCCGCATTATAGCACCTACATCCTCACTACCTGTATAATTCACCTGAATCAACTCAGCTTTCCCGACATTGTTAAGCCAGAATGCAGGACGAGCTTCTTCTCCCCGATAATTCAGTACTACATTCTCAAGAACCATATTTCGCACATTACGCACATACCAGCCCCAACATGGCAAGAGACGAGAGTCTGCCGGCGGCTGACTGACTTGAAGATTTTTCAGTTCCGGGTTCTTATTGCCTTCATAACTAATAGAAATATCCCTGAATGCCACATTGCCGAAAGTTCCCCCTTTCCAACTCTCTATTGAAACCGCCGCCTGGTTGATACGAGTAGCCTTCATCCGTTCCACCAGAATATTGTCTCCCGTATTTCCTTCATTGAGCACAATCATCAAAGGATTATTCATATTATCAATGCTTACGTCATGTATATATATATCACGAATCTCGCCCGGTGCTTTTCCCCAACCACCAGGTTGCAAAATTATGGCAGACAGCATATTATTCCGCTTTTTCTCTTTAGAAGTACGATGCGGATATTTCCCCGGTCCTGCAAAGGTACAATTGGAAATAGTCAGTCCCGTTGCCGGCATTATCATACGGATTCCATTACAGGAAGAATTTATATGGCAGTCACTTATCACCATATTCTCCCAATAACCGCCGGCAATAGCGTCATCTCCCGTAAAAAAACGGCAGTTACGGATTGTTATATTCTTGCCTCCGCGTATATGTATTCCATCCCAGCCCTCATTAAATTCAAGGTCATGAAAAACCATATCCTCTATTTTATAAGCCATAAAAGCATAGTTGGAAGCACAGTTCATCGTGATTCCCCGCATCAATATATTCCGTGACTCGGCAATAATAATCGTATGCGGTCCCCGCATATTCTCTTCACCTTCCGAGTCAAAGACATGATTCCCGTCAATAACCCCCTCACCCTCGATAGAAACATTGCTGACACCTACTCCCAAAATTAACGCCCGGTTCCAATGAGGATCAATAGCACTGTTGGCATTCTCACCATCTCCACCACTATCAAACATACTAAAGTTACCCAAAGGAGTATAAGATTTGTACTGGCTTACATCCGCGGTTCCTTTCAATACAGCGCCTTTACGTAACACAAGAGAAATGTTATCCTTCAGATAAATTGTTCCGCTGAGAAAATTTCCCTTAGGTATTAATACCGTTCCTCCGCCGTTTTCGGCACAATCTTTAATAGCCGAATTAATAGCATTTGTATTCAACGTTTTACCATCTCCTTTCGCCCCGTATTTACAGATGTCATATGCCTTCTCCTGAATTACGGATGCACCCGCACATAAAGAATAGAACACAAAAGCCAACAGAAAAACAGTTTGCATCATACTTCTTTTCATCATATCTATGTTTTATTTTACAAAAATTGCATATCCGTTCTCATGCAGCGAGATACCGTCTCCTGCTGGAAATTCTCTATATCCCCCATTCAGATAATCCTTGAATTTTCCGGTAGGAAGTTCCTGTGTAAACCGTAATCTTTTGGGAACCTGAGCAAAATTCAAAAGTACCAATATTTCGTTATCTCCCTTGATACGGGAGTAAGCAAACAGACTTTCGTCATTTGTAGGATATATCTTCAAAGCTCCCCGATTGGCGCCATCTTCAAGTGCCGGCTGAGTCCGTTTCAACCGGGTTAACTTCTGATACAGGTTAACATAAACCTTATTTGCAGGATTCCAGTCCACCATCACCGGCTCCGCAAAGTTCATGGATTTACTCATTCCTATTTCCTGACCGTTGTAAATAAGAGGCATATCATAAATAGTAAATGATAGGACAGCCAATGGCAATACATTATTTCCATAACGGTCGAACTCCGATCCTTCGTAAGCATTCAGGTCATGATTGGTTATATAAACCATACGCCCTTTATTCTTGTAAGCTGCATCATTAAACAGTTTCTTACACTCGTCAATCAATACAGGTACATCATTTTCAGTGCCGAAGTTTTTCAACGCGGTGGCGAAGTCCCATGCATAGTCATAATCAAAAACTTCCATGTAGGCCGGATCAGAACCTTCGCTCAACCAGGTCACCTTTTTCACCTTATCCACCTCTTTACGAAGTTCTCTCCAGAAATCCAAAGGCACAAAGTCGGCTGCATCAAACCGAAAACCGTCAATATCAAATTCCGTCAGCCAATATTTCATGGCATCCGCCATAGCGACACGCATTTCCGCATTAGTATGATCCAGTTGAATCACATCCAACCAACCTCCGGGAGCATACGGACGCTCTCCGTCCTTTTCTGCATAATAATCCAAGTGCCCAGCCACCCACACATTATCCCAAGCCGTATGATTGGCTACCCAGTCCAACCAGATCTCCATACCCATAACATGAGCAGTATTCACCAAAGACTTAAAATCTTCCGATGTCCCATAGTCGGGATTAATCGCCTTATAGTCCTTTACTGAGTAAGGACTACCCAATGTCCCTGACCGCTTCTCCTCTCCACGAGGATGAATAGGCATCAGCCAGAGAATATCTATCCCGAGTTCCTTCAATCGCGGCAGGTCACTTTCAAGCCCTTTGAAATTATGTCCGGAAGAATAGCTGTACACATTTACCTCATATATCACCTTATTATGAGCCGTCACAGGTTTTACCTCACTATTAGGGATATCCGTCCACGTATATTCGTCTTCATCATTGCAACTATTCAGAATCAACAATGAAAATAACAGCAGCGAAAATATTTTTATTGTATTCATACTATCAAATTTTAATAGACCATTATCATTAATCGTTCAGTTTCATCATCACATAGTGACCTGTCAGTGTATTGAGGATAAACAAAAAGTTTCCCCCTTTATCCCGCACAATATTAACATCTCTGCCCACCGGGTTCAGTTCGCAGACTCCATACGGATTAGACCACTGATCTACCGGAACATAATTATTTCCAAACGCATTATTGCCGACGAACTTAACACCATTGTCCGAAGCCTCAACAAAAGGCATATCTATCTTTAACCGCCAGATATGGGGATTACCGTTCATTTTCGTCATTTGTGCAATGGAGTTCGATGGATTCCAACCACAATACGCTCCGACCACACTCATTGCCTCCCATTCCGTAGCACCCGATGCATCGTAATCCACAATCGTATAAGTCATTTCCTCCAGATTGATTGTGATTGTCTTATAGCCGGCCGTGGTTATGCAGATTCTCCCTTCCTGAGTATCAGCATACGTCAGTGTCCCCTCTTCCTTTCGGCAATAAGCCTTATTAGTCCCCAATGATTCCTCAGGTACGAATTTGAAAGAGATATTCCCGTCAAAATATCCGGTAAATGTGTAAACGTAGTTCCGAACATCACTATTCTCCTTGAACATCATAAAGTCCGTATTCGTAGTATTCCAACTATTCATATCCCCAACTATATATACGGGATGTATCGGATCTACTTCCACATAGGGAGCAGCAGACAGACTAATACTATTTGAAAGTACCTCCTTCGTCATGCCCCCTTCTTTATAGTGACTCAGCACCCTGATCTGAAGGTTCATGCTTTCGCCCGGAATTGCCCCTAATTGCCCAATCAGTAAGTTATTGAACTCTCTCGTCAAGATGTTTACCGAAAGCGAGGAAGTAACAGCCAATGTCTGCGGAGAAGCAAAATTATTATCAGCCTTATCAATCTGCAAAGTATATTCAACAACAGGAGGTATAGGAACCGGAGTTCCGGTCCCTTCCAAGTAAAATCCGGTAGCCGTCCAACCGACCGTAAAGAGCTGAGGATTATCTTCTCCTGCAGGTCTTTGAAGCAGATAATTATCCTCCGCCAGTTCCGCAATAATACCGGATACAGCCTCGACAGAGGGTTCGGGCACATAAGGAGTGATAGAAATCAGAATCGGTTCCGAATAAACAACCATCCCGTTACCCGTTGTCTTTATCCGAATGCCGACAACCTGAGATTCCTCCTTATTTTCGCCCGCCAGATCAGATAGTATCGTACGCAATGTTTCCTCATATATATCCATATAAAGCCCTTGCGTGGAAAATATCATCCGGGGATTTTCAAATTCATTTCCTGCCAAGTCCACTTCCACTTCATAAACCACATCTCCTACATAGACTGGTGATTCCGACTCCGAAAAATATTTCGTTTTTGTCCAGGTCATTCTGAATAAATAGGGATTCTGTCCCTCTACAAACTTCGGTAACGTATAGTCTGTACTTTCAAGATCACTAATCACGGACGGTAAGGCGGTAAACCGGCCCTGTTCGTCGTCATTACACGCTGGCAACAAAGCCAGCACGCAAAGCAAAGTGAGTATAAATTGTATCTTTTTCATGTTCTCGCAGAATTTATTGTTCTTTTTTCCTAAAAATATAATGTCCTGTCAGGTCATTAAAAATCACCTGATAATCTCCCCCTTCGCGCAAAATAATATTCGGATCATATTCATCTCCCATTAAGAAGATTGTTTTCCCGTAGGGAACAGATTCTGGGTCTGTGGCTGCCCAACGGCTGTCCCAACTCTTATTGGCACGGAATTTCACTGGGTGTGTATTATTTCCGGTAAGAGCCGGCAAAGTGATCTCCATTTTCCAGAGATGACTATTATCAACAGAGAAACGCGTCATAAGAGGTTCATTATCCCAACCGCAGAACTCACCAATAAGCCCTATGGACCCCCATACTTTCGCACCGGATATATCATAATCCTCCACAGTATAAGTCAGTTCCTTGAGATTGATCGTAATAGTCTTGTAACCTGCTGTCGCATTATGGAGCGCACCGCCGTCACTTTCCACATATTCCAGTTTACCGTCTTCCTTAAAACAGTATGCCTTATATGTTCCCAATGATTCTTCAGGAAGGAATTTATAATAACAGTTCTCCGGCATATATCCGGTATAAGTATAAACATGATTCTTGCTATCACTATTATTCTTGAACATCACATACATACCGTCTGTATTAGAATTATTCCAGCCGTTCATATCGCCGATAATATAAACAAGCTGCAACGGGTCTCTATCTTTAAACGGAGTAACAGCAAGCTTCATCGTATTACTCGAAACGACTTCCCGAACCACATTCTGTCCGTAGCTGGTCAAAACCCTCAATTCAATATCCATTTTCTCACCGGGAATAGCGTCCAGACTCTCTTCCATAAGATTGTTAAGTTCCTTGGTGTAGATATTTGCTACCAGCGAAGAAGTGGTTGCCAACGTCTGAGGCGATTCAAAATTATTGCCTGCCTTGTCTACTTGCAAAGTGTATTCCACAGGAGCTATCGGCATGGGTGTTGAACTGCCGTCCAGATAAAACAAAGTTTCCGTCCAGGTCACTGTAAACAAAAGAGGATCTTCGTCTTCCGGATTCTGCAGTACATAATTATCGAACGGAAAATCATCGAGAGCACTGGGCACTACCCGGGTCAATGCAGGTTCCGTATCCTTATCACTGCAAGCTGCCATACCAAGCAAGCATAGAATGCCAATAATATATTTCTTATATGTTTTCATACGTTCTTTCATTTTAATAACCGGTATTTTGTTTCAAATCAGGATTGGAAGTCAGTTCTGTCGCAGGAAGCGGATAAAGATTATATTTGCTGTCAATATTCGCCACGCCACTGAACACACCGTTCTTCCAGGGCCATTTATAATTCTTCGTAAACTTGCCAAAACGAATCAGGTCGATACGCCGGTGTCCCTCCCAATACAATTCGCGCGAACGTTCCTCTAGTATGAAGTCCAACGTCAGTTCCACACTTGAGACAGGAGATATTCCCGCCCGCTCACGTAGTTCCTTGAGATAAAGCAAAGCCTGTTCTTTCGATCCTCCTTGTCCTCCACGGAGCACAGCTTCAGCATACATCAGATAGGCGTCGGCTAATCGGAAGAACGGGAAATCCGTATCAGCATGAGCACTGTTCGATCCCGGAGTACCGTCACTTTTCAGATTTGAATACTTAATCACCGACCAGCCTTTGGTGAAATCATACCAGACAGAACTTTCCAATGTACGGTCTTGTTTCCAGAACATAGCACGCTTGTCACCTTCTTCAAACAGAGTAGACAATGTCTCTTTCGCCCTGATATTCGACCATGCCTGAGAGAAACCCAAAGTAGTCTGAGGATTCATATCCGATTTACAAGCAGCCGCAATCAAATAAGTAGTACCTCCGAAAGTAGTCGCCCTGCGACCGTCATAGACCAACGGGAAAATGATCTCCGGTGATTTCTCATTATCTGCACAGAACATATTCTTATAAACCGGATCAATAGTGAATCCTGCTCCCAGTACCTTCTTCAGATAAGTCAGGCAGTCATCATACCGTTTTTCTCCGATATACACTTCCGCATTCAGATACATCTTAGCCAACAACATCCATACAGTCGGATCATTTACCATTCCATAATGCTCTTTATCAGCCGGGGGCAACTTTCCTTCCACATTCTTCAACTCAGTTTCTATCCAGGAAAAGAAAAAGACACGGTCTCTCTGATCCAACTTTCTGGAACCGACAGGCACATTCTCATCGATAAAGGGAATATTGGCATAAAGATCCATTAGGAAATAATAACTCATGGCACGCAATACTCTGGTTTCCGCCCTAAACCCCTCAATCTTTGCCCTTAACTCATCGTCCACACCACGATTTTCCAGTTTCTCATCGGTTGTTTCACGCAGATACTCGTTGGCATAAGCCACGTTCATATAGATACGGGTATAATTCAACGCCACGAAATTATTATTAGAGTTCCATTGACAGAACTGCAATCCTCGCATGGTCTCATTATCTTCGGCACAGATCACTTCATCGGTCCCCAATTGCTGAAGATTCCAGTAAGAACGTAGAAACGTAGCTTCCCCCTGGTCGGACGCTGAAATATCAGGAAGCCCGAAGGGACCTTCATTTCCGGATAGAGTCAAGCCGGCATATATTTTTGCAAGGAACTGTTCATAAGCATTCGGATCTTCCCAAGCCTTTTCGGGAAGCAGTTTATCATCTGTCAGAGGCACAGTATCCAAATCTCCCAGACAGGAAGAAAAGAACATGGGTAAACAGACGGACAATAATAGTAAATTATATAATTTCTTCATGGTTCTATGGATTTAAAAGTTAAGATTCACACCTAGCAAGAAAGTCATCGGGCGAGGATATAAAGTCCCGTCATAGCCTCCGAACACTTCAGGGTCAACACCCTTGTATTTCGTAAAGACAAACGGATTCTGTACACTTCCGTAAATTCGCCCGTTGAAAGGTATCCGTTTGGAGTTCTTGAACGACCACCCCAATACGATATTGTCAATACGGAAAAAAGAAGCATTCTGTACGTAATAGTCGGAAAGCGGCTGTGCTATCTGGAAATTCGTGTCAAAAGCGCTTTTCACACGGTTGGACAATGATTCGCTTGCATAAATGGTGGTAGGGCTTAATCCGGCGTGATTGGCCGCAATGGCATTATAATTATAAGTACCGAAGCTTCCATGTCCTGCAACCGACAAATCCCAGGCTTTCCAGTTCAAGCGGGTGTTTAGTCCAAGAGTGACATCAGGAGAAGATTTCTTATACGGTCGCAAATCCTGCTCGTTAATTTGGCCGTCATTGTTCCGGTCCTTATAAAGCCCCTCTATCGGTTTACCGTTTTCATCGTAAATCTGTTCGTAAACATAGTACATATTAGCCGCATGTCCTACCATGTGCACGGTCATACCATTAACACTTTTCGTATCTTTATCATCTCCGACACTCAGTTTGGTAATCTTGTTCTTATTGTAGGCGAAATTGGTACCTATTTCCCAGGTAAAGTTCCGGTTAACAACAGGACGTCCGTTAATAGCGAACTCAAATCCTGTATTTTCAAGATTACCGATATTCGCTGCCACATACTCCTTGAAGTTTGTTCCGGCAGTTGTCTTGGTCTCCGCGTTAATCAAATCTTTCGTTTTACGGTGATAAAAGTCAATAGAACCGTCGATCCGGTTATTAAACAAACTGTAATCCAACCCCACATTATAAGTAATGGTAGATTCCCATTTCAGATCAGGATTAAATGCTTCGGGACGCAGAAGCGATACCCAAATAGGTACTCCGTTGTTGTATCCACGCAGATAATTAGCCTGATCGCCCACTGTATGCAGATAAGTAGCCATATAAGGATAATCCCCCTGGTTAATATCCTGTTGCCCGGTCACCCCCCAGCCTAAACGTAACTTCAGGTTATTGACAAAGCCGAGTTGTTTAATAAAGTCTTCTTCGGACATCCTCCATGCCAGGGCGACAGAAGGGAACAACGCCCAACGATTGTCTTTATGGAAACGGGAAGAACCATCATTACGCAAAGTAAAAGTCAACAAATAGCGGTCTTTCACATTATAGTTCATACGCCCGAAGAAAGATACGATATAATGCTCGGTTTCATAATTGCTCTGGGTTACAAGCACAGGGTCACCGTATGCATCAAATTTCGTGATGCGATGTCCTACACTATCACCAGCACGCCAATAGTGTTGCCAGGAATATCCCCCCATTAGGTCGAAGTTGCTATCCAGAAAATTAAAATCCTTCGCATATTGAGCATAGAAGTCAAACGATGAATTACGTATCTTCTGGTTCCAGCTCGAATCATAGCCGCCGTACATATAATCCGACGGAGCAAATTCAGAGATATACTTGATACCTTCTCCTTTCGAGTAATCTATGCCGACATTCATATTCAGTCGCAGTTCAGGAAAGAAATGCAGTTTATAGTCAAGTTGCGCATTCCCGATAAAGTTGCGTACCTTCGATTCATCGTGAGTCATATCTAACATAGACACCGGATTTTTCGTGGCTACCTGGATAACATTATCATCATCCCCCGTCCATGTAAAATAGCCCCCATAAGGACTATCCTTATCATAAACAGACTGTGAAGGGTCCATAACGATTGCGGCCCCGATTGCCCCCCAATCGGCAAAGCGATTCTTGACATACATACCACGGCCATTCAGATTGATCTTCAGATGATCGTCAAACAGAGAAGGAATAACAGAAAAACTTCCCGTATACCGTTCTGTCTTGGAAGTTTTCAGGATACCGTCAATATTGGTATATCCAAAAGAGACACGATAAGGCATTACTTTTGCCGCGGTTCCATATACACTCAGGTTATGTTCCGTATTCAAAGTAGTACGGAATATCTCATCCTGCCAATCCGTATTAACCAGTCCCTGCTTCTTTGCCATCTGTTCATAGATACTCAGGTCGGAATAGTTCTCTTTCAGGAACACCCGGAACTCGTCTCCTGTCATCACGTCTATCTTTTTCTTAGGTGTACCTATTGATACGTTTCCGTCATAAGTAATCTTCACCTTGCCTTCTGTTCCCTTCTTGGTAGTAATCAAGATTACTCCGTTGGAGGCACGCGAACCATAAATAGCAGTAGCAGAAGCATCTTTCAGAATAGTGAAAGATTCAATATCCGTCGGATTAATTGTGCTCAGAATATTTCCGGCACCATTCAACCCCTGATTGTCAATAAACACCCCGTCTACCACAATTAACGGATCGTTACTGGCTGTAAGAGAAGAGCCTCCTCTGATTCGTATATATGAGGCTCCGTTAGGAGAACCTCCCTCACTGGTGATAGCCACACCGGCCACTTTACCGACCAGCAAATCTTGCGTATTAGGGGCAAAACCTCTGATCTTGTCATCCGCTTTCAGGCTTGTCAAAGCTCCCGTAGCGTCTCCTTTACGCACCTGTCCGTAACCGATGACTACCACCTCATCCAGCAGTTTGTTATCCTCTATCAAAGTAACAACCATATCCGCCTGTCCCTTATAGGTAACCTCCTTAGTAATATAAGTGACGTAGGAAAATACAATGGTAGCACCGGACTTCACTTTGGACAAGATAAAGCGCCCGTTCGTATCCGTTACCACTCCATTAGTAGTGCCCTTTACAGACACATTCGCTCCGATGATAGGCACACCGGCCTCATCTTTTACAAGTCCTTTGATCGTGCTCTGTTGGGCAAACGCCTGCGAAGAGAAGAGTACGAAAAGCACCAGCACAAAAAATTGTGTGATTCGTTTGATTTTTAACTGCTTTTCCATAAATATTAGTAATGTTGAACAAATTAGTTTTACCGAGATTCTCTGAAGCAAAACTAAGAAGATATTGGAGAAAACAAATACTCAAGTAAGTGCGAGGTAAAAATTAACAGTTCACCCTTCCATATATACCACTAATAATCAACCAATTATACAACAGTTCCGCATTTCTCAATGTAAATTGATTTTTTCTCGGAGAGAGATTTCTTACCCTCTGAATAAATTTCAGAAGCTATCTGAACAGAGAAGTTTCACCTTCTCTTCAAAGTCCTCGTCTGTATTCAAGGCTTTCGACTTGATTTTACTGCGATAGTTGTAAACTGTACGTGGAGTATAATGGAGAAAAACGGCAATCTTATTAATATCTTTAATCCCCAACTTAATCAATGCGAAGACGCGCAATTCCTGGTTCAGAGATTTATCAGACATAACGGGATAGCGTTCCTCTATCCGAAGCAAAGTATTAAATTCCTCCACAAATGTGGGATATATATTCAGGAAAGCATGATCGAAGTTTGCATACAATTCTTTCAATTCAAGTGCAGAGTTTTCCGTTCTGGAAGTAAGTTTCAGTATATCCGCCACCTGACCGGCCTTCACTTTCCGGTTCACTGTCCCTTTAAAAGCATCCAACTTTTCGATATACTGCGTACATATCTCAAGGAAACTACTGATAAACAGTTCCTTAATATGATTAGACTCGGCAAGCGAAAGGTTGCTTTGTTTCAGTTGTTTATTGACATCCTGCAACACAGTGTTCAGTTCGTTCAGACGGGCATTAATTTCTTCAATATGCTGTTTAGCTCTTGCCAGCTTCTTCATTTGCTTTACTACCAACAAAATAGCTATCAACAAAACAATAGAGAGGAAACTTACGGTTATCAACAAGATCCGAAGCCTGTTCTGTTGTTTTTCACGATCAAGTTGGTACGCTTTATCTATGATTGGGAGCATTTTGGCCGTTTGTATATTCCGCAAACGAGCATTATAAAAATTGGCGTCATCCAAGCTTTTCTTTATATAGCGGTTGGCACGATTGATGTCTACATCGTTATTGAACAAGATAAAAGCCAAAGCACGTAGTGATATATTCTCCTTCACGGAAGCTTTAATATCGGAAATAGCAGAAATCGCCAGATATTCTTTTTCTTTTTCACTATCTCCCTTCTGTTCGTAAAGGAAGGAAAGAATCGACGTAATCTCCGCACATTCCTTTGTATCGGGCTTCACTTTCGGGAAATAGGACAGTAATATTCTTTCGGCACTGGCAAGATCCCTGGTTTCAATACAACGGAAGCCATATCTGGTAGCATATTCAAAAGAAGTGGTATCGGCTATCTGAATGAGTGAGTCCTGGCAGACTACCTTTTTGGCAATTAAATCCGTCAGGTCATATCCGTCATTATATTCGATCATATAGATATATACATCAATATATGTCTTATAGTAGTCAATCAGCTGATGCCGGTTCAGTTGGGCTCGGTCTATGGAGCCCAGGATATCAAGAGTTTTGGAGAACATTCCGGCTTTTGCCTCTCCACGGGCCAATTGTATCCTGCTGTCATTCATCCAGTTTGTATTCTTCAAATCTGCCGCTTCATACAACGCACGATTGGCATATACTATTGCAGAATCGCAAATAAAAGTCTCATATTCACCCGCGAGACTCTGATAAATAGAATAACGGCTTTCTCCGGAAAGATTCTGATTTCGAAGTTGTTCTTTAAGTTTTTCCAAATAATTTTCTTTCCGGCTTGTGTATTCCTTCTCTTTAACAATCACATGATCCAGTTCAACCAATAAGGAATCGAGGCTTGATTGTGCCTGCACAGCAGGAGCTACAAACAAACCGCAGATAATAAAAACCATAAGTCCTATCCAGAAATCCTTACTCATAAGAAATGTAGTCTTGTAAAAGCATAAATAATAATTATCTCCAGTGAATGATATATGGTGACTAGAGGTTTACAAAGATAATAAATCTACGGAAAGTAATGTAAATCCCGCAACTTCTTTTCTTGCAAGAAATAAATTTCTATATTTGGGGAATGTACAATTTAATCCCTATCCTATTTATCTATGGCTGATACAATCTCTTATCAATATGCCGCTCCTTCCGCATTGCAACGCACTGCTGACCAGGACGAGCTATTCCTCGCCAAATACAGCGAAATTGAGAAAAAAGATGCTCCCTGTTTCTTTTGGGGGAAGTTGACACAACCTTATATGACAGCACGTTGCCTCATAGCCTTATCCAATGTTGTACAATCCAGTTTCAATCTGACACCGGCACAGCTTTCGATGCTGAAAGACCCGATTGTGACGGCAGGAAACGACCGTCTGCGTTTTGAAGGCTTTTCCAACTGTGCAGGCGTATATGCCAGAGTTGATGTGCTTCCCGATGGGCACGACGGGGAATTTCTGGAAAACGGAACAACCAATGTAGACTTCAATGCAGGGATGATTTCCGCTTTAGGCGGTATCGGCAGGCAAGAGAAAGTCGTGATGTCCGTAGGACCTAAAGAAGTGGGGCTCTATAATAAAGGTGAGAAAGTGATAGAACGCAAAGTCCCTCTCCCCGTGAAATGGATAAAGGGACTGACTACAGTACAAATCTATCAATCCGCAGCCGAACGGCTCTATTCCTTCAATCGCATACAGACTTTACAACTCTTTCAGACTCTCCCGAAAAGTACCGTAAAATGCGACTATTATTTAGTGGTCCGTGGTCAAAAACCCGCCTTTTCACCGGTGAAAAGTCTAAATTCCGTATGCATCGGCGGACTTCATCGTTTGCGGTTACTCGAGCCTTTGCTCCCGTTCGCTGACGAGTTGAGAGTCTTTGTCCACCCCACCATGCAATCGACCACTTGGCAACTCTATTTCGGCCCGGTTCGTTTCAGCCTTTCCCTCTCGCGGGAATGTTGGCGCGGTTTCTCAGGAGAAGGAGCTGCTTTGGATGCCCTGCTCGAAGACATACCGGAAAGATGGATAGAAGCTATGGATAAGTACAGCTATGCCAACCAACAGTTCAACCCCACCCTTTTTGCTATTGAGGAACATATCGACCTGGATAGAGTAGATTCCCTTTCGGCACGACTGGCGGCTATGGGACTGTTGGGATTCGATTTGGATGAAAACAGTTTCTTTTATCGTCGTCTGCCTTTCAAGACCGAACGGATTATGAGTCTCAATCCTCGAATGGTTGCTGCGGAGAAACTCCTGGAAGAAGAGAAAGTCGAAATTATATCGAATGACGGAAACCGGGTGGAAGCGCGTGTCGCAGGCAGCGGCGGAGTAAGGCATACCGTCATTTTAGACAGAGAGAATGAGAAAGAACGTTGCACCTGCACCTGGTTCAGCAGTAATCAGGGAGAACGGGGAGCTTGCAAACATATTTTAGCAGTAAAGAAATTAATACAATGGAAGAATTAAAACACGAATTGGAGAAGCTGTCCAAGGCTTACAAAGACACTCCGGAGATAGAAGAAAAGGTATTGATTCCTTTTATCAAGAAATTATTGGAACTCCCGATGAAGGAGCGGCGCAAGTTACTACCCGTCATACGGGACTTGCAATGGATAAAAGGCAGGTTTGCAGGTTTCAGCAGTGAGACATTTTGCAGCCGTGACAGGGCGCGTTTCCTGGCGGCCGTGCAATTCGTATGTGCCAACAAGAAAGAAATGGATATGGCGTACGATATAAACTTCGACCTGATATGCAAACTGCTCCCGCTCTATTGCCCCACTTGGCTCACAGACTTTATCAATGATGATAAAAGCTGGAACAACTTCAATCTCAGCTACGAAGAACTCATGTCACTCATGGATATGGGCTACCTCAAGGAACTCGCTCCAAGCCGCATTGCACACGTACTCCCCGGATGTATCCGAGTAGCAACCGGCGACCCGAAAAAGAAGGATTCTTTCGACAGCAACTTATTGCTCAAACGGGACATCATACTGAAAGAGCATATATGGACTATTTTTGAATACGACTCATCTGTCAGTTATCAGGATGACAGTGCCAAAAGCGCCTACAAAGAAGGAACTACACCACAGGACGAAAGTATCAGTACCGCCCTCTACCGCTTTTCCCTCGACGGACATATAGACAGAAACCGGCTACTGAAAGCTACACTCACCACATTCCACCGAGGTTTCAAGAAAGACATGGCAGGATGGTTTGCCGGATTCTTCGAGACATTACAGCCTACTACCGAAGAGCTGTTATCCCTACAAGAGGAGATGATGCAAGTATTCACCTCTTCCTATACCAAACCGATAAATGTAATGCTACAACAATTCAAGAAGATTGCGGCTGAGGACGGATTCTGTTATCAGGAGTTCGTAGAACGGGCAACCACGCTCTTCTTCTCCAGTCCCAAGAACTCGCTATTCACCATTTACTCCATCTTCGAAAAAATCACCGCGCAGCATCCTGAAATGGGAGAAACATGCTGCATCACCCTCTGCCAGTTATTCCTGAAGAAAGACGAAAGTCTGCAAAAGAAAGCCGCCGGCTTTATCACAAAATACGGTGACGCTTCCTCATCCGTTCTTCAAGAAACGCTGCAAGCATATCAACCGGAAATGTTCCAAAGTGCGCAAACAACTATCGCCACTTTCAATGCACAATCCACAGAAAACGCACAATCCATAAACAAAACAAACAACACAGAAACAGCCTACATAGAAGCTGTAAATACAGAAACAACCACAACAGCCGCAGCTTTCCTTTCCGAGGAACCATCTACGGAAACCATCCGCATTTGCCGGGAAGACAACCGCATCCCGTATCCTGCCAACAAAGAAGATTTCCTGTTCCAGCTCAGCCGCTTGTTCGACATGGAAGAGAGCTGGGAGACGGACACCACGATTGCGGCCATCATCGCTTTCCATCCCCAACTGGACGAAGAAGATTTCAGCCGGATGGAGCCCATATTCCAACGGGCAGCGAACATCGTAGCCAGCAGTTGGATGCCCTACGAAGACCTTCTTGCTACTTTCCTGCTGGAATACCAACGTTTATGGGCACAGGCAGACACTACTCCCCAGGGATTCCTGCGCAATATGTTCACCCGCCTGGAAGAAAAGCTGAAAGGAATAGATTCAAACAGGGGCGCTTATGACGAACGCGCCTTCAAACGGCTTGCCGACTGGAAACCGGGTTACAGTAACGCAACCTGCTTTATCCCTTTCAAAAAGCTATGGATAGACGTTATCTGCCGAATCAAAGGCGGCAATACGCTTCCCCTGCTTTCTGCTCCGACCCACACTCCGGCATACATACAGGCTACAGAACTTATACAGCGGCTTGCCGCCTATCAGAAAGCAGGCACAAAGCCCAATACATGGGATTTCCAACTAGCTATCGCCCGCTGTGCCATGGAAGACAAGGAAGAAGCCATCGCCACTGCCCGGCAATTATTGAAAGACGAGTACCTGCATCTTTTCCTCTTCCTGCTGGATGAAGATACTCAACCCGAATCACCCTACAACCATCAACCCGCGTGGATAACGGCCGGACTGGTAAAAAGCCCGGAAACAGAATTCAAAGCATTCAAATCCTTCTCCTGCAGCACATTGCCACACAACTATCTGTCAGGAGATTACGGATGGAAAAAACTGAAACCGAAAGAAAATTCATACGATACAGACAAGCACCTATTACAACTGGAGTTCTACAAATGGCACGAATATACCGAGCGAAACAGCCATCAATTATGGCAGGAACATCTGATTATCAACAGCAGATACAACATGGATGATTCCCGCTACATGGAACCGCTACTGTGCTGTTTCCCCAACCACCCGGAGCCGTTAATCGCACAAATCATCACCTGCTATATGTCTTTCGGCACTCCACAGGAAGACAGCAAACGCAGCATTGCCCACGCTCTGCGCATGCTTCTCTCTTTCCATTGCCCGCTCAGAGAAATGAGTTTGCTGTTACTAGGCGGTTCCCTGCTCTTTGCCGACAAAACAGTCCGTTCCTATGCAGCAGAATTATGGGTAGAAGGGCTCACTGCCGGAAGAATAAACAACCACCGTGTAGGAGAAATCCTTGCCCGTCTTGTCTGCATGGAACTTGCACCGCTGAAACGCTTCACCACACAAGTGTACGAAAGCATGTACAAGCGAAGCAACTTCCACAACCGCCAACTGGAAGAACTGCTCACCGTATTTATCTGTGGATTGCCCGACAAGCCCGTCACCGGACTCAAACAGCTACTCGAACTCCATCTGGAACTGCTCACCAACAACCACAGTAAAGTTACGGACGAACAACTCCGCCAACGCCTGCAGGAATGGACTACAAGCAGCAACTTGAAGAAAGTAATAACCACACTGAACAACCTCTAAAAATCCCTACGATTATGACCATAGAAGAACGCTTCAACGAAATAGTAGAAAAACAACAAGGTGATGCCATCATCCCCTTTCTACAAGGACTGACTCCGGAAGAACGCAAAAGCCTTGTCTCCTGCCTCAACAAACAGGAAGAACATTATAATAAGTTCGTCCAGCTAGAGCCAAACACATACGGTACACGCGCCACTCCCGAACAACATCGTATTCTCAACCTTACCGCCTTCGTCATCTATTCTCAGAAAGAATATAGTAAATACTATTGGGGTATAAATGTCGAACGACTGAATGAATTGATTTCGTGGCACGTCCCCACCTGGCTGAATAGCTTTTTCAAAGAAAGTGAAAGAAAAGATTCCCGCAACTTCTATAATATGGATTATGAGATACTAATGGACTGGCTGGAGCAGGGAGTCCTCAAAGTCTCTCCCACTCCACAGACCATAGCAGGCTATCTGGTGAACTATATCAACACCACCAGCATATTGCAAAAACGGGAAATTACACTGAAAGAGCACATTTGGTACCTCTTTGAATACGACTGCGGACAAAACTGGATGGATAGCCGAAATGGCGGTTCCCCCTACTATCCCTACAGATACCTCATCGAAAATGGACTACTGAACCGTATGCGCGTACTGAAAGAATCCCTGCTTGCCGTCAACCGGAACATGAATAAAAACCTGTGCAGTTGGTTTGCCGGCATGTTCGAAGCACTCGCTCCCAGCGTAGAGGAACAATTGGAGTTACAACCGGAACTATTTGCCGTCCTGTCGTGCCCCCACAGCCGTCCGACAAATATCATACTCAAATTGCTGAAGAACCTGTGCAGTCACCCCCAATTCCCGACAGAAGAATTTCTGAACCAGACTTCCGTCCTGTTTACTTCGGACGTAAAGGCAGTCCATCAAAATACGCTGGCCATCCTCAACAAGCTGGCGAAAGAAAGAAAAGAATACCGCGACGCCATCTGCTGTGCCGCCGCACAAGGGCTAATGAGCCGTGAAGAATCTATCCAAAGTAAAATAGTAAAACTGATTCAGACCTACGGAGACACAGAATCGGCAACATTGAAAGAAGCCCTTTCCGTTTATGTAGATACCATGTTGACCGGCATCAAACAAGAATTGAAACCTTATCTGGAAGGCAGCTCCTCTGACATCACCCCGGCAAACCCGACAATCAACAACGCTTCCTTTATCAGTGAATCCTATGAGCCTATCCCGCCCATCATCAGTGAAGAGAACCGGATACCGGAAATCACCTCTACCGAAGACCTGATATTTTTAGCCAGCCAAGTGTTGGAAGTAAACGAAGTGTATCACTTCGAACAATTTATCAGTTCGCTGATACAATGGGACGCCCAACTGGAAGCCGGGCAAGTCCCCCAATGGACGCCCATTTTTCAACGTGCCTATAAATTAATTCTAAGCGGTGGAAATTCCCGCACCGGTATATTGGACGATATGATGGCAACCTTCCTTGTCGACTATTCAAAGCTACTAATCAGACGTTTCCCCGAAGAAGGGAAAGAGCTGAAAGTCCTGCACGAGAAAATGGTGCAGAAAGATGAAGTACAACGAGGACAGTGGAGATTCTGCAATTTACAATCGCTTACCATCCGCAAAAAAAGAAATAAACAAATAGAGCACCGCGTGCACAGGCAATTACTATGTCATACCTTAGACATGCTCGAAAGCAACAAACCCCGCCTGCCGTTGCTTTCCACGCCTACGCATATACCCATGTTTATCGACCCGGCAATCCTCATACAAAGATTGAAGCAATATCAACAGGCAGATGTTGAGCCTAATAGTCAGGATATGCAAATAGCACTGTCGCGTACGGTACTGGATGAAACCACCGCTCAACTACTCTCCACCATCACTCAGGAACTGGAAGGAGAATACCGGAATCTGCTTCTCTTCCTGTTCGGAGAGAAAGAGTCTGCGCCCCAATCCCCCTTCACGCATCCGGCATGGTGGATGACAGCAGGACTTATCAAATCACCGGAAACGGTCTATCCCGAATTTAAGGACTTCCCCTACAACGAAAGTCCGCGTGAATTTCTGACCGGAAACTTCGCATGGAAAACGTATCTGGAATCTCATTCATATATAGATTACACTAAGAAAGTGGTAGAATGGACTTCCTCTACAATCAGCATTCATCTTCCGGAAGGGCAGAACGTCCGAATCATCAATAAAGGGAAAAATAACGAGAGAGCAGAGTATCACCCGCACACTCCACATCCGTTGCTGGTAGAAATATATTATCCTCAGGGAAAGTATTTCGACGACATATCAAAAGATTTGCCGCGTCTGTTATGGCTGGCACCCAATACGCCGGAGCCATTATTGGCATGGTGCATCTGCCAAGCGATATACGACCCGATGTTAAATGAAGTAAGAGAGGTCAACGTGACCCGAACTACGATAGAAACATTCCATCAGTTCAGACACACATGGCATGAGATTTCTTATCTTCTGGAAGCCAGTTGCATGTTAGTGGCCGACAAGACCAGCCGTGCCTATGCTGCCGAAATATGGATAGAACGTGCAAACAAAGGATGTATAGACAGCTCACGCATAGGCAGGATTCTAGGCTCGCACCAAAACACAGGCTGGGGACCGCTGAAAAGACTGACCGACCTGATACAGCAACAGATGATGAATGTCAGTCCGCTGCACAACCGGGAACTGGAAAAACTACTGACCGCAATGCTTGCCGAACTTCCTGAAAAGCCTGTCAAGGATTTAAAGAAACTATTGGAAATCTATGCGGAAATACTTTCTATCAATAACAGCAAAGCGGAAGATGAACGTGTCTTGCGTCTGCTGGATGTATGGAAAGGAGTAGCCAACCTGAAAAAAGCAGTTATGAATATCAAATGCTAAAAGCAAAAAAGAGTACCTTTGCCACCGTAAAAACAAAAGTACAATGAGATTTCTGAAACACTGTTTGCCTGCTTTTTGTGTTCTGATGATGTGGTGTTCCTGTATTTCCGGGACAAAGGAAAGAAAGGATTCCACAAAAGCAGAGACTGAACATATAGATACCATACAAGTCAGTGAAGCCGTTCTTCCTGCCCCACAGCCGGAAAAAAGTCCGATGGCTCGCTATATGGATTCTTTAGGACTGATAGACGTGGCCGAACTTGACAGCAGCCTTGTCGTGAAGCTGATGTACACACAAGCGGATAATTTCACAGGAGAGGTTCTTTACGATGATTTGTCGGAAGCCTATCTGCACCCGGATGCGGCATATGCTCTTATAAAAGCACAAAGAGTATTGAAAGAACTGCATCCGTCGTATAGTCTCCTTATTTATGATGCTGCCCGCCCGATGTCCGTACAAAAAAAAATGTGGAATGTAGTGAAAGGAACATCTAAATACAAATACGTTTCTAATCCGGATAATGGTGGCGGGCTTCACAATTACGGGCTGGCAGTAGATATCAGCATTCAAGACTCTTTGGGACAACCGTTACCCATGGGAACGAAAGTAGACCACTTGGGTGCAGAAGCTCATATCACCCAGGAAAGCGAACTGATACGTAACGGAAAAATGAGTGAAACAGAACGGCAGAACCGGATACTGCTGCGAAAAGTAATGAAAGAAGCCGGATTTCGGGCACTGCCCAGCGAATGGTGGCATTTCAACTTTTGCAGCCGTGAAGTGGCGCGCCAAAAATATAATGTAATACCATAAACCGGTATTCAACGATGAATGCCAACATCATATAATGTAATAATCATATCCTTATGAAAATCTCTCCCGAAACCCAGCTTTTCATTCGTGAGCACCAGTCGGATGATGTACGCACCCTGGCTTTGCAAGCTAAAAAGTATCCGGACGTAGATATGCCGACTGCCATCACCCAAATAGCAGGCCGCCAAATAGCTGCCGAGAAAATCCCGTCGTGGAAAGAGATAGAAGATATATGGTATCCGAAACACCTATCAATGGAGCAATGCTCTTCGGAAATCACCGCCCGTTACAAAGCAACTCTCCTGCAAGGCGATTCTCTGACCGACCTTACCGCAGGATTCGGAATAGACTGTTCTTTCCTTGCCGCCGGACTCAAATCAGCCACCTACGTAGAACGTCAGGAAGAGCTTTGTGAAATTGCAGCACACAACTTTCCCATACTCAACCTGAACCATATAACCGTCAGAAACGAGGATGGAGTAGCCCATCTGAAAGCAATGTCCCCCGTAGACTGTATCTTCCTCGACCCTGCCCGCCGCAACGAGCACGGCGGTAAAACCGTCGCCATCTCCGACTGCGAACCGGATGTCGCCAAACTGGAAGAGCTTTTACTAAGCAAAGCCAAACTGGTAATGGTCAAGCTGTCCCCCATGCTCGACCTCTCACTGGCTTTGAAAGAGTTGAAACATACGCAGGAAGTCCACATCATATCCGTCAATAACGAATGTAAAGAGCTACTATTATTGCTCGGACAAGATACACCGGAAGAAATTCCAATTCATTGCGTGAACCTCTCTACTAAAAGCGAACAGAAAATACAAGGCAAACAGAAGGAACAAAGAGAACAACACTTCGTTTTCACCCGTGAACAGGAACAACGCGGCGAATGTACCTACACAGACACATTGGAGAATTACCTGTATGAGCCGAATACATCTCTCCTGAAAGCCGGTGCCTTCCGCAGTATTGCCGCAGCCTATCCTGTAAAGAAGCTGCATCCTAACAGTCACCTTTACACTTCCGATAGTCTGATTACAGACTTCCCCGGAAGAACATTCCGCATCGTCAGCCAGTGCAGCTTCAATAAGAAGGAAATAAAAGAGAGCCTGGCAGACCTCAAGAAAGCAAATCTTACTGTCCGCAACTTTCCCGCATCGGTAGCCGAACTTCGTAAACGAATCAGCCTGACAGAAGGCGGAGAAGCCTATTTATTTGCCAGCACCCTAAATAATGGACAAAAAGTTTTAATACGTTGCGAAAAAGTCTAGTTTATTTGCTAGTTTTGTAAAAACTAACTAGCTAATACATTTATTCAAGATGAATCAAACACAAGTGAGAACAATTCTTTTATTGATTGTACTGATTTGCCACACACCTCTCTTTGCGCAGAGGAATTTTGAGCGGCATGAGTTCTCTTTCCATGTCGGCTATGGCAATATGTTCAAAGGCACGCCCAGCCTGACATTGAGCACCCACAGCTACCAACGCGAGCTTGCACAAGGCGTTAGCTGGGACGGGCAATACTACTTCCGACCTCTCAAGCGTTTCATTTTCGGAGCTGTCTACACGGGATTCTCTTCCAAAGGAAGTCATTCGGAAGGGAGCGACCACCTGTTGATTCATTTCATCGGTGCTCAAATCGGAATGTGCAATGCCAACACAAAACATTGGCAGGTTCGTATGACTGCAGGCCCCGGTGGGATGTTCTTCCGGAACAACAGTCAGGTATTCGGTAAAACACGAAAAGTAACAGCCGGAAATATCGGGCTTCTTATCAACAGCAACGTCAACTACAAGCTGACTCCCAATTTGGGAATCGGGATAGGAGTACAATATCTGGCTACCGGACTTTTCAGAATGAAATCCCATTATCATGGAGAAACAGTCACTGTCAAATTTGACGAGAATCAGGATGCCAACCTCTCCCGTCTCAATATCTCCGGCGGACTATCTTATTATTTTTAACGAAAACCACCAATAACCATGAAGAAATATATACTCATTCTTCTCTCCATCATCAATTTTTGGAGCTGTATAGATGACGAAACAGTTGACGTCACAGTAATGCCACCCGCCACAACCACAGGCGAAAATACATTCGGATGTCTCGTAGACGGCTGGCTCTATGTAGGCGGACGTTATCGGAATTGGGACCAATCCGGATTATGGACCAGCAAATCGTTTTTCTATGACGAAAAAGAAAAACAACTATCTGCTTCTGTTGCCGTAAACCCCGATTTTAATATCAGATTCACCATCTTGTCTCCCAAAGAAGGCGAGGAATCTGTCATCACCGACATAAAGTTTGCAGAAAAGGAATTGGAAAACGGAACAGCCTTTATAAGCCGCTTTGACACAAGCATGAAGATAATCAGCGGTACATTCGGCAACGGCAACCAGCTGACTAACGGACGTTTCGACGTTCACTACACCACGACGTCCACGCCCGACAGCAACTGACAGGCACGCCAAGCTAAGAAAGACATACAATCGTAACATATTTGTTACGCGTTCTTCAATGAACTGTAAAAAGTAAGAAACGTCAACCCTCTACTTTTGCAGCAAATAATTAACGCACGCTAACATTTATGAAACGACTTTTAAAATTACTCTCATTCGCTCTTTTAATGATGAGCACAAGCGGCAGCACTTTCGCAGAAGAGAGAGTGAACGTAGTCAAACAAGGGACTATCCGCGGACGAATTGTAGACACTTCCAAACAGATTCTTCCGGGAGCATCCATTTACATCGAAAACCTGAAAACCGGAGTGACCAGTGATGTCAACGGTTACTACACATTCGCCAATCTTACACCGGGCACATACACCGTAAAAGTCAGTTATGTAGGTTACTCACCCGTTGAAATGAAAATCACCATCCCTGCCGGAAAGACACTCGAAAAAGACGTAGTGCTCAATGAGGGACTGGAATTGCAGGAAGTAGTGGTAGGCGGCGCTTTCCAGGGCCAACGCCGTGCCATCAATTCGCAAAAGAACCAATTAGGAATCACCAATATCGTTTCTGCCGACCAGGTCGGAAAATTTCCCGACTCCAATATAGGCGATGCCCTGAAACGTATCTCAGGCATCAACGTACAATATGATCAGGGAGAGGCCCGCTTCGGACAAGTCCGCGGAACTTCTGCCGACCTTAGTTCGGTGACTATCAACGGCAACCGTGTCCCGTCTGCCGAAGGAGACACCCGCAACGTGCAATTAGACCTAATTCCTTCCGACATGATTCAGACCATCGAAGTCAATAAGGTAGTCACCCCGGATATGGACGGTGACGCTATCGGCGGTTCCATCAACCTGATCACCAAGAACTCACCTTATAAACGCACCATCGCAGCCACTGCCGGAAGCGGTTACAACTGGATAAGCGAAAAAGCGCAGCTAAACCTCGGCTTCACTTACGGCGACCGTTTCTTTCATGATAAACTGGGAGTAATACTATCCGCTTCTTATCAGAATGCCCCCTCAGGTTCGGACGACGTAGAGTTTGTATGGGGCCAGGATTCCGAAGGTACTCTCTGCCTGACGGACTATCAAATCCGCCAGTACTACGTCACCCGCGAACGCCAAAGTTACTCCGCAGCTTTCGACTGGGACATCAACGCCAACCACAAACTGACTTTCAAAGGCATCTTCAACAACCGTAACGACTGGGAAAACCGCTACCGTCTTACCTTGAAAGACCTCAACAAAGATGTCAACAAGAAAAAAGAAGGAGCCATAGCCGACAATAACGCAAGCGTACGCCTGCAGACCAAAGCCGGAAGCTCCAACAACCGCAACGCCCGACTCGAACGTCAGCGTACAATGGACTTCACCCTCGGCGGCGAACATCTCTTCGGCAAATTATCCATGGACTGGAATGCTTCCTACGCCCGTGCTTCCGAAGAACGCCCCAACGAACGCTACCTAGGCTATGAACTGAAGAAACAAAAATTCGATATAGACCTCAATGACATCCGCCGGCCGTTTGCCACAGCGCAGGAAGGCTCCACGCTTGTACTGAACGAAGACTTCAAGTTGCAGGAACTGACAGAACAACAGGAAGACATCGTAGAAGAAGACCTGAAATTCTCAATGAACTTCAAGTTGCCGCTAGCGAAAGGATTCTATAGCAACAAACTTCGTTTCGGCGGTAAGATAGTAAGCAAGAGCAAAGACAAAGACCTGGAGTTCTATGAGTACGAACCTACCGCGGACAATGAAAACGCTTTCAAAGAAAACAGCTTCGCCCATGTCACCGAGCAAAGCAGAAAAGGATATATGCCGGGCGAAAAATACAAAGCAGGCTCGTTTATCAGCAAAGAATATACAGGCGGATTAGACCTGAACAACAGCAACTTATTCACCAAAACCGAAAACCTCGAAGAACTGGCAGGGGAATACAAAGCCAAAGAAACCGTCACAGCCGGCTATATCCGTTTCGACCAAAACTTCGGAAAGAAACTAAGTGCCATGGCAGGAATACGTATCGAACACACACATCTGAAATACAACGGCCGCAAACTGACCCTAGACGCAGACGGCGACCCCGAATCACTGACCGTAACGCCCGACGCAAAAGATAATTATCTGAATATCCTGCCTTCCATCCTGCTTAAATATGATGTTAGCGACGATTTCAAGATTCGCGGCTCATTCACTGAAACACTTTCCCGCCCGAAATACTCGGCACTGATTCCGAATGTCAACATCAACAACAAAGACAATGAACTGACACTGGGAAATCCGGAACTGAAACCGACCACCTCTTTCAACTTCGACCTTAGTGCCGACTATTACTTCAAAAGTGTAGGTCTTGTAAGTCTCGGCATTTTCTACAAAGACATCAACGACTTCATCGTGACACAGACAAGCCGCGGATACGAATACGAAGGCAACTCCTACGATAAATTCATGCAACCGAAGAATGCCGGCGACGCCAATCTTCTCGGGGTAGAAATCGGTTATCAACGTGACTTCGGCTTTATCGCCCCCGCCCTGAAATGTATCGGATTCTACGGAAACTATACCTATACCCACAGCAAAGTAAACAACTTCAACTTCGAAGGACGCGAGAATGAAAAAGACCTGAGACTACCGGGTTCTCCCGAACATACCGCAAACGCTTCTCTCTACTTCGAAAAAGCAGGCCTCAACATTCGCCTGTCCTACAACTTCGCTTCCGACTTCATCGACGAAATGGGCGAAAGTTCTTTCTACGACCGCTACTATGACAAAGTGGACTACATGGATCTGAACGCAAGCTACACATTCGGCAAAAAACTGAAAACAACTTTCTATGCCGAAGCCAACAACTTGCTGAACCAACCGTTGCGTTACTATCAGGGAACGAAAGACCGCACCATGCAATCCGAACACTACGGTGTAAAGATTAATGCCGGCGTAAAAATCAACTTCTAACGATATAAAAAAGACAGCATCCGTTCCTTTAAAAGAAACACCCCGTTGGTTTAAAAGGAACGAAGCGTTGGTTTAAAAGAAACGCCCTCTTCCTTTAAAACAAAAAAAACGAGGGATATCCAGTATAAGAAATCAACATATAAATCATTAATAACCAATCCAATATGAAGGTAAAAAGTTTATTCATTCTTCTCCTGTTCTCCATCTGTACAGTCATCCAGGCACAGATAGCTGACTATTCCATTTTTGACAAGAAATTCAACTTCTACATTGCCAATGACCTGGGTCGC
Source organism: Bacteroides faecium (assembly GCF_012113595.1). Lineage (NCBI taxonomy): Bacteria > Pseudomonadati > Bacteroidota > Bacteroidia > Bacteroidales > Bacteroidaceae > Bacteroides > Bacteroides faecium. Next base: position 1,024,978 of record NZ_CP050831.1, read on the forward strand.
AACGGCTACTATGACCAAAAGCCAATCGCCGAACAAATGGGCACAATGGCGGAAGAGATCGGTCCCGAATTTGTACTTGCCACCGGAGATATTCATCATTTCGAAGGAGTACGCAGCGTGAACGACCCGCTGTGGATGACCAACTACGAACTCATCTACTCTCATCCGGAACTGATGATTGACTGGTTTCCCGTCTTAGGCAACCACGAATATCGTGGAAACACGCAGGCCGTACTGGATTACACCAACGTCAGCCGTCGCTGGTCAATGCCTGCCCGTTACTACACGAAAGCGTTCGAAGAAAAAGGTGCTACCATCCGCATCATTTGGCTCGATACGGCTCCGCTCATTGACAAATACCGCAACGAAACCGACCAATATCCTGATGCCTGCAAGCAAGACGCCAGCGAACAGTTGGCATGGCTGGATTCCGTACTGACCAATGCCAAAGAAGACTGGATTATCGTAGCCGGACATCATCCGATTTATGCCTACACACCGAAAGATGAAAGCGAGCGCCTGGATATGCAGAAACGTGTAGATTCTATTTTGCGGAAACATAAAGTAGATATGTACATTTGCGGACATATCCATAACTTCCAGCATATCAGAGTCTCCGGAAGCGATATCGACTATATCGTCAATTCGGCCGGTTCACTGGCACGCAAAGTAGAGCCGATTGAAGGCACCAAGTTCTGTAGCCCCGAACCGGGTTTCTCTGTCTGTTCCATCGACAAGAAAGAACTTAATTTACGTATGATTGATAAAAAGGGAAATGTGCTTTACACAGTCACCCGAAAGAAATAAATTCTACTCTCAGTGAAAAAACACACAACCCGGGGTGTCTCCTTCGCGATGAAAGGGACACCTCTTATTTTCTATCTTTATTTGTTTCAGATGTATTTATGCCTTTTCAGCAGTATCCGAAGACTTACTTCTACTCAGGTCATCTTTTGGAGTCGTCGTCTCGTTTCCATCCCGCACAGCCATGTAATGCGGTGACATGATTTCTATTCCCGCTTCATTGAACTTATCCTGGATATTCTGATACAAATCCGAATAAATTTGCGACATCCGGTTGGCATCCTTGATATAGGCATTAATCTGATAGACCGGATACCAGTCGCTCAGTGAAGTTTCAAGCACGAACGGACGCGGGTCATCCACCACACCCGGGGTATTCAATGCCGCTTCAATCAGCAAAGGATTCACCCGTCGCCAAGGCACATCATAACCTATCGACACTTCAGTGTGGATAATCAAACCATACTCACGCGCCGAAGTACTGTAATTCACCGTATGCGATGACATGATAAATGAATTAGGCACGGTGACCACTTCATTTTTAGGTGTACGGATACGGGTGACAAGAGGAGTTTTTTCTATAATATTTCCGATGGTATCGTTCAACTTAATCCGGTCGCCCATCTTGAACGGACGCATATAGGTAATCACCAGTCCGGCAATGATATTACCGATAACCGTACTTGAGCCGAGCGAAACAATCAATCCGACAAAGACGGAGATTCCCTGGAACACACCGGAACTAGCCCCCGGCAGATAAGGGTAAATCATCGCAATCATAAATGCATAAAGCAGAAATCGGATGATATGGAAAGTCGGCATCGCCCAGTCCGGGTAGAAACCGTTAAATTTAAGGCGTCCCGCCTCTACCTCACGTGCCAGATAAAGCACCAGACGCACCAGATACTTCACCGCATACCAGATAACGATGATAGTGAACAACTTGGGAATATAATCCACGATACTGACAAAGATACCCCGAATCGGATTCCATATATATCCCAGCAATCGGTATGCCAGCCCTTCTGTCTGCGGGAATATAATAAAAATAAGAGGAACGGTGAACAGCAGTTGCAACGCCATCAGGATATACCGCCCTACACTGGCGAGAAAGACCAGCAGGTTGGCTTGCTTCTGGGTATCAAGCAATTCATATCCTTGAATAGAGACAGGCTTTATCTTCGTATCCTTCAAACGCAGGATGCGTGCTTTCAATTTATGGAACAGCCAGTTTGTGAGACGGAAAAGTAAATACTGTCCGACAATCACCAGTACGAAATAAAGAATCCGCTTTGCCATCCGCCAAATGCTATGTTCAGCCTTCATCTCATGCAGTTTGGAGACAACATTCTCCCGTCTCTCTTTGGCTAGAGAGTCGCGGGAAACCCCTTCCCACAATGCATCCTGGTCTGTAAGGGAAAGCAACACCTTATTGCCATACATCAAATCGGAGACAATATCCGAATGGTCGATAGAAACAGAATCGGGACGGAGATTGAAGCGTTTTCCCAGTTCCTCAACTGCCGCGCCTGTCATTTGCGCCCGTTGCTGGGGAGTATATCCGCCACGTTTGGTAAAAAGATAGAATAAGGTATCGCCATCCGCCACTACAGGTATTCCCTTCGTGAACTGACGCAAAGAGTCGATGCGTTGACGTTGCTGAGCGTATTTCACGGAATCGGCGGTAGCCATCTGGAGTTTCATCTGCTCCATTTCCATGCGCATGTTCGCTTCATTGAGCCGGGATTCTTCCAATGTCTTTTGCAGGCCTGCCACATAGGCAGAGTCCGAATCCCGCTTCAAAGCGGGATGTGTCTCGGCTATGGTATCTCCGGCAAATATCTTTTTAACAGCTTGTTCCAACTGTGCCTGAGCCCCCATTGCAAAGGAAGACACCAGCAACACCAGTACTAATCTTTTTATTCTATTTATTTCCATATCCTATTATTCGCAGATAGTGAATGAAGGTTAATCTCTTTTTTAATTAAAACAGAGCAAACATACGGATTGTTTTTGACATATCAACTCCCAAAATGATTATCTTTGCCACCAAACGGATAAAAATTATGAATATATTGTTTCTTATAGGAGGACTTATCCTCATTCTTTTAGGAGCTAACGGATTAACGGACGGCTCGGCTTCAGTAGCCAAACGCTTTCGTATCCCGCCCATCGTTATCGGGCTTACCATCGTCGCATTCGGTACTTCCGCCCCGGAACTGACGGTCAGTGTTTCTTCCGCCCTCAAAGGCAGTGCGGATATTGCCATAGGTAATGTGGTGGGAAGTAATATCTTCAACACACTGATGATTGTAGGTTGCACCGCCCTGTTTGCCCCGATTGTCATCACCCGGAATACACTAAGAAAGGAGATACCGCTCTGCATACTTTCTTCTATCGTCCTGCTGGTCTGCGCCAATGATGTCTTTTTGGATAAAGCGTCGGAGAATATTCTGAACAGGGTAGACGGTTTATTGCTACTTTGTTTCTTCGCCATCTTCATGGGATATACCTTCGCCATTGCCCGTACTCCGTCCACGCCTGTGGCAGGTGATGCACAGCACCCCGCCCCGCCTGCCGAGGAAGATGAAATCAAATTGCTTCCGTGGTGGAAATCCACCCTTTATATCCTTGGCGGACTCGCCGCACTTATTTATGGCGGACAATTATTCGTCAATGGAGCTACGGGTATTGCCCGCAACCTGGGTGTAAGCGAATCCATTATCGGCTTGACGCTGGTAGCCGCAGGTACTTCCCTGCCGGAACTTGCCACTTCCATCGTAGCCGCACTGAAAAAGAATCCCGAGATTGCCATTGGAAATGTGATCGGCAGCAATCTCTTTAATATCTTCTTCGTACTGGGATGCAGTGCCAGCATTACCCCGCTCCGCCTAAGCGGAATCACTAATTTCGACTTATTCACGCTGGTAGGTTCGTGTATCCTGCTTTGGTTCTTCGGGCTGTTCTTTGCCAAACGGACGATTACACGAATAGAGGGAAGTATCATGATACTTTGCTATGTGGCATATACAGTGGTGCTGATTTATAATACATAAATCAGAATCCCTGTAGTCCATGTACAAACTTGCTTCGAAATCACTTATTTTTTCCCGTTGTCATCAGATTGATTATTTTATATAGCCAGTCTGTCAACGGGATAGGGCAGCTTAACAATCCATCATTCTCTTTAAGATTATTCATCGAGAAACGAATCCTAAAAGGAGGATTGAATTTATTAGTGTAAACAGAAAGACTTTTGCCACTGATACGCGTGTCCGACTTTACTTCTACAGGAACAACCATCGTAGGAAACTGCAAGACAAAATCAACCTCCGCCCTATTCTCCGAACTCCAATAATAGGGCATTACATCATTATTGCCTGACACTAAAGATTGTAAAATGGCATTTTCAGTCAATGCACCCTTAAATTCAGTATAACTATAATTTCCAGAAAGAATAACTTCAGGAGAAAGTTTCGCCAAACGACGTAACAACCCACAATCACAGGCATACACCTTAAACGCAGACAAATCTTGATAGGCACTCAAAGGAAGTCCCGGCTTTGACACATTAAAAATACGGTAAATCAGTCCGGCTTCTTCCAACCAAAGCAAAGCATCTTCGTATTCACGGGCACGAGCGCCCGTTTTAACAATACGGTAAATAAATTTCCTATTTTCTTTAGCTAGTTGGGAAGGTAAAGAACTCCACAAACTATCAATGCGTGGTATATCTACAGGAGAAGCATATTTAGAGAAATCCAGTGTATATAAATCCAAAATATTCTGTAATGTATCCTCCACCGTTTGCATTCCTTTATTTTCCAACAATGCAGTAACTGCTTCCGGCATACCACCACAGATAAGATATCTTTTATATTCCAGCTCCAGTTTATTGAGAATGATTTCCGGCAAAGCCTCCAAAGAGCTTAAAGTATCCACATATTGATAAGTACGTTCGTCAGAGGCCAACAGAAATTCTTTAAAAGTGACAGGAAACATTTTTAGAATCTGTACTTTACCCACAGGTACGGACATCTTCTTTCTACGAATGGCGACTCCCAGCAATGAACCGGCAGCAATCACATGATACTGTGGAGCATCTTCACAAAAATACTTCAAACTATTCAACGCTCCTTCACACATTTGAATCTCATCAAAGATAATAAGTGTCTTTCCCGGTTCAATGGGCACTTCTGTGAAAAGCATCAATTCTTTCAGAATCCGGTTTATGTCCTTGGTCTTCTCAAAAATACTGTTGAGTTCCTCTGTTTTATCAAAATTAAACTCAGCTACATATTCGAAACACTCCTTTCCAAATTCTGACATGATCCATGTTTTCCCAGTTTGGCGCGCACCTTTCAGAAGAATAGGTTTACGGTTTTCGCTATCCTTCCATTGCTTCAAACGCTCAATAATATCTCTACAAATTTTCATATTTTCCATATTTATATGCGGAAAATGTGTAATTCTCCACATTTTCCGCACGTAATAATGGCAAATATAGTATTTTATTTAAATCATTTCTCTATTTCCAAGCTATTTATTTGCACTTCTGTGCAAATAAATAACCCACTAAAAAGAAATCTTATTTCACCTCAACAGCCGTCAATACATTAACTCCATATTTTCCATCTTTGGATACCGCCCAAACCGTATCACCATTCGCACAACGGATAGCATAACGGAAGTTATACTTCAACCTTTCCGAGCCATCCGGTATCCACAGCCCCAGTTTATACTTCCCGGCGGGAACCGACTCCGGCAATTGAAGAGATAAATCAACAGAATGTGTCAACGGCGTATAAGTCGTATCTCCCGGCTGGAACGGCTGCCAGTCCAACGGATTAGCTTCGGTCGGGAATTCCGTAACTTCCCCTTTATCGTCAATCAGCACAAAGTAAACCGGATGCTCTCCAAACACAGTGGCAAAACCTCTGTTTACCAAGTTCAGTTGCAACAGGTTTTCTTTTCCGGTTTGCAACTCGCTTGGTAATTGCAGAGATTGCAATTCGATACGGTAACCCAAATGGTCACGTATATAATCGAACATATTACGCTTCACTTTCGTTCCGTCCTGTTTTTGGAAATAACTGTCGGATACAGGCATATGATGCTGACGGAGAGAATCTTCCGTTATCATTGTTTTCTTCCATACTATCATGGAATATTCGGGCGGGTTATTCTCGTCAAATCTGTTATTGGGATGCTGCTCCTTATAATTATGGATAATGCTCAAGGAAGTATAATGCTGAAGGAACAAGCGTCTTGCCGCTTGCAGACCGTCAATAATCCATCCGGCAGAAGGGCTGTCGGGGTCGGCACCTACGCTCCAAAATCCCCAGGGCAATTCTCCGTCTACTACGAGATAAGGCGATTCCTTCACAATCTGGTCAAACTTGGCTGTTCCTTCGTGCATATCGGCATCCCATCTGTCGGGACGTATCACTATAAAATCATCATGGAACGAAAGTCTTTTATACAGTTCCGGTTTGTCTTTCAGCAGATTCTTAAACTCAGGCAGTCTCACTTGCACATTTCTCTCTTCGGGAACGACTGAAAGCAATTTCTCCAATACCGCAGCTTTTGTCTCTTCGGAGTTCTCCAAGCCTTGAATAGAACTATGCCACTCTCCCCATGCGCCAATCATTCCGGCTTGCATTACCAGAATCAAGTCTTTATTCTTCTCCAGAAAAGGTTTCAACTGGTCCAGATGCTCCAATATCTGTTCTCCGGTAGGCCCTGTGGCAGCTCTTCCCATAAAATCTCTTTCGTAGGCAAAACGCAATACGGCTTTCTTTCCCTGCTTCTGCAATTCATCAAAGTACGTCTGCATGGTTTGAAAATTCTCTTCGGACAGCTTCTCACCTATCAGATAGGTAAGATAGAAATAACTTTGGGAAAGCGAAACACTGTCCGCCACGTACTTTTCCGACAGTTCCACCAACTCTTTCGTAGGAGTGTCTTTCTCATACAGCACATCTACCGCCGTTTCCAGGCGGAATCCTCTTCCGGGGTTATAGAGCCCGTTCTCACCGTGCAAGTCATCCACACAGATTCCGCGAAACTCAACAGTTCGCTGGGAGTCAGCACAACCGCTTGCCGCCAAGGCAAACAAGGCAGCCATCACACTGCCATACATCCAATTCTTCTTCATAGTAATATTTTGTTTGCCGGCAAATATATAACAAATCAAGATACGACACCCCGTCGGAAGTCATTTCGCACAGTAAAGTATCAGTTTGAGATAAAAAATGCAAAAGTATTGGTTAATGCTAAGATTGTATTTGTCCCGCCAACGGAATAGCCCTACCTTTGCCATATAAATAGAATGATACATGAAAAGACAAAATTGGTTATTACTACTCATGCTCCTGTTGATTCCGGCAGAAAGCATTCTGGCTAAAAAGAAAACTGAAAAGAATGACAGGGAAATCTGGTGCGAAGTAATGTACCGAATGGCCGCTCCCGTACTTAGCAATATGAGTGAGGGCTTGCTGAAACAAAATATGCTCGTCGAATTGAGCCCGACCTGGGACGGACGCAATAAAGACGTGACTTATATGGAATGTTTCGGACGATTAATGGCAGGACTGGCTCCCTGGCTGTCATTAGCGGACGATGACACGTCGGAAGGAATCCAGCGCAAGCAACTCCGCGAATGGGCATTGAAAAGTTACGCCAATGCAGTGGACCCTCAAAATCCGGATTACCTGTTGTGGCGTCAGGAAGGACAGACATTGGTAGATGCCGCTTATATTGCGGAAAGTTTCCTGAGAGGTTACGATGCCTTGTGGATGCCTTTGGACAGCCTGACCAAGCAACGTTATATTACAGAATTCACACTACTCAGACGAGTAGACCCTTCCTATAGCAACTGGTTATTGTTCAGCGCTACCGTCGAATCGTTTCTTCGAAAGGCGGGAGCGCCCAGCGACACCTATCGTATCAGTTCCTCTTTGCGCAAAATAGAAGAATGGTACGTAGGTGACGGCTGGTATTCGGACGGTCCCCACTTCGCTTTCGACTATTACAATAGCTTCGTGATACACCCTATGTACATAGAAGCACTGGAAATCATCACCGAAGCAGGCAAACATAAAAAGATATGGAACATGCCCGGCTGCGACTACCACAAGGCGATAGCACGTGCGCAACGATTCGGAATGATTCTCGAACGTCTCATTTCCCCCGAAGGCACACTGCCGGTTGTCGGCCGCTCCATCACTTACCGCACAGGTTCTTTGCAGACATTAGCCCTGCTCGCCTGGCGCAACTGGCTTCCCGAAGAATTATCAAACGGGCAGGTACGTGCCGGCATGACGGCTGTCATCAAACGAATGTTTGGCAACAATCGCAATTTCAACGAGAAAGATTTCCTCACGCTAGGCTTCAACGGTTCACAACCCGGCATCTCGGATTATTATACCAATAATGGAAGCCTATATATGGCATCACTTGCTTTCCTGCCGTTAGGTCTTCCCGCAGACGATCCCTTTTGGACAGATGCTTCACAACCCTGGACTTCCAAGAAAGCGTGGGATGGAGACGATTTTCCGAGAGATCATTCTTATCAGGAAGAGTAAGGAATAATCAATACTAAATAATAGTTTCCAGCCGCACTGGAAACTATTATCCATTCGCACTGGAAAGAAGAATATCTGTATGCGGAGCCAACTCTTGACTTTTCCTTTTTATTTCGTATCTCTGAAAAAAAGTATTAATATCTGCTAATATTATATTTGCCTCTCCTTCAAAATAGGCTTACCTTTGCTTGTCGTTAGTTATGACCTCTCATTAAACAACGAATAAAACATTAACCATATAAATAAAAATATCATGAATAGACAGACTCTCTTAACACTACTTACTACATTTGCTTTACTCTTCAGTCTCAGCTTCTCCTGCAATGCCAAAGGAAAAGACAAAGCCAAACACGTTGTTTTTATCGGATTGGATGGCTGGGGTGCATATAGCCTACCCAAAGCAGACATGCCCAATGTCAAAAAACTAATGGAAGACGGCTCCTACACATTAAAGAAACGCTCGGCACTTCCTTCTTCCAGCGCCATCAACTGGGCATCCATGTTTATGGGAGCCGGACCGGAACTCCACGGATACACCGAATGGGGATCTAAAACCCCGGAACTTCCGTCACGTGTATTGAACAAGAACGGAATCTTCCCTACTGTCTTCCAATTGCTGCGCGACGCCCGCCCGGAAGCGGAAATCGGCTGTCTCTATGAATGGGAAGGAATCAAATACTTAGTGGATACCCTTTCTATGAGTTATCATTATCATGTTGCCGATTGCAACAAGACTCCCAAAGAATTAGGCAATATGGCATCCGCCTATATAAAGGAGAAACATCCGGCTCTCGTTGCCATCTGCTACGACGGTCCCGACCATACCGGACACACTGAAGGACATGACACTCCCGCCTATTATGAGAAACTCAAAGAGTTGGATACCTATGTCGGACAAATTGTCCAAGCTGTAAAAGACGCTGGAATCCTTGATGATACTATTTTTATATTAACTTCCGACCACGGCGGCATTGACAAAGGTCATGGCGGCAAAACCATGCAGGAAATGGAAACTGCTTTCATCATTTCCGGCAAGAATATCAAAAAAGGACTTCGTTTTGATGACGTGAGTATGATGCAATATGACGTAGCTTCTACCATAGCATCTATTTTCAACCTTGAGCAACCACAAGTCTGGATAGGCAGACCGATGAAGATGGTTTTCAAATAGTCACTTTAAGATTATATACTGGAAAGGGAAAAGGAGAAGTTGGAAACCAAACTGACTTCTCCTTTTATTATTTTGCTCCTCAAACATCCTTAACTTTGCCTCATTATTCAATTATGAATAAGCCTGAACGTATTCAGACACCCGCAAATGAAGAAACAAGCCGTTCTCTTTTGGAGCATCATACTATGTAATTTTATACTTCTTCACGCTCAAACGGATGAAGTCGCTTCTGCCCAGCATCTCATCCTGGGGCAGAATGCTTCAGGAGTAACGGTTACTCAAACAAGAAGAAATACCCATCCGGACGCCCAATGGTTCCCCGAAGCAGGATTCGGACTGTTCGTTCATGGGGGTATATCAGCCGTTCATGGGGGCATTGATTTGTCATGGGGAATGTACGCAAACAAATCGTGGGAAGACGGGACTATCACCCCAAAAGAATACTGGGCACTGGCAGACACATGGAATCCCAACCGATTTAAACCGCGCCAATGGGTAAAAGCCGCAAAGAAAGCGGGATTCAGATATATTGTGCTGACTGCCAAACACCATGACGGCTATGCCATGTGGCCGAGCAACTATGGAAATTTTGGCGTAAAGCAGAAGATGAACGGAAGAGACTTGGTTGGAGAATTTGTCGAGGCTTGTCACGAGAACCAACTAAAAGTGGGATTGTATTTCTCTCCGCCCGACTGGTATTATGACGCAGACTATATAAATTGGGATTATTCAGAGAAATCTATACTGAATGTTTATCATCAACCGATTCAGCAATTGCCACACAAATCCGCAAGCCATGAGGAAAATCGTAAGAAAATGGTAGCCAACCAAGTACGGGAATTGCTCACCAACTACGGAAGAATCGACCTGATGTGGTTCGACGGTGGACATGGTGAAATATCCAACGATGAAATACGGCGCCTGCAACCAGGCATTATTATCAACCGCCGCAATGGAGAACCGGGAGATTACGGTGATTCGGAAGGGGTTTTGCCAACCAAACGTTTTGAGGGATGGTTTGAAACCAATGACCCGTGCTGGCCCAGCCGCTGATGGGGCTACTCCAATAGCGACCAGATGAATACAGGAAATGATGTAATCGAAAAACTAGTGATTTTACGTGCCTGGGGTGGAAACTTCCTGGCAAATGTGGGTCCAAAGGCTGACGGTTCCATGCCCGAAGAAGCTATTCAGGCATGGAAGGAGATTGAAAAATGGATGCAACATTCCGGTGAATCTGTTTATCAAACCACAGAGGGAACTTTCCCGGAGAAAGCCAATCAACCGGTCACCATGAATTGTGCTAAAGAAAAATTGATATAAAGGGCTGTTTCGTAATAGCTATATTACTTATAAGCTCTCTATATCCTTTTCTGATAATCCAGTACTTTGCATGATAATCTCGACAGGAACTCCCAGCTTTTTCATGTTACTGGCAACTTCCATGCGACCTTCTGCAAGTCCTTCAGCACGACCTTCCATGCGTCCTTCCATGCGTCCTTCCATACGTCCTTCCATACGTCCTTCCAATTTCGCCCCATCCAACACATCATTCTGTATCATGATAGCGCTCAAATGTTCATCATAAGCCTGCCGCTCCGCTTTGGACATATTATAATACACCAATTTCTCACGGGCTTCTTTCAACCCCGGAGCTTCTGTATCAGGACGGATGCAGCCTGTTTTCAGATACTCCACCCATTCTTCCAAAGGAGTGACCGCCACCTTATTAAATTCATTTACCCGAACCAGGAAGTACTCGGGAAAGATTTCGGCAGGAAGCTTATGCACCAATGCGTCTTTCTCCTTGGTAGTCACTTCAAGACGGTCATTCGTATGTACTCCGACGAAGTTGTTCTGACCGTGGTATAAGTAGTCATCCCCTTTGCCGATATCGAAGTATAAGATACTGATTGAATAAATTTTCTTCACCTCATAATAACGTTCACCAAGAGAGATATGCTCCGTGATGGCTTTCGCCACTCCATAGAGAATACGCTCCAGATAGTACAGTTCACGAGTGTTCTGAACCTCAATGATGATTATCTCATCCTTATCATTTTTGGCTTTGATATCTACACGATTAAACTTATCATCGGCTGTCTGCTGATTACTTTCACTTTCCAGTATCTCGATAATTTTCACCTCTTCCCCAAGAAATACCGTGAGAAAACCTTCCAACACACCGAAATTAGCTTTTTGACGAAGCAGTCTCTTGATTGCCCAGTCGAAACGAATATATCTGTCCGCTTGTTCCATACTACTTCCTTTTTCTTCCATTACTATTTGGTTTTAGCACAAAATTAAGAAAATAAATCTTTCAATGTTTGTTTTAGGATAAATAATTAGGATAAATAACTATGTAGGGATGAATTAGTTTAAACCGATACGAGGGTGAACTAAACTGTGCAGTCCTGAATCATCCGATAGCGGAATACTGTGTAACTTACCTCTTTCTTAATCAATAAAGTATCATAAATTCCACTATAAGATCATTGCTCTTCATCGATTTCACCTAATTGTCGAAATGCCGATAAATAAGGAGATAGCGGGTGAAAGCAAGTGGTAAATTCAGGTAAAACAGAACATTCTCGGTTTCACCTTGTCTTTTCAAAATACCCCTTGAGCTAAAAACAATATCATTATAGCTAATCCGGATATGATTATAGCAAATGAAAATATGCTTATAGCAAATCTGCTGTCAGGTATTAATAGACAATCCATCAGGTATTAACGGCCTGGATGTAAGGTATTAACACCTTGAGCTTCATCTACTAACACTTGAGTTGGTAGATCTATATATTCAACACATTGTATCTATATACTTACCACATTGAATCTATATATTCAGCACGGTGGCTCTATATGTTCAGCAATCGATATAAATAAATTTGAAAGGTGAAAGCAATAACGGGAGATTTTACCTTGATTTTTTCTACGCTTTCACCCGCTATCTCCTTATTCATCCTTGTTTCAGATATAAGGTGAAACTGGTGGAATTTATGAGTTTAAGATTCATGTTATACTTATGCGAATCAGTAATTGAGAACAAATGCTCATTCATTTACGTGCGGTAATGAACTTAGTGATAATTTTAATTTGACTCATTCTTGTATGATACTAAATATTTACACATACCAAATCAGTCTTCACAGTGGTATCATACTCCCAATGGCGAGGCAATAAATAATGGTTACACTGCAAATACTCAACAAAAGAAAATGGATAAATTTCCATAGCAATATATCTTCCCCCAAGAGTTGTATATATTTCTTTGCTAAGCATCTGCGCATTACTCCCGGTAATAAATACTTTGTATTTCGAATCAGCCAAGCAACGAGCAAATTTCTCCCAACCTGCCACATTTTGAACTTCATCCAAAGGGCAATACACTTCAGATATGTGCTGACAGATAAATACTTCGGTAAGCATTTCTTTTTTAAGCTACTACATTATGAAATATAAATCGGAATGCCTATATATTTACAATAGCTAAAAAATAACAGCCGTTATTATTACCGTGGTGGAATTTAAAAAGAAAGAACTATGAAATTTTATAATCGAAAGAAAGAACTGCAGAGATTAAATAAAACAATCTTCCAACGTCTTTTCGCAGATAATGAAAACTAAATACTTAGGAAATAAAATGCGGAGAATAAGACATATTTTCTCCGCATATATTGCGGAGAATAACAGTATTATTCTCCGCAAATACTTTTATAGAGCCAATTCATAGTTAGTACTTCGTCCGCCTTCATCCATTTTACGTAATATTCCTTTATTTATTAAATCCTGTATATCACGCAACGCAGTGTCAGGAGAACATTTTGTGATTTTTCCCCATTTGGAAGAAGTCAGCTTTCCATCGAAACCATCCCAAAGCATATTCACCATCCTTATCTGCCGTTCGTTCATCGAAATCTCCCGATGCTTATCCCAAAAGGTTGCTTTCTGTAGAATTGTACGAATTGATTTTTCAGTATCAAGCAATGCAGCTTCCAAACAATCGAGAAACCATTCAAGCCAGGCAGTTATAGCCAAATCACCCTTTTGTGTTTTCTCCAATATTTCATAATATCCTTTACGCTGCTTCCGTATTTCAGCAGACATACTATAGAAACGATGTGGCATTTCATCTGCACGAGCCAAAAACAGATCGGTTATCGTTCGGGATATACGTCCATTTCCATCATCAAAGGGATGAATGGTAACAAACCACAAGTGAGCAATAGCTGCTTTCAATACCGAATCTATCTTTTGGCTGTCATTTGCCCAAGCTAAAAACACACTCATCTCATGAGGCACATTATTTGAATCAGGTGCCTGATAATGAATTCTCTCTTTTCCCATTGCACCCGATATAACTTGCATCGGTTCCGCACCTTGTCGCCAATCAGCAACTGTTATTTTATATGTACCGCTTCGTCCTGTAGGAAACAAAGCAGCATGCCAGTCAAAAAGACGTTCATCTGTCAATGGTTTCATATAGTTTTGAGTAGCGTCTATCATTACTTGTACTACGCCGTCCACATAACGATCCGCATCTGGCAATCCTTCTATTTCTATTCCCAAATGGCGAGCTACAGAAGAACGTACTTGATCAACATTCAATATTTCTCCTTCTATTTCTGATGATTTTGTGATATCAGACGTTAGCGCATCAAGCATAGCACTGTTTTTTAGCTCAAACCCCAATGCGCTCATTTTACCTACAAGTTTACCTTGCAAGCCCCGGACTCTACCTAATTTATAAGATAGCTTTGAGTCATTCCAAGTAAAAAACGGCCAGTCTTCTCGTTGCCAAATATAGATGCATTCCATATTCTCCGTATATTTTGCGGTAAATATAATCATAATATTCTGCATCAGAAAAATAAAGCACATCCTTTCTTTTTATAAGCAGACAGCTCGTTTTAGTAGAGAATAAGATAGACGAACAAAATATAGATACATCTAATCTTCATATCAATAAGCACATTCATTTATAGTATTTCAGTATGATATCAAAGAGGTTACATCACTCTTTTTACTCATTATTATGCTTTTTGTTAATTTTGTATTAGTATTTGATAAAATTATATTTGTCCCTCGTACTAAACCACCCTACCTTTGCTCCCAGATATCAAACAATATAAAATTATATATCAATGAAAAACAAATTATTTTATCTTATTAGTGTAGCATGCTTCTTGAGCTACACAAGTACATTTACTTCTTGCGTAAACGGTGTCGACGACGAATACCTCGAACAAAAACTAGATGGTAGTGAAAATAACAAAAAGGGCGAGGAACTCCCCGATTTGAATGGAGACTATAGTATAGAAGGTGACTTCGATCTGGAAATGATTTGCAATGGCGAAGTGCTTGAAGGGAAAAAAGTGATTCTGACTGTGGACGAGAAGAACGAAACAGCTTCTTTTACATTCGCAGCAGCCCAAACTGACCTTGAAACGGTGATTGCGACTTCAATACCGGGTGGCATGGGTGGTCTGGTTTCAGGATGGGGACTCAAATACACAGGCAACAGTCCGGTTCCAGGAGTGAAAGAGATTATTGTAGCTAATGTTCCTTTATACAGAAACGGGCCAGATTATTATATATTTGAAGGCGAAAATAAAGGTGAAACATATGACATGACCTTCAAGGGCAATATTGATGGTGATAAAATGACAGTTAACTTTAACTATGTACTGAAAAATGATAAGTTAGTTGGTACGTGGGATCTTGCAGATGTTATGAACAAAAACAGCAACGACAACTCACCGGAATTTTCTCCTTTATGGCTTGACTGGGATTCTAATGTAGAAGTTGATTTAGGAAGTATTCAAATAGAACTACTCGGTCGCCCCATGGATATTCCTGTTAAAGGAAAGATGAATGGCTTATTCGTCTTATTAACAGGTAATATGAGTCCTATGATTATGAATCTAGTTGCTGGTGTAAACTTAGGCGTCGAAGACATAATAAAGAACATGCTACAAAGCGTTACTGCCGAATTAAACGGAAACATGTATGCTATTTATTCATATAGTAATGACTTCACCAAGCCAGAATGGAGTGGCCCTGAAGGTATGCCGCACAATTATATGCGTTACTTCTACGACCGCGAAAAACCGGACGAAAAAATCTATATAGAAGTTAATCCAAGCGTTCTTATCAGTCTTATTAAGAGCCTGGCAGCTACTGCAACCAGAAGTACTCGTGCCGATCTTCGCGATGTTGCCAAAGAGTTGATTACATCACTAGTTCCTCTCCTTGAGGACGGTATTCCTTGCGAATATAAACTTGAAGGTGACAACATGACAATTAATATTGATGGAGTTGTAATGAGAGATATTTTAATCAAGTTAATGGTAGTGCTCAATGATCCGGATGTACAAAGCGTTCTTGAAGGCCCACTTTCCAGCTTAGGAGATCAAAAAGAGATGGTAAAAAAACTATTTAAAAATCTTCCATATGCCTTAAAATATCATGACGGTGACAACGAATCAAATTATACAGGTGAATGTAAATACGTTAAAATCGGCCTGAAACTTGTAAAAGCAAAAGCTGCAAACTAATATAAGACTAAGGAAAAAGAGGGTTTCAGGAAAGCATCACTATTATTTTACCACTGAAAGCAAAGAATGAATGGAGAGAATCAAAAATACTCTCCATGCTTTCAATTTGCGTCTTACAGACAGAGGGCACATTGCCGTCAGTTATTCGATGTAAATAAGATAAGAGTGAACCACTTGCAAAAACTCTATAGAAACAGTATATGTTTAATACCCAAGTATTATGAAAAAAAGATTTTATATATTCTTTATATTATGCCTATTTGCCCTTTCCGGTTTTGCCCAGAATATAAAGGTGACAGGTGTAGTAACCGAAGCATCGACCAATGAACCGATGCCGGGAGTTACCGTCCAGGTGAAAGGAACCACCAACGGAACCATCACCAATATTGATGGTCAATACACTATCGATGCGAAGATGAACGACATTCTCGTCTTCTCGACCATTGGCATGAAAACCATTGAAAAGCAGATTACCTCTAACGCCCCCATCAACGTAACGATGGCGGAAGATAATGTACAACTGGATCAGGTAGTTGTTATCGGTTACGGTACAGTCAAGAAAAGTCATCTTTCGGGAGCGGTAAGTTCTGTAGGGACAAAAGAGCTGAACGGAGATGTGGCAACCACTGCCGCTACCGCTTTGCAAGGAAAAATTGCTGGTGTGACGGTAATGAGTTCAAGCGGTAACCCGAACGACGGAACCACTATCAATGTACGCGGTATCAGCTCATTGTCAAACAATGCTCCGCTATTCGTAGTAGACGGTGCTTTTGGTGACATCAATATGGTAGACCCGAACGACATTCAATCTATCGAAGTGCTGAAAGATGCGGCTGCGGCTGCCATCTACGGTTCTCGTGCAGCAGGTGGTGTGGTACTAATTACCACCAAAGGCGGACGCAAAGAGATGCCGACCAAAGTGGATGTGAACTTCTTCACAGGTATTCAGCAAAACGCTAAAAAGCTGAATGTACTGAACGGTGAACAATACAGCCGCTTTGCAAGCTATTACGGCATGGCAGCCGATGGGTACGGCTCTGAAACCGACGCAACACCCTTCATCGGTGAAGGCACAGACTGGCAAGACATTATGTTGAACACTGCTATGGTCTACAAAGCAAACGTATCCGTCACCGGCGGTTCTAAAAATGCGTCGTTCAGCGCTTCGGGCGGGTATCTGAATAAAGATGGTATTATGCGCAACACCAGCCACGAGTCATATAACATCCGGTTGAAAAGCGACTTCAGTTTCCTTAACAACCGTGTGACGATGGGCGAATCATTAATTATCCGTCTTGCAGAAGGTAAAGGCGGCACAGATCAGGACACAATGAACGGGCTTCTGCGTTTCCCTACTGTCATTCCCGTATTCGATCCACAGAACCCTACCGGTTGGGGAACATCTACGGACATCAACTTGCCGAACCCTTATGCAATCTCTGAAATCAATGATATTTCGAGTGAAAGCACCCAAATTTTCCTGAACGCTTATCTTCAGGCTGAAATCATCAACGGACTGAAATACAAATTGAACCTAGGCTTGAGAAGAAATCATACGAAGAACCGCAATTATCAAGATGTATACGATTTGGGGACTTACGGTATCAACGAAGCTCCGGACCTTTCGGAAAGTTTTTCCAGCTTCGACTCGTGGGTACTTGAAAACACATTGAACTATGACCGCACATTCGGCAAACATACTATTTCGGCAATGGCGGGTTATTCTGCACAGAAAGACAAGAGCTACGGTCTGAATGGCAGCAACTCAGACCTACCCAAATACATTGACACAATGACCGGTAACGTGCTTACCATGAAAGCAAGCAGTTCAATCTACGAACAGGCACTGGTTTCTCTCTTCGGACGTGTAATGTACTCTTACGATGACCGTTATCTGTTCTCTGCTTCAATCCGCCGCGACGGTTCTTCACGCTTTAAGGACGGACATCGCTTCGGCAGCTTCCCTTCCGTATCTGTAGGATGGAACATCAACCGCGAGAAATTCTTCCGTCCATTGGAAAACATCTTCGACCAGGTGAAACTGCGTCTGAGTTATGGTAAGCTGGGTAACCAGGAAATAGACAGCTATTATCCTACGCAGAGTGTGGTAAGCGATGGTATGAACTACTTGCAAGGCAACAGCATCTGGTTTGGTTCAATACCTTTCGTAAATGCCGTATCACCGGACGATCTGACATGGGAAAATACAGAAACCTATAACGTAGGTTTGGACGTAACCTTGCTAAACGGTCGACTGGCACTGACTGCCGATGCTTACATCAAAAATACAAATAATGTACTGTTGCCCATTCCTTACGCATCTTCAACAGGTATCAGCGGACTATCTATCCAGAATGCAGGTCAAGTGCAAAATAAGGGTATCGAAGTATCAGCCACATGGCGCAGTACCATCGGCGACAAAGTAAACTACTACATCGGTGCCAACATGAGCACGGCAAGCAATCAAGTGACTGAAATCACCGCAGGTGGAAAATACATGTCCATTGCGGGTTATTCTGCTCACGGAGCGGGCGGACGCGGTATCAACATGTTCAAGAAAGGCCACTCCATGTCTTACTTCAACTTGATTGAAACAGACGGAATCTTCCGCAGCATGGAAGAAATTGAAAACTACAAGAACAGATACGGTGAATTGATTCAGCCAGGTGCACAGGTAGGCGATGTACGCTACAAAGACTGGAACGGCGATGGCAAGATCGACGAAAACGACCAGCACGATGTGGGCAGCCCGCTTCCTAATTTCACCTTCGGTCTGAGACTGGGCGGCGATTGGAACAATTTTGACCTCAACATCTTTATCGACGGTGTGGCAGGTAACAAGATTTACAACTACCCCCGCTATTGTCTCGAATCGGGTGCGTTCAACGGTAACCTGAGCACGGACGTTGCTAACTCTTGGAGACCGGACAACCAGAACACCGATATGCCCCGCTTCTCTAAGATAGACGGTACGGACAACAAGCTGGCTTATACCGACAGATGGCTGGAAAACGGTTCGTATGTACGCTTGAAAACAATCGACTTAGGTTATACTTTCCCCAAACAATGGTTACAGAAAGCAATGATCCAGAATCTGCGTCTCTACGTGTCTATGGAGAACCTGCTTACATTGAGCAAATATAAAGGCTATACCCCCGACTTGGGCGAAAGTGCTTCTACCGGTGTGAGCTACAATGTGTTCTCGAGAGGAATCGACCAGGGACGCTACCCCATCCCGCGTACATTCTCATTCGGCATCCAGTTAGCTTTATAATACACTAAGATTAATACACTGAAAAATTAAAATATGAAAAAGAATTGGTTATCATATATGCTTGTATCAGCTCTCCTGTCGGGAGCGCTGACCTCATGCAGCGACTCTTTTCTGGATCTGAAAGACCGGAACCACTTTACCAACGAAAACTTCTGGCAGAATAAGGCAGATGCGGAAAGCGCACTGGCTACAGCTTATTCGCCTATCAAATACCAGATGAACGGATATTACGGTGCATTCGACGGATGGCTCAACCTCAACAGCCGTGGAGACGATATCTTCACGATATTGAATGAGGAAGCCAGTATGTGGGACATTGCCAATTTTCAAAACTCGGCAACAACAGGAAATGACCCGTATGGTGCACTTTATTCCGGCATACAGCGTGCCAACATTGTATTGAAATACATCGACGATGTTCCGGCAAGCGGCATCACCGAAAGCGACCGCATCACAATCAAAGGCGAAGCCTTGACACTGAGAGCCTACCAGTATTTCCTGCTGGTGAACAATTACGGAGATGTACCTTTGCGTCTGGTTCCGTCTAGTGAAGACGACCCCAACAAAACCGCTTCTCCCGCAGCCGAAGTCTGGCAGCAGATCGAAAAAGACCTGCTCACCGCAATCAACGATGGCAACCTGCCCGAAAACCGTCCTGCCGAACAAAAAGGGCGCATCGAGAAAGGTGCGGCAATTGCCATACTCGGAAAGGTATATGTATCACAATATAAGTATAAGGAAGCCAAAGAACTATTGAAAGGTTTCATCAACTCTTCCTACAGTCACTTCGGCACAACCGGTAAGCGTTATCAGTTGATGGAAAACTTTGTCGACAACTTTACCACTGCCAACGAAAACAATGCCGAGTCTGTATTTGAGTTACAATACAGCAGCGATGGCGACTTGACATGGGGTAACGAAAGCGGCATCAATCTGGGTAGCTCGCTGGCACAATTCATTGGCCCTGCCAAATCGGGCGGATGGGCGAAGTTGATGCCTTCCGCATTCCTTGTCAGTGAATTTACCGAAGAAACACGCGGTAACAGACCAACAATTCAAGACGAAAACGGCGATTGGGTGACAAATCCGGATAAAAAAGCACAGCCGGATTCCAAATACGACAAGCGCATCTATGCCAGCCTGTTCTTCACTCCTGATGAATATGGAGACTGGGTTTCGGAAGAGAACGGCTGGTATGACGGAAAATTCTACGGTGGTCTTTTCACTATGGACGATCTTTGGACCGGTAATGCCTCCAAAATGGCTGGCGGCGCTCCGATCTTCAATGTCAGACAAGCAAGTGGTGGTGCTCAAGTCGGTAAATTCCTTTTGAAGAAATACACCGCTCACTATGTAAAATCAAAGAGTGCCGACAACATGGGTAATCCGGAAGGAAAAGCCAACAATGTACGCATCATCCGTTTTGCAGAAGTGCTGCTGCTCTATGCCGAAGCATGCGCAAAAGAAGGGGATGTAGTAGAAGCCAACTGGGCACTCAACCAGATCCGCCAAAGAGCAGGCTTACCGGAGAAAGAATGCGCACAAAGCGAACTGATGAAAGAGATTGAACATCAATGCCTGCTCGAGTTCTTTGGTGAAGGTCACCGTTTCGACGATTTGAAACGCTGGTATTCAACCCTACAGATTCAGGCGATATTTAAGGAAAATGACAAACAGGGAGCTTCCAACTTTAGAGAAAAGCATAAATATTATCCTATTCCGGCAGGGGAAATCAACAACTCATCTGTGGAACAGAATAGTTTATGGAAATAATTAGAAAAACTATAAGAAAAGAATTTATGAAAAAGATATATTTACTTTTATGTACCTCATTGTCCCTAATGCTGGGAGGAATCACAGCTTGTGATGACAATAGCCTGAGCAACAGCGAAGTGTACATCCCCGATCCTGAAATTATTTCGGACGAAGACGACGGTATATCCCCCGAACCTACTACCGAATCAGTGATTAGAATACTACCGGAAAGCAAGCATCAGGAAATAGACGGTTTCGGATGTAATTTCGGATGGGCGGAAGCCGTGTACGGATGTACGAAACGTGAACAAATTATGGACGACCTTTACGGTGAAAACGGATTGAGGTTCAATGTCTATCGCGGAGAGGTATGTGCCTCATCTGCATCCGAAGACGGCAAGACATTCAATTTCAAAACAAACGAGAATTACCATTTGGGAGCGCATTCTTCCGAAGCAAAAGCGCTCTTTAAATCGGACGCCGATAAATTCAAGGAATATGCCCAATTGTGGATTATCGACTATCTGTGTAAGAAAAAACGGATGGATATCTATTACTTCTTCTCCGTATGGACTCCTCCTGTTGTATGGAAGACCTCTAGCGATGGAGAAACAGTTTCCGGCGGAAGCGGTTCTTTTAATAGTGATTACAGCAAAGAGTATGCCGAGTTCCTGACTGGTTTTGCAAAAGCCTTTAAAGATAAATTCGGCATTAATGTCTATGGCATGTCCGGTTGGAACGAACCTGACCAGGCCATGGGCGGATGGGATGGATGTCTATGGGGCAACCAGCAAATGGCGGACTTCTGCATAGAGCATCTACGCCCTGAACTGAACAGACAAGGTTTGCAGGACACAAAAATCGTTTATGGAGAATTACCTTGGTGGGCGAATGCCGTGACATGGGTAGAAAATGCTTTAAGAGACAATCCCGAATTGGTTGACGCCGATATCATTGCAGCAGGACACGGTTACTCTACAGTGGATGCCAACATTCTACCAATGAGAGCAGCTCAGGAAAAAGGAATTCATGTATGGCAAACGGAGACTTGTGATGACAAGACCCGTGATGAAACTTGGAATGACGCCATGAAGTGGGCGAAGAACTATCACGATTACCTGACGAAAGCAAATACGAGCGCTGTGGTATGGTGGGCGGGAGCACGCCAATGTACAAGTACCGGAGAAAACCTGCTTCAAACGGACGCATGGGATTTCAGTACCAACTTTTATCGCGTAGACCGCTACTACTCTATCGGACAGTTCTCAAGATATATCCAAAGAGGTTCAGTACGCGTTGATGTGGAAACCGAATCGACAACGGCAAACAGAATCCCGAGGGATTTGAGCGTATCGGCATACATCAAGGACAATACCTACACTATCGTATTGGTAAACAAATCAAAGACCAAATCACTGAACACTTTGCTCGAGATAAACGGCAAAGAATTCGACAGCATGGTTTCATACACTTCCAATTCCAGTGTGAAATGGTTACGCAAGAAGCTGAACCCTTCTGCAACAGGTAAACGCTATGTAAATGTTCCTAAATATAGTGTAGTGTCAATCACTGGAAAACTCAGAGAGAAAGGAACTCAAACTGAACAATAATTAAATGTATTGTAATTAATGAAAAGAAATATTTTATACTTGGCAGGAGCTTTATTAAGCTCCGCCATATTAATGCTCAGTTGCTCGGAGGATCTTCCGACTTACAGTGAACTTACGGTCAATAAAACTGATATATTCATTCAGGCAGACGGCCAAAATCCTAAAGAAACAGTTAATATCACAAGCGGTAATGGAAATTATAAACTTGACATTGCGGATGATAATATCGCAACTGCCACAATAGAAGGTAACAGCGTTATTATCAACGGACTACACAATGGAGAAACAACTATCACCATTACAGATTGGACCAAACACTCGGCAGTAATCAACGTCAAGGTTAAAGAAGATTTTGAGTTGAAAACTGATAAGGAAGAAATCACATTATTCCTGAATGACGAAAAAAAGAATACTGCTTTAATCAATATCACCAGCGGTAACGGTGGTTATAAAGTGGAAAGCAGCAACGAACAGGTGGCTACCGCCGAATTAAACGATAATAATCAAATTTTGATTACTGCACTTTCAAGTGATTTCTGCGATGTTATTCTAACTGATGCCGACGGCAATAAAACAACTATAAAAGTGGGTGTTTGTGAAAACTATCTGGTACTGGAAGAAACAGTAGGTAAAGTTTGTGTAGTTAACCAAACTTTGAGCGTCGGAATTATATCCGGTAACGATAATTACTCAGTTGTTAGTGAAAATCCGGAAATAGCAACAGCTCAAATAGTTGATGAGGGCGTAGAAATATCAGGAATCTCAAAAGGGGAAGCTAATTTCACGATAACTGACAGAATGAAGCAAACCTCAACTTTTAAAGTTAAAGTGTCTGGCGGGTTCGATATTAATGTTACTCATATTGATACTGTATATATAATCAAAGATTATGACAGAATACAGACTATTCCAATTATAGATGGCAGTGGAAGCTATGAGATTAATGCTGGAGGATCAATAGAATGTACTCTTTCTGAAGATAAATCGGAATTCATTCTAAAAGGTATTGATTCAAAAATGGCCCGTAATCAGAAGATAACGATAAAAGATCTCATTTTTGATGAAACTCGAGAAATCTCTGTAGATTGGGTAGATTATGATTTCTATAACGACTACGGAATAGCAAGATATTATATTGCGGGAGAGTATGTTAAAATAACTGATAGTGATTTCCAAGACGATTCTGCTAACGGCAGAGTTCGCATACGCGTAGGTACGGGAAGAACATTCGCCATTGGAACCAAAGGTAAAGTTAAAAACGGATATCTAGTTGGTTTCTCCAATGAAACCGGATATGAACCCGGCGTAAAAGATCCCAATAATCTTGTATTGGCTAAAATAACCGCTACCGGAGCAGACGGAGCAGTAAGCAAGATTACAGAACTTGAGATTGTGAAAAGAAAAATAGAAGAAGGCAGAGGAGCTGACGATGGTCAATATTGGATAAAATTCAAAGAAGAAGGTAGGGATGAATGGTCATACATTGTAACATGGCTATAAAAGCACTATTACATTAGCATAATATAATTCCGGTGCTTACATAGCATCCGGAATTATATTATTAAGACATTATAATATGAATAAATTTTATAATAAAAGATTGCGCATTCTCCAAGAAGCGCATGAAACTCTGATAACCCGCCCGAACAAGAAGATTCTTCCGGGCAATGGGATTTTTGAAAGATACGAATATCCGGTCTTAACAAACGAGCACATTCCTTTAGAGTGGCGTTATGACCTAAATCCGATAACAAATCCTTGGCTTATGGAACGTATAGGAGTCAATGCTGCCATGAATTCGGGAGCCATCAAATGGAACGGAAAGTATCTGATGGTGGTCCGTGTGGAAGGGAACGACCGCAAGTCGTTCTTTGCCATTGCCGAAAGCCCGAATGGTATAGACAATTTTCGCTTTTGGGAATACCCCATACAGCTACCGGACACTGACCCAACAGAAACCAATGTCTACGACATGCGCCTGACGGCACACGAAGATGGTTGGATTTACGGTATCTTCTGTAGCGAAAGCCTTGACCCGAACGCTGCGCCAGGCGACTTATCTTCCGCCGTAGCCAAAGCAGGTATCGTCCGTACCAAAGACTTGAAGAACTGGGAACGACTACCAAACTTGATTTCCAAAAGCCAGCAACGCAATGTCGTTCTGCATCCGGAATTTGTCGACGGCAAATACGCTTTGTACACTCGCCCGCAAGACAGTTTCATTGATGCCGGAAACGGCGGAGGGATCGGCTGGGCACTAATAGATGATATGACTCATGCTGAAGTAAAAGAAGAGACTATCATCAACCACCGTTACTATCACACTATTAAAGAGGTGAAGAATGGTGAGGGGCCTCATCCGATCAAAACCCCCAAAGGATGGTTGCACCTCGCCCACGGTGTACGGGCTTGCGCTGCCGGACTGCGTTATGTGCTCTATCTGTATATGACATCTCTGGAGGATCCGACAAAGATAATCGCCGAGCCGGGTGGATACTTGCTGGCTCCGGTAGATGAAGAAAGAATAGGTGATGTATCCAATGTACTCTTCTCCAACGGATGGATTGCAGATGAGGACGGAACGGTATATATCTACTACGCATCTTCGGATACCCGTATGCACGTAGCAACTTCCAGCCTAGACAGATTGATAGATTACTGTTTTCACACACCGGCAGACGGCTTACGTTCTGCTGCTTCTGTAGAAAATATCTGTAAGCTCATAGAAGCTAACAAATATGTAACGGCAGAAAAGGTTTATTTTTAAGATAACGCGAGTTAGCTATAGGTCTTAGAATAATAGCAACTGCCCGTCATTGACAAATTCCACGTCAATGGCGGGCTTTTTTATAAAGCAGGACACAATATGTTCATTCATAAATAATAGAAATAATTCCATCATTCATTGCAATTAATGGAAATATTTCCTATTTTTGTACCAATCAAACAGAACTAAGAAAAGATGAAATACACGGAATTTCATAGAAAAATCACTAAAAATGATTGGATATTCAGTCATGCATCAGGTAGTCATTATTTCTACAAGAAAGAAATAAAAGATAAAAAAGGAAAGGTTATCGAGGTTATTTACTCACCACCAGTACCCTATCATGGAGCTAAGGAAATGCCTGAACCTTTAAGAAGAGCAATTGCCAGAGATATGAACTTAAGATAAAGGAGGGAACTTGTATGGAAAAACTAATTATCAACATCGGAGCAAGTAAAGACCATTTTGGTGCATATGCAGAAAATGTGAGCGGTATTTATGCGGCAGGTAACACTGTAGCCGAAACCAAGAAAGACGTATTGGAAGCTATACGCTTGATTAAAGAAAATCTTCCGGAATCACAATGGCCGGATATTATTAAAGGAGAATACTCCATTGAATGGAAGTATGATACACAATCATTATTACAACACTATAGTGGTATTTTCACTAATGCAGCGTTGGAAAGGATGACTGGAATCAATCAAAAACAATTGTGGAACTATGCTAACGGAATTTCAAAACCACGTGAAAACGTACGTCGTAAAATAGAAAAAGCCTTGCACTCATTAGGAGAAGAGCTAATAACTTTATCTCTTTAATTTGCTTGACAACTTCTCAAGGAGAAAAAGTAAAGAGAGGGGACCCGATTACAGATTTCCTCTCTTTTTTATTTCTTATAAGTTATAGAATAAACCAATATAGCTATCTTATTTCTTATACGAAACAGAACAATAGAAGTAATATTCAAACAATTGACAGCAAAATAGTATCATTTATTCGAATATAATAATACCATATTTCTTCCTTATAATACCACAATTCCTTTTCTAAAGATAATAAAAAAGACAGAAATATACAATATATTGCTTATACGAGCATAACAAGCAAAGCCTATATAGCTTATAAACAGAATATTTAGGCTTCACTTACAAGGTATGAGCTTCTAATCAACAATTAATTACACAGGAAAACGAGAAGCAAAATTGTATCAGAAGCGGCTAAAATAATATTTGCCGCACATGCCATTAACCTCTACTTTTGCATCAGACGATTATCAGTTGAAATTTCCATGGATCGATTGATAATTGAACTAGAGTTATAAATCTAATGCAATAAATTATGAGAAGAAAAATTCATTTCTTACTATTCTTATTTCTCTGCATGGCTAGTATTCCACTGGCAGCCCAAGACATTGAAGTGAAAGGAGTAGTAACAGAAGCTACAACAAATGAACCTTTACCCGGAGTCACGGTAAGAGTTAAAGGCAAAGACATCGGCACGGTAACAGACGCGGACGGCAGATACTCCGTCAAGGCAGACAAAGGGAGTACGCTGATATTCTCAACAATAGGTATGAAACAAATAGAAAGAGCCGTTACATCCGGAGCACCCATCAATGTCGCGATGGAAGAAGATAATATCGCTCTTGACCAAGTAGTAGTGATCGGTTACGGTACAGTAAAGAAAAGCCATCTCTCGGGTGCTGTAAGTTCGGTCAGCGCGAAAGAGCTTAACGGGCAAGTGGCTTCCAATGCCGCGACGGCACTACAAGGGAAGATTCCCGGAGTATCAGTGGCAAGTTCCAGTGGCGACCCTAATGGGACTATGACAGTAAACGTCCGTGGTATCAGTTCGTTATCCAACAACAATCCGCTTTATGTAATTGACGGCTCGTTTGGCGACATCGGTATGGTCGATCCTAACGACATCTCCTCTATCGAGGTGTTGAAAGATGCTGCCGCAGCAGCCATTTACGGTTCACGCGCAGCAGGTGGCGTTGTATTAATCACGACCAAAAGCGGAAGGAAAGACATGCCGACCAAATTGGATGTCAACTTCTTCACAGGTTTCAGCCAGGCTCCCAAGACACTGAAAGTTTTTAATGGGGAAGAATATAGCCGTTTCGCACGTTACTATCGTCTGGCAGGCGACGGTTACGGTTCGGAGAACGGAGCAACGCCTTTCATTGGCGAAGGCACTGACTGGCAAGATGTAATGCTACGCACTGCCATGACTTACAAAGCTAATGCCACCATCAGCGGCGGTTCAAAAAACGGTTCGTACAGTTCGTCTGTAAGTTATCTCAATAAAGAAGGTATATTACGCAATACAGACCATGAGTCTTACAATATCCGTTTGAAAAGCGATTATTCTTTCTTGAATAACCGATTGACAATAGGTGAATCTATGATTGTAAACTTAACCAAAGGAAGCGGGTATATTCATCAGGATACCATGTTCGACATCTTCCAGTTTCCGTCGGTAGTACCGGTATATGATTCTACAAATTCGGGTGGTTGGGGTACTTCCAACGATATAAACCTGCCTAACCCACTGGCTGAAATGACAGTGAATGACGAACGGACTGAAACGACCCGGATCTTCCTCAATGCTTATTTGCAAGCAGAAATCATCAAAGGATTAAAATATAAGCTGAATGTAGGTATCCGGAAAGAACATACCAAATACCGCAAATATACGGATGCGTATGATTTAGGAACCTTCGGTAAGAATGATAAGCCCGACTTGGAAGAAAAGTCATCGACTTGGGAATCGTGGGTATTGGAGAACACGTTGAATTACGACCGTACATTCAATAAGCACAATCTGTCACTTCTTGCAGGTTACTCGGCACAGAAAGACAAGAGCCACAGCCTGTATGGAAAGAACAGCGATATGCCTCAATTTATAGAAACAATGCCGGGCAATGTGGATCCTTCCAACCTGAAAGCATCCAGTAGCCTGAATGAACTGGCATTAGTATCCCTGTTCGGACGTGTAATGTACTCCTATGACGACCGTTATTTATTCTCTGCGTCTATCCGTCGCGACGGTTCGTCACGCTTCAAGAAAGGACATCAATATGGCGCATTCCCGTCCGCTTCTATCGGATGGAATATCAACCGTGAGAAGTTCTTTAAACCGTTGGAAAATGTATTCGACCAGTTAAAGTTACGTTTTAGCTACGGTAAACTCGGTAATCAGGAAATGACCAGCTATTATCCTACGCAGAGTGTCGTTTCGGACGGAATGAACTATGTATCGAACAATTCGCCGTGGTTTGGCTCCATGCCTTATGTACAGGCTATTTCACCCGCCAATCTGACGTGGGAAAATACGGAGACTTACAACATCGGTCTGGATGTCAGCCTATTGAACGGGCAATTGACTTTCACTGCGGATGCGTACATTAAAAATACGAATGATGTATTGCTTCCTATTCCTTCGACCGCCTCTACAGGTATTAGCGGGAACTCTATTCAGAATGCAGGTCAGGTACGGAATAAAGGATTTGAATTTGCGGTGAATTACCGTGGTTCCATTAAGGAAAAGTTCACTTATTATATAGGCGCCAATATCGCTGCTGATAAGAATGAAGTGACCAAGATTACATTAGGCGGTCAGAATCTGATGATTTCCGGTTATAGCGCACACGGTGCCGGTGGTCGTGGTATCAATATGTTTGCCGAAGGTCATTCTATGTCATACTTCAACTTGATTGAAACAGACGGTTTGTTCCGTTCGGCAGAAGAGATTGCCAACTACAAGAACAAGGACGGCGAACTTATCCAGCCCGGAGCACAAGTGGGTGACGTACGTTACAAAGACTGGAACGGTGACGGCAAGATTAATACAGACGACCAGCATGATGTAGGAAGTCCTTTCCCCGATTTTACTTTCGGTATCAGACTGGGTGGCGAGTGGAATAACTTCGACTTCAACCTGTTCTTCGACGGAATGGTAGGCAACAAAATCTATAACTACCCACGCTACCGCCTGGAATCAGGAAACTTCAACGGAAATATGAGCACTGTATTGGCCAACTCATGGAGACCGGACAATCAGAATACCGACATTCCACGCTTCTCCAAGACAGATGGCGCGGATAACAAGTGGGCATATAGCGACAGATGGCTGGAAGATGGTTCATATATGCGTCTGAAAACACTGGATATTGGTTATACACTACCCAAAAGCCTGACTAAGAAGGTAAAACTTGAAAATGTAAGAATATACACTTCTATGGAAAACCTGTTCACACTGACCAAATACTCGGGCTATACTCCCGACTTGGGTGAAAGTTCTGTTGCAGGCGTCAGTTACAACGTATTCTCGAGAGGTATCGACCAGGGACGTTATCCATTGCCGCGTACAATCTCATTCGGAATACAAGTTAACCTGTAATACCTTAAATTAATATTAAACATTAAATGTCTATAAACATGAAAAGAAATTGGTTATCATATATGTGCATGGCAGCTCTTCTCACCGGAACGCTGACATCGTGCAACGAATCCAGCTTTTTGAACCTGTCAGACCCGAATTATTTCACAGAAAGTAATTTCTGGAAAGATAAAGCAGATGCGGAAAGCGCTTTGGCTGCTGCCTATTCTCCCATAAAAGGGGCTATGTACGGGTACTTCGGCGCATTTGACGGCTGGTTGAATCTGAACGGCCGTGGGGATGATATCTACACTATTAAAGGAGAAGAGGTTCCGATGTGGAATATCGCAAACTTCCTGAATTCACCGTCTACCGGCAACGACCCTTACGGAGCACTTTATTCAGGCATCCAGCGTGCCAATATCGTATTACGCTATATCGACCAGATACCGGCATCGGGCATCACTGAGGAAGACCGTTCAATGATTAAAGGCGAAGCGCTCTTTCTGCGTGGCTATCAATATTTCCTGCTGGTCAACAATTACAGGGAAGTTCCTTTGCGCCTGATACCTTCCAACGAAGATGAAACGAACAAAGGCCCTGCCAGCGAAGCTACCTTATGGGCACAGGTGGAAGACGATTTGGGCAATGCCATCAAATGTAACTTACCGGTGGAACGCACTACTGCCAAAGAGCGGGTAACGAAAGGCGCTGCTATCGCAATGTTGGGTAAAGTATATGCCACTCAGCATAAATATCCGGAAGCAAAACAGTTGTTGGGAACGTTACTGACATCTCCTTATTCTTATGAATTAATCGACGACTTCGGAAAGAACTTCACGAACGAAGAAGAATTCAACAAAGAATCCGTGTACGAAATAGCATACAGTCCCGACGGAGAATATTCCTGGAGTAATGAAAGCGGTATCTGTCTGGGTTGCTACATACCACAGTTTATCGGTCCGGTAAAATCCGGTGGATGGGCAAAACTAATGCCGAACTCTTTAATCGTAGGAGAATTTACGAAGGAAACTCGTCCGGGTGACGCGGATACCAAGTTTGACAAGCGTATGTATGCCAGTCTTTTCTTCGACGCGGCCAACTATGGCGACAAAGTGCCTAATGAGAAATGGTATGGCAATAATTATTCGATGGATGACCTTTGGGAAGGCAACGAAGGTAAAATGGCAGGCGGCGCTCCCAGTTTCAATGTCAGCGGAACAGCAGGTAAATTCCTGATTAAAAAGAACGTTGCATACTATGTGGACGATAAAGCACCGGACAACATGGGCAACAAGGAAGGAAGATCGAGCAACTTACGCGTGATGCGTTTTGCAGAAGTGCTGTTGCTTTATGCTGAAGCATGTGCCAAAACGAATGATGCGGACGGCGCCAACTACGCCTTAAAACTAATCCGCAAAAGAGCGGGACTTCAGGAAAAGACTTTTGCGCAAGCTGAGTTAATGACCGAAATCGAACATCAGTGCTTATTGGAATTCTTCGCGGAAGGTCACCGTTTTGATGATCTCAAACGCTGGTATTCTGTCAGTGAAATCCAGTTGATACTCAAGGCTAATGGAAAACAAGGTGCGGAAAACTTCCAGGAAAAACACCTGTACTATCCGATACCGACTAGTGAATTAAACAATAATACTGCGATGGTGCAAACCAGCCTATGGAGATAATGCCCGGGCAAGATTAACTTAATAAAGAAACAATATGAAAAAGATATATTCATTATTATTCGTATCCTTCCTCCTATTTCTAGGATACTCCTGCGAGGACGGAAGTTTGAGTCACAGTGATGTCTACATTCCCGACCCGGTAGAAGAAACAGACGAAGACGACGGTTTCTCTGCCGAACCGACTACCGAAGCTGTCATCAAAGTACAGTTCGGAGACGGGCACGAACATCAGATTATTGATGGTTTCGGATGTGCTTTTGCCGAATGGTCACACCGTATATGGAACCATATGCAACGTGAAGATGTAGTAAACGACTTGTTTGGTGAGAACGGTTTGAAACTGAATATCTTCCGGGGCGAGGTATTTCCACACTATCAGAACCCGACTACCAATGTTATCGACTTCGGTATTAACCGCACATTCAACCTGGCTCCGAATGACCCGTCCATGATTAATGATTATTGGAGAGACTTCAACGGTTCGGGATGTGGCGAACAGGTGCAGTTGGGACAAATGTGGCTGGTGGATATTCTTCAGAGAAAATACAAAGATGTGAAGTTCATGTTCTCTACATGGAGTCCTCCCGGAACAATGAAATCCAATGGAAAACCTTCCGGCGGTAGTTTGAAAACCGGTTCGGGAGACGAATTCGCCGACTATCTGATAGACTTCATCAAGGCATACGAAGAGAAATTCGGCATTGACATTTACGCCATTTCACCATCCAACGAGCCGAACAGTAGCGGAACAGGATGGAACGGATGTAGCTGGACTTATGGTAATCTGGCCAATTTCTGCCAGGATAATCTTCGCCCGGCTTTGGACAAGGCAGGTTATCAGGATATGAAAATTATCTTCGGAGAGCATTCATGGTGGAAAGCGGGAGTCACCTTCCTCGAAAACGGTTTGAAGGCTCGCCCCGAATTAGCAAATTCAAATATCATTGCTGCCGCTCATGGATATACATTGATCGGTAACACGGAATTTGTACAATCTCCCCTCTGTGCAGAAAAGAATATTCATCTTTGGAATACGGAAACCAGTTCTACGGATACGTATGACCCATCTTGGAAAAATGCGATGCAATGGGCTACCACTTTCCACAATTACCTGGCTGTTTCCAACTTGAACGCATTTGTATGGTGGGCAGGCGCACGTCCTTGTACCAATAATGAAGCACTTATCAGACTGGAAGAAGCACTGCCCGGAACAAACTATGAAAGAGCCGCCCGCTATTACAGCTACGGACAGTTCACCAAGTTTATCCCTGAAGGCAGCCGCCGAGTGGATGTAAAAACGATTGCTCCTGAGGATGACGAGGAAGCTTTCCCTAAGGAACTGCTAATGACGGCTTACGTGAAAGACGACGGTACCTACACTATCGTATTAGTAAACAACTCTACCAGCAAGGCTTTCGAAACGAAACTGGAGATTGAAGGAAAAGAATTCCAGACGATGATTGCATATACATCAGACGAAGGTGTGAAATGGCAACGCAAGAAAATAAATCCGTCTCTTAGCGGACTGCGTGCTATCACCGTTCCTAAGTTTAGCGTTGTTACCATCACCGGTAAAATGAAAGATATTGAAGCAGAATAAATGTTCCAAATAAACAATGAATAGTATGAAAAGAAATCTATTATATTTAGCAGGATTCCTGCTTGCAGCCACTACTATTTTCACCGGCTGTAATGATGACGATCCTTCTTATCACGAGCTGGTGACGAATACACAGGAGTTGATAATCAATTTCGATGAGACACCGGAAGGAACGATTCAGATGCTCCAGGGAAATGGAAACTATAAGATAGTCAGTTCGAATGAAGAGGTGGCAACGGCCGTTGCCGAAGGAAATGCGATTAAAGTGACTGCGTTAAAAGCCGGTAGCGCTAATCTGACAATCACCGACTGGGCGAAGATGAGCACCAGTGTAAAAGTAATCGTTGACCAGTTAAGTGAATTGGTATTGGCAGTTTCTTCCACCAAGATGTATCCGAACGAGAGCAAAGCAATTCAGATACATACGGGAAACAGGGGATACAAAGTGACTGTCGATAAAGAATCAGTAGCAAAAGCCATCGTAGATGAGGAAGGAAACATCCAGGTGGAATCCCTCTCGCCGGGCGTTGCAACGGTTACAGTGACCGACAGGCTGAATAAGAGTGCGGAACTTTCCGTAAAGGTTATCAAGAAGCTTGTACTCGACAATAGTGAAGAAATCTCTTACTTAACGGTGGGCGAGCCTCTGACTCTTAAAATCCTGGACGGTAACGGTGACTATACCTGTACCAACAACGGTTCTGCCACGTATCTGAAATGTACAATAGCAGAAAACGGGACAGAAGCCGTTATCGAAGGGCTCAGAAGATACCGTTTCAACAAAACGATTACTATTAGTGATCAGGAAGGCGAATCAATCAGCATCAATGTGCTTTATATAGATAGCCCTTATCTGCAAGATCCGTCTTATCGCTATCTAATTAAAGGTTCCAGCTCTTATCAGAGCATGTCAACTTCGAGCGTAGGCACCATTACTCACTCGAAAGAGTTCAATATGTCCGAACTGGTTATAAAAAGCACAGGGACTTATGCCAGCGGTTTTGCGGTTCAGTTCACTGGAGATTTGGAAGAAGGCGACAAGAGTGCTCCTGTGCTGTATAAGGTGACAAGAAATGCAATCGACAAGAGTGTAGAGTATCCGATAGAAGACTGCCGCATTGATAAAGCTGAAGATGGCTGGTATTGGGTTAGCTTCATGGAAGCCGGCTGCACAGTCCGTTCCTATTTTATAACCAAAGAATAATTTATAAACCTGACACATGGATTTTGAAAGTACCCCCATACTTTTGAAATGAACAACATAAAAAGAGACTGTCCGCGCAACACAGTACGTTCCTTATTTCTGTCTGTATTGTAGCCAGTCTCTTTTTATAAATTCTTGAATAGATATGAATAGATATGATAACAGATTACGTATTCTTACCGAAGAATTCGAATCGCTCATCTCACGTGAAAATGAAAAGATACTGCCTGGAAACGGAATCTTTGAACGTTACAAATATCCCATATTGACAGCCGCCCACACTCCGTTGGAATGGAGATACGACTTTAACCCCGAAACGAATCCTTTCTTTATGGAACGCTTCGGAATCAATGCCGTATTCAATGCAGGAGCTATCAAATTCAATGGAAAGTACCTTGTCATGGGACGAGTGGAAGGATATGACCGCAAATCATTCTTTGCCATTGCCGAAAGTCCGAATGGGATAGATAACTTCCGTTTTTGGGAATATCCGGTTCAACTGCCGGATTTGTATCCTGAAGAGACGAACGTGTATGATATGCGTCTGACAGCCCATGAAGACGGTTGGATTTACGGTATCTTTTGCAGCGAAAGCCTTGCTCCGGATGCTGCGCCCGGCGACTTGTCTTCTGCCGTAGCCAAAGCAGGTATCATACGCACCAAAGACTTGAAGAACTGGGAGCGGCTGCCGAATCTGATTTCCAAAAGCCAACAGCGTAATGTCGTTTTGCATCCGGAATTTGTAAACGGTAAATATGCCTTGTACACCCGTCCGCAAGATAATTTCATCAACGCCGGCAACGGCGGCGGCATCGGTTGGGCACTGATAGATGATATCACCCATGCGGAAGTGAAAGAGGAAACCATTATCAACCACCGCCATTATCATACCATAAAAGAGGTGAAGAACGGCGAAGGCCCTCATCCTATCAAAACCCCCAAAGGATGGCTACATCTGGCTCACGGAGTTCGTGCCTGCGCAGCCGGTCTCCGTTATGTTCTGTATCTATACATGACCTCACTGGAAGACCCGACAAAAATCATTGCCGAACCGGGCGGTTTCTTGCTCGCCCCTATGGGAGAGGAAAGAATCGGAGATGTATCCAATGTACTCTTCTCGAATGGTTGGATTGCCGACGAAGACGGAACAGTATATATCTATTACGCTTCTTCCGACACCCGAATGCACGTGGCAACTTCGACAATCGACAGACTGACGGATTATTGTCTCCACACACCGGCGGACGGATTCCGTTCCGCTGCTTCTGTGGAAAGCATTTGCCAACTAATAGATGCTAACAAAGTAGTTACGGCAGAAACAGAACAGGTTTATCTTTAGAACAAAAAGTTTCGGATATATCCGAAACTTTTGTATTTTTGCTAAAAACTTTAGGATATGAACGAAAGAATCAACATTCTAAGAAAGTATAATCTTTGAGGAGAAGAATCTAAGAAATGAATTAATATCATAAGGAATAAGAAGCATTTATTGTTTAGTATCAGAATGTGCTAAAATAATACTTGTTTGCCCAACTCTTTCCCCCTACCTTTGCCGCAAAGAACATAGAACATATAAATCGAATCAAAACAATAGTATGAAATTACACACTGCCGACCTTCTTATCATATGCGCTTATCTTATCGCAATGATTGTCATCGGACTTATCCTAAAAAAACGGGCTGCCCAAAATATGGATTCCTATTTCTTAGGGGGGAAATCATTACCTTTCTATATGTTGGGATTATCCAACGCTTCCGGAATGTTCGATATTACGGGCACAATGCTAATGGTATATTGGGCATTCGCCTATGGCTTCAAAAGTCTTTGGATTCCCTGGCTATGGCCGGTATTCAATCAGATATTCCTCATGGTTTACTTATCCGTGTGGTTGCGTCGTTCGAACGTACTCACCGGTGCCGAATGGATTAAAACCCGTTTCGGAAAAGGGAAAGGCTCAACACTTTCGCATACGATTGTTATCGTATTCGCATTACTCAGCGTACTCGGTTTTTTAAGTTATGGATTCATAGGTATTGGTAAATTTATGGAGATATTCATTCCCTGGGAAGTGGTATCTCCATTTATTCCTTTCAATGTTCCTGCAGAATATGTACCTCATGTATATGGTATTTTCTTTACCACAATCGCCACTTTCTATGTGATGCTCGGCGGAATGTTGAGTATCGTATGGACGGATGTCGTCCAATTCCTGATAATGACCGTGGCGGGTATCGTCATCGTTGTCATCGGCATGCAGATGGTAGCACCGGATATGATTCATTCATTTGTTCCTGCCGGCTGGGATTCGCCTTTCTTCGGGTGGACGCTCGATATTGACTGGAGCAGCCGGATGAATCTCCTCACCGAGCGAATGGCTAACGAGCCTTACAGCCTGATAAGCATTTTCGTCATGATGGCTTTATTGAAAGGTATCTTTATGAGCATGGCAGGTCCTGCACCCAACTATGACATGCAGAAGATTCTGTCCTGCAAATCTCCGAAAGAAGCGGCTATGATGAGCGGCTCCGTATCTGTCGTATTGTTAATCCCCCGCTACCTGATGATTATGGGATTTGCGTTGCTGGCTATCTACTTCTTCAAAGAGGATGGCGGAATGGCACAAATGGAAGTTACACGGACGGACTTTGAGACGATTCTTCCTCATTTGATTACCCGTTATGTACCTGCCGGATTAGCCGGATTATTATTGGCAGGGCTATTGGCAGCATTCATGTCTACCTTCGCCTCTACGGTGAATGCAGCTCCCGCATATATCGTGAATGACATTTATCTGAAATATATCAATCCGAAAGCAAGCGTAAAAACACAAATTCGCAGCAGTTATGTCATTTCCGTTGCCGTAGTAGTAATCAGCACTGTTATCGGATTCTTCCTGAAAGATATCAATGAAATCTTCCAATGGATTGTAGGTGCGCTCTTCGGCGGATATATCGCTGCCAACGTATTGAAATGGCACTGGTGGCGCTTCAACGGCGAAGGCTATTTCTGGGGAATGACTGCCGGAGTACTGGCGGCAATCGTTATGAAATTCACTGTTCCCGATGCATGGGTATTGTATTTCTTCCCCGTTCTGTTCGGCGTTTCCCTGATAGGATGTATCGTAGGAACTTACAGCGCACCCCCGACTGATGAAGAGACACTTATCAACTTCTACACCCGTGTACGCCCATGGGGTTGGTGGAAGCCGGTTGAAGAAAAAGCATTGGCTCGTTACCCCCATATCCAGCCGAACAGAAACTTCAAAAGAGACGCTTTCAACGTAGCAATCGGTATCGTTTGGCAATGTACGCTCACTATCATTCCGATGTATCTCGTTGTCCGTGAACAACTGGGACTGTGGAGTTCTATCGCCTTGCTTTTAGTCACCACACTCATACTAAGAAAGACATGGTACAAGCCTTTGTGCAAAGAAGAAGCACGCTACAATGAAGAAATGAAACAACTGAAATAAGAAGAAAAGGAATAATTAGCTTAACACACTAAAAACCGGAGAACTGACCATGAAAAGATTATCTGTCATACTAATCTCATTTTTACTATATCTGCCACTAAGCGCTCAATTCAAAGGAACAGTCTATATCGACACCGACCAATCGGGCATATTTAATAAAGGCGACAAGCCGCTGGCGGGAGTTATGGTAACAGACGGATTGAACGTAGTAAAGACAGATAAGAAAGGTCGGTTCTCTTTACCCGGATTCGAAAAGACACGGTTCATCACTATTACAACCCCTGCCGGATATGAAACAGAGCAGTTTTATCTATCCGCTAAGGAAAATAGAAAAAGCTATGATTTCGTACTGACAGAGAGCGAACGGACTAAATCAAAAGAACACTCTTTCGTTCAAATCACCGATACCGAAGTGACCGGTGGAATGGGGCGTTGGGTGACAGACCTTCAACAATATATAAAGAACGAGAAACCTGCATTCCTAATTCATACCGGAGACATCTGTTACGAACCGGGACTCACAATGCACAATCAAGTAGTCAATGCGCAAACAATGGACTGCCCCGTTTATTATTGCATCGGCAATCACGACCTGGTGAAAGGCAAGTATGGCGAAGAGCTTTACGAGTCTCTCTACGGCCCGACATGGTATTCATTCGACGTTGGCAATATCCATTATGTAGTCACCCCCATCGACCACGGCGACAACCCGACTGACTATACCCTGAAAGACGTGTATAACTGGTTGAAAAATGACCTTGCGCTGATGAAAGAAGGACAAGCACTGATTCTTTTCAATCATGACCTATTCACCGCAAGCGACACTTTTGTATTCAAAGCCGACAATGAACATATGCTCGACCTGCGTGCTTTCAATACAAAAGCACAGATATACGGGCATATGCACTACAATTATGTACGTAATCAGAATGGGATTTATACTATCTGCACCGGAACACTGGATAAAGGTGGTATTGACCACTCCCCTTCTTCTTTCCGTGATATTAAGGTAGATGCGGATGATAATATCAGTACTGAATTGAGATACGCTTTCATCGAACCGCAAATTGCCATCGTCTCTCCGATGGATAGTCAGATTACCACCTCTTCTGTTGCTGCTTCTACTGGCGAAAAACAGCTTCCTGTTTCCGTCAACACATATCATTCGCAGGCAAAAACATCACACGTTTCTTATATCCTAAGCGACGC
Organism: Bacteroides faecium; assembly: GCF_012113595.1. Taxonomy (NCBI): domain Bacteria; kingdom Pseudomonadati; phylum Bacteroidota; class Bacteroidia; order Bacteroidales; family Bacteroidaceae; genus Bacteroides; species Bacteroides faecium. The sequence goes on from NZ_CP050831.1 coordinate 1,064,062, forward strand.
GGAGAATAAACAGGAAATAGCCAAAGGCAACCTTACCTCTCTCACCGACTGGAACTGGAATGGAAACATTCAAATACCGGCGAATGAAAACGGGAAAAGACTGCATCTTACAGTAACTTCATTCTTCAACGACGGAAAGAAAGCGACTGCTACCAGCCAATTCACTTATCAAAAAGATTTCAAGCTGTCCACTATTCCGGGCAAAGACTGGAATACCCTGCTTCAAAACGCTGCCCACTCCGGCGGAGTCAATGACTCTCAGGTTAAACTCCCTCTGCAATTGCAATGGACAGCCAACACAGGCAGCAATATTTTTATGACTTCCCCCATTATCGCCGGACAAAAAGTATTCATCGCCACCACTGATGACAATGTATCACTGAACACATTCATCTGCGCATTCGACTTCAACTCCGGCAAACTATTGTGGAAATTCCCTACTGCAAATTCAGTAAAGAACACAATAGCCTATGAAAATGGAATTGTAATAGCCCAGGATGCCGCTTGCAATCTCTATGCCTTAGACGCAGACTCAGGGAAATTATTTTGGAAACAATACATCAATCTGGACAGTTACCCCTATCTGACTGAAGGAGTAACCGTAGATAAAGGCATAGCCTATGCCGGAATCGGCGCCGGACTATCCGCCTATGATTTAAAAACAGGACAGACAATATGGACTAACAAAGACTGGAAACAACGGGAAGGCGCTACTACCACCCTGACCGTTGCCGGAAATGTATTAGTCAGCGGGACACAATGGGGCGGATTATACGGCAATGACATCCGCACCGGAAAACAGCTTTGGAAACTCTCCGACAACGGGCTCGGCAACCGGGGAGCATCTCCGGTCTATAAAGACGGAAAACTATGGATTATCTCTTCCAAGAGCTTCTTCACCATAGAGCCGCAAACCGGAAAAGTACTTCAACAAAAAGAACTCTCTGCCAATCTGGACGTTACATCCACCCCACTCGTCACCGAACAGGAAGTAATCTTCGGTACTGCCGACCGTGGAGTCTTCGCACTGGACAAATCCACACTTTTCAGCAAATGGAAAGCAGAGACATCACCTTCACTCGTCTACACCGCCCCTTACTCCAGCACCCCGCAAGCCGGAGTGGAAACAAGCCCCGTAGCGTCACAAGGAGTTGTCTACATCGGAGCTTCCGACGGTTATCTGTACGCTATCGACCAGGCAACGGGAATCATAAAAGAGAAATATAATCTCGGAGCACCCGTATTCTCCACCGTAGCCGTATCCGGTAACCGGATGATTGTTTGCGACTTTGCAGGAAACGTGTATTGCTTCTCATCGAAGTAGACCCGCCCTTCAATTCATCTCATACAGTTTTTGCCACCCTCAGCGTTGTAATTTGAAGATTATCACGTATCTTTGTTCCCTCAAATCATAAATACGAGATATGGCTATTACAATCAAGAAAGTCACCACAAAGAGTGAGCTAAAGAAATTTATCCGTTTCAATTACAGGATGTATAAGGACAATCCTTATTCCGTGCCCGACCTCTATGACGATATGCTCAATACGTTCAACAAAAAGAAAAACGCGGCATTCGAGTTCTGTGAAGCAGATTATTTCCTGGCATACCGGGACGATAAAATCGTAGGGCGCGTAGCCGCTATCGTCAACAACCGTGCCAATGAGAAATGGGACTGCAAGAACGTCCGTTTCGGATGGATAGATTTCATTGACGACCCCGAAGTCTCTGCCGCCCTCATCAAGACAGTAGAAGACTGGGGAAAAGAACGGGGCATGACGCACATTGCCGGCCCTCTCGGATTTACCGATTTCGATGCAGAAGGAATGCTGGTTGAAGGATTCGACCAACTCAGCACGATGGCTACCATCTACAACCACCCCTACTATCCGGTACATATGGAGAAACTCGGCTTCGAGAAAGACGCCGACTGGGTGGAATACCAAATCTACATTCCCGATGCCATCCCCGACAAGCACAAGCGCATCTCCGAACTGATTCAACGGAAATATAATCTCAAGATAAAAAAATACACTTCCGGAAGGAAAATAGCCAAAGACTACGGACAGAAGATTTTCGAGCTGATGAACGAAGCATACAGCCCGCTCTACGGCTACTCCCCACTGACACAACGGCAAATCGACCAGTACGTGAAAATGTACCTGCCTATTCTCGACTTGCGCATGGTGACCCTTATCACCGACGCCAACGACGAACTGGTCTGCGTGGGCATCTCCATGCCTTCACTTGCCGAAGCCCTGCAAAAGTCGCACGGACGCCTGCTACCCCTCGGATGGTTCTACCTGCTGAAAGCATTATTCATGAAACGCCGTGCCAAAATGCTTGATTTACTACTTGTTGCAGTGAAGCCGGAATACCAGAACAAAGGTGTTAACGCTTTGTTATTTTCCGATTTAATTCCGGTTTATCAAAAATTAGGTTTTATATTTGCAGAGAGCAATCCCGAACTGGAACTGAACGGAAAAGTCCAGGCTCAGTGGGATTACTTTGAGACTAAGCAACATAAGCGCCGCCGTGCGTTCATCAAAGAGATAAAATAAAAAACAGCTATGGAAGAGAACGAATTGATACCTGTAGACAACAACAATGCAGTAGAGTACACTGACGACAACATCCGCCACCTGAGCGACATGGAACATGTGCGCACACGTCCCGGCATGTATATCGGCAGGCTGGGCGACGGCGCACACGCCGAAGACGGAATCTATGTCCTCCTGAAAGAAGTAATCGACAACAGTATTGACGAGTTCAAAATGCAAGCCGGTAAGAAAATCGAGATTACCGTTGAAGAAAACCTTCGTGTCAGTGTCCGCGACTACGGACGGGGCATCCCGCAAGGAAAGCTGATTGAAGCCGTCAGCATGCTGAATACAGGTGGTAAGTACGACAGCAAGGCATTCAAGAAGAGTGTCGGACTGAACGGTGTCGGTGTGAAAGCCGTCAACGCACTGAGCTCCCGTTTCGAGGTACGCAGTTACCGCGACGGCAAAGTACGTACCGCCACTTTCTCCAAAGGAAACCTGCTGACTGACAATACGCAAGATACCGAAGAGGAAAACGGAACTTACATCTTCTTCGAACCGGACAACACTTTATTCCTGAATTATTGTTTCAAGCCCGAATTTATCGAGACTATGCTACGTAACTACACGTACCTCAACACAGGGCTTGCCATTATCTATAACGGTCACCGCATCCTGTCGCGCAACGGTCTGGTCGACCTTCTGAACGACAACATGACCGCTACCGGACTTTATCCGATTATCCACCTGAAAGGGGAAGACATCGAGATTGCCTTCACCCATACCGGACAATACGGAGAAGAATATTACTCCTTCGTCAACGGTCAGCACACCACGCAGGGCGGTACGCATCAAAGTGCTTTCAAGGAACACATTGCCCGTACTATCAAGGAATTCTTCAACAAGAACATGGATTATACCGATATCCGTAACGGACTGGTTGCCGCCATTGCCGTCAACGTGGAAGAACCTATCTTCGAGAGCCAGACCAAGACCAAACTGGGTTCTACCAATATGGTTCCCGGCGGCGTGACGGTCAACAAATACGTGGGCGACTTCATCAAACAGGAAGTGGACAACTTCCTGCACAAGCATGCGGACGTAGCCGAAGCAATCCAGCAAAAGATACAGGAATCGGAAAAGGAACGCAAAGCCATCGCTGGCGTGACGAAACTCGCCCGTGAACGTGCCAAGAAAGCGAACTTGCACAACCGCAAACTGCGCGACTGCCGCGTCCACCTCAACGACCCGAAGGGAAAAGGACTGGAAGAGGACTCCTGCATCTTTATCACCGAGGGAGATTCTGCAAGCGGTTCCATCACCAAAAGCCGTGATGTCAACACACAAGCGGTATTCAGCCTTCGCGGTAAACCGCTGAACTCTTTCGGGCTGACAAAGAAAGTAGTCTACGAAAACGAAGAGTTCAACCTGCTCCAGGCAGCCTTGAATATAGAAGACGGCATAGAAGGGCTGCGCTACAACAAGGTCATCGTAGCAACCGATGCCGATGTGGACGGCATGCATATCCGCCTGCTGCTGATTACTTTCTTCCTGCAATTCTTCCCCGACCTCATCAAGAAGGGGCATGTATATATCCTGCAAACTCCCTTGTTCCGTGTACGCAATAAGAAAAAAACAATCTATTGCTACAGCGATGAAGAGCGTGTCAACGCCATCAACGAATTAAGCCCGAACCCCGAAATCACCCGATTCAAGGGACTGGGAGAAATCTCGCCGGACGAGTTTAAACATTTCATCGGCAAGGACATGCGCCTGGAACAAGTTTCATTGCGCAAAACGGACGCAGTAAAAGAACTTCTTGAATTCTACATGGGCAAGAATACCATGGAACGACAGAACTTTATTATAGACAACTTGGTTATAGAAGAAGACTTGGCATCATGAGAAGAGCAATATTCCCGGGTACTTTCGACCCCTTCACCATCGGACATTATTCGGTAGTGGAACGTGCACTTACCTTTATGGACGAGATTGTGATAGGAATCGGTATCAACGAGAACAAGAATACATATTTCCCCATCGAGAAAAGGGAAGAAATGATTCGGGAACTTTATAAAGACGAACCTCGCATCACAGTACAGTCTTACGACTCCCTGACAATTGATTTCGCACAGGAAGTAGGAGCACGGTTCATCGTCCGCGGCATCCGTACCGTGAAAGACTTCGAGTACGAAGAGACTATTGCGGATATCAACCGTAAACTGGCGGGCATCGAAACCATCCTGCTCTTCACTGAGCCTGAACTGACTTGCGTCAGCTCTACGATTGTACGCGAGTTATTGACCTATAATAAAGATATCAGCCAGTTTATCCCTAAAGGAATGAGGATAAGTTGAGAGTTGAGAATGGAGAGTTGAGAAGGATACAGGCGTATCCGGACTCGGCTTTAATATAAAGTAAGATTATGAGTAAGATTAAGATATACGTCCTTTTGGCTTGCCTGTGGACAGTATCAGCCGTACAGGCTCAGAATTTCGGTTCGGCTGCCATGCGCAAGCTACAAATGGCAGAATTTGCAATCTCCAACTTCTATGTAGACAAAGTAGATGAGGACAAGCTGGTAGAAGAAGCTATCATCAAGATGCTGGCACAACTCGACCCGCACTCCACCTACTCGGACGCAGAGGAAGTGAAGAAGATGAACGAACCTCTCCAAGGCAACTTCGAAGGTATCGGGGTACAGTTCCAAATGATTGAGGACACCTTGCTTGTGGTACAACCTGTCAGCAACGGCCCTTCCGAGAAAGTCGGCATCCTTGCCGGCGACCGCATTATCGCCGTCAACGACAGTGCCATTGCCGGAGTGAAGATGAGTACGGAAGATATAATGAAACGTCTTCGTGGCCCGAAAGGCTCCAAAGTCAATCTGAAAATTGTCCGCCGTGGCGTGCAAGACCCATTGGTTTTCACCGTAAAAAGAGACAAGATACCTATCCTCAGCCTCGATGCCTCTTACATGATTCAGCCCAAGACAGGCTATATCCGTATCAACCGCTTCGGAGCGACAACCGCCGAAGAGTTCAAGAAAGCAATGAAGGAACTCCAGAAACAAGGAATGAAGGATATGATTCTCGACTTGCAAGGAAACGGAGGAGGTTACCTGAATGCAGCCATCGACCTCGCCAACGAATTCCTGGGACAAAAAGAACTAATCGTCTACACCGAAGGACGGACTGCCAAGCGCAGCGACTTCTATGCCAAAGGCAACGGGGACTTCCGTAACGGCCGTCTCATCGTATTGGTCGACGAATATACAGCTTCCGCCAGCGAAATCGTCAGCGGAGCAGTACAGGATTGGGACAGAGGGATTATCGTCGGCCGCCGTTCTTTCGGCAAAGGGCTGGTTCAACGTCCTATCGACCTTCCCGACGGTTCCATGATTCGCCTGACTATCGCCCGTTATTATACCCCTGCCGGTCGCTGTATCCAGAAACCTTACGACAGTTCGACAGATTACAACAAGGACTTGATAGAACGCTTCAACCACGGTGAACTGATGAATGCCGACAGTATCCACTTCCCCGATTCGTTGAAAGTACAGACCAAGAAGCTTGGACGCACCGTTTACGGCGGTGGCGGCATCATGCCGGATTATTTCGTGCCTATTGATACAACCCTTTATACGGATTACCACCGCAATCTGGTAGCCAAAGGCGTCGTTATCAAATTCACCATGAAGTTTATCGAAGGACACCGGAAGGAATTAGCCAACAAGTACAAGAAGTTCGAATCATTCAATGAGAAGTTTATCATAGATGATGAGATGATGGCTACTTTACGGGAAATGGGTGAAAAGGCAGGCGTTAAGTTCAATGAGGAACAGTATCAGAAATCGCTGCCGCTCATCAAGACGCAACTCAAAGCCTTGATTGCCCGTGACCTCTGGGATATGAACGAATATTTCCGGGTGATGAATACGACGAATGAAAGTGTTCAAAAGGCATTGGAGATATTGAATTCGGACGAGTATCAGAAGAAGTTGAAAGCAAATTAGTTCCGATATTCATCCACTCTCTATATATTAAAACTCACATTTCTCTTTCACCTATCACCATCGGCAATCAAACTCCTTATTCATCGAGGTTTCCGACGGTGATAGGTTGTTTTTTAACCTATCACCTCATCTATCACCTATCACCGCTAAGGTACGCTTTCCTTTCCTACACCGTATCTGTCAATCGGGACAAGGCTAATAAATTCCTCAAACATGTAGGAATACTTTGTTTTTCTCCCTTATATAGTTTATCTTTGTTACTGATATAGCTCATCTACCATAGCCGTGACGATTTCCTACCACGGCCATGACGAGAAGCTACCACAGCCATGGCAAGTACTTACCACGGCCGTGACAGACTAATGATAAAGGCACCGGAACAGAACTATCCCTACGTCTTAATCAAAGAATAAAGGCAGGACAACTTATATAAAGCCGCTTGATAACAAACAAACAACAGCTATATAACACAATCCCCTCTAACTAATATCCAACGATAACTAATTTGTTTTGCAACAACAAAACACAATGTATTTACGATAAACTAAATAGAGAACAATGGCAATACAATTTGAATTGTACAAGACTCCTCATCCCAAGGACGAGGAAAACAAAGAGACTTATCACGCACGCGTAGTCAACTTCCAGCATATCGACACGGACTATCTGGCAAAGGAAATCCAGATAGCCACCTCGCTGACCGAAGGAGACGTAAAATCTGTCCTCGATTCCCTTAGCCACTTTATGGGTGACCGGCTTCGAGAGGGAGAAAGCGTCCATCTGGACGGCATCGGTTATTTTCAGATAAAACTGAACAGTAAAGAACCTATCACTTCGCCCAAACTGAAAGCCAATCAAATTAAGCTCAAAGCCAACATCAACTTCAAGGCAGATGCCAAACTGAAAAGGTCAGTCAGCGTCGTACACCTGGAACGAAGCAAACTGAAACCCCATTCGGCTTCCCGCTCGAACGAAGAAATAGACAAGCTGCTGGCTAACTATTTCAGCAATAACCCGGTATTAACCCGCTCCGACTTCCAAAGGCTCTGCGGCTTTACTCCCACCACTGCCGCACGGCACATCAAACGGCTGAAAGAGGAAAAGAAGTTGAAGAATATCAATACTTATTATAATCCGATTTACATGCCGATGCCGGGATATTATGGCAAGGCGGAGATAAAAGAGGATGAAGCAAATACTATACAGCGATAAAGTAAAGAGTATGAAAAAAGTGTCCAGGAAGGTATTACCGATCATTTTGCTGACGTCAGCAAAATGGTATTCCTGATAATAGATGAGAGACACTTTGCAGCGAGGTGTCTCTCATTATCTACATCTATACCACCAATTAATAAGATCTAAATTCAATTATTCTTATTAATCAAATTGATTACTACCTTCACCATCACGTCCTTTTCTTCCGTCCGGCTTTCGGCAATCATCAACGTAAGTGCTACTAGCGTATTGTTGCCGATTAACTTCGAACCGTCGGATTTATATAATATACCGTTCTTCTCCAGAAACCAAAGAAACAAGAAAGCGGCAATACGCTTGTTACCGTCACTAAACGAGTGATTCTTCACGACAAGGTAGAAAAGCATCGCTGCTTTCTCTTCAACGCTCGGATAAAGTTCTTCTCCACCGAATGTCTGATAAATGGTATTGATAGAACTTTTGAATGACTGGTCCTTTTCATTTCCAAACAAATCACTGCTTCCGAACTTTTCCTGCAAAAGGTGAATGGCTTCCATAGCTTCTTCATAGGTGGCACGAAATTCCCAGGTAGGAGTGGTGGAGTCCACTTCCAATTGTTGATAGTCATATTTATCGAGCGTATCCAGACCGTAAGTGTAATCGGTAATCACACGCAATAGTCCATTGGCCTCATCCAACGTCAATTGTTTATGTTCGATAACGTTAGAAAGAAGGTGCACGGTGTTCTTCAAATCTTCCAGTTGAGCAGCTTTGACCTGCTGATTAATGGCGTAACCTTTAATCAGATAATCCTTTAACACTTTGTTCGCCCAGATACGGAATTGAGTGCCACGTTGCGACTTTACACGATAGCCGACGGAGATGATTACATCCAGATTGAAATACTCTACTTGGTATATCTTTCCATCAGAAGCAGTTGTTGCATTTTTTGCAACAACTGAACTTCTGTCCAACTCACCTTCTCTAAACACATTACTTATGTGCCTTGATATCACCGATTTGTCACGGTCAAAAAGTTCTGTTATCTGACTCAATGTCAGCCACACCGTCTCATTCTCCAACTTCACATCAATGGTAGTTTTCCCATCCTTTGTCTGATAAATGACAATATTCCCTCTATTGTCCATGAAATGCCTCCTTTTTTATGCATTGTGTCCGTCCATTACCTTCGTAGTAATGGACGGACACACAAATGTACAGCTTTCAAAAAGAAATAAAAAGATAAAGCCGTTTTTAATTATTTGCCTTGAAGCGTTATAATAGAACGCGCCGGAATCTGAACAATCTTTCCACTTTTCACTGTCCCTACCGGAAACAAGTCTTCTCCTGCTTTATCTGAAGTACGATAAATCTGCCACTGTGCATTTCCTACTTTTTCTTCATCAATAGAAAACTCTTTTTCTTCATTGGCATAATTAATAACTACCATCACATACGTTCCGTCTACGTTCTTATAAGCAGAACACATCAATCCTTGCTGGTCGGTATCACCATCGGGAATCAAAGCACCTGTCTTATCGAAAGCCGAGACGGATAGCCGTACAGCTCCCGGACGGATAAAGCGACTATAATTTCCCAAAGCCCACATGAGTTTGGAGTCTTCTACCTTGCCATCGAGGAAGTTGTCGCCCGTTGTGTATTCACGAATCAATCCGTCTTTGTAGTCACCACCGATGGCACGCCACCATTGCCAACTCTTTGCTCCGGCATATACGATGTCATGATGGATGATACGGGCTACATAGAGCGCAGTCTTCATCGTATGGTCATAGCCGTTTCCACCACCGATTTCTTCGTCATTACCCATGATGCAAGTCTCCGTTTGCCAGAAGTCAACATCATGTCTGTTTAGTGTGTCACGCAATTGACAACGGATATTACGCAATTCGCTTAACGGAGTTGTTGTCCAATAGCTATGCCCGAGCATCAGACGGGGAACATTCGGAGTATCTCCCAAATACGTATCCACACTATCCGGGCAGAAGAAAGCCTGAATCTGATACCCTCGTTGCCAATCCGTTTCGTGAGTGCGGAACATACAACGGTAGTCGGAAGACTCATTGACAAGAATCTGTGTATCCATATTCCTGTTTACAAACTCCTTACTCAACAGACGGACGGTATGGGCTACTTCCCTGTTTGTTGCCGGGCAGCCTTCCTGTTTCGGGCCTACCCAGTTCCAATGCCCGTCCGGTTCGTTGAAAGGACAGATATAGTTGAACTTGATACCGTCATGTTTTTCTACTCCCTGCACTACGTCTACCAGAAAACGGGCGTACTTTTCGTAACAGTCCGGCTTCAAGTTAGCCGTGCCGCCACGACCGGTATTGGTAGCCAGCCCGTTCTGCGTATAATACACAGGGGGAGAGTTCAGGAAAGCAAGGAATTTATCCACTCCCCGTTCCTTTGCCAGTTTCAGGAAGTTACGCTGTCCCCGTTGCTTGTTCCAGTCATATGTCCCGTCGGCGTTGAGGAAACATTCGGCACGCATCCAGGGAGAAGCAATCTGACTGGCTTCGCCCTGTTCCGTACTGCCTGCCCCGACGTTGAAACGCCAGAGGGAGAGACCGATACCTTTCGGCTGTCCGTTCGCGTCGTTTTCGGTGCTGAACAGCCAGTCGGCAATCTGGTTTTGTTTTTCCTGCGGCCAAAGTCCGATAAACTGCATACTCCATGCATCGGAAGCGCTGAAGTATGCCATCGTCTGGCAGGGTTTGTCCGTTTCTATCTGATAACTTATACCGGGGGCAGGCTGGGAACATCCGCCTGCCATACCTGCGATTGAGAAGAAGCCTAAAGCGGCTAAGAGCGTTTTACCTTTCATGATAGTTCAGTTGTAACGTAGCAAATTTAATACCTATTGAAAATCGAAATTTATTGAAGTTCGTAAATAAAAGTGGAAACAGATTTAGCAGCAAGATATCCCTGCAACATTGCCGGCAAATATTGCAAATCTGTAGTATTGGAAGTCACATACTGTTTGGATGAAACGATTTGTTTATCGGTTAAGCCTTCAATCGTGTTCTCGATTTGAATATTTTTATCGCTCATATTGGTATATACCACCACTACCTTATCTTTATCCGGTGAAATATAAGCAGAACCAAAGAAGTCTTTTGATGCTCCCGGAATATTTAAATCGATGCGTGTATAACCGGGACGGATAAATAAACTATAGTTCCCCAAAACCCACAGATTCTTACTTGCTGAATACTCGCCACTTTCCTTAATATCCCCGTAATCTCCTCCTTTCGGAGTCAATCTGATCAGGTAGAAGCGGCTCATCTGACTATATTGCTCCTGACTGGCAGCCGTCCAATACGACCACGAACTTACATTGGCTGTTACCAAATCTTGATGAATCACCCTCGACATAGCCAACGCATAATCCATGTAATTAGCCGTAGCAAACGGGCAATCTTCATATTCCTCCAGCATACTCCACTCTGTCTGATGCAGTTTCAGTCCAAATTCTTTTGCCTTCTCGTATGCTTGTGAACGATAAGAGTACATTTGGTCCCAAGTTACTCCCGAATAATAACTGTGCGCACAAAGTTCTTTCTTCAAATGTGTCAGATTGCCTATATAAGTATTTGTATTGGCAGAATTGAAATAACTGTCAATCGCATTTCCGCGTGAATTGCTAGTGGTATTATAAGTATACTCCCAATGGGCAGCTTCAGAAAGCAACATCATAGTATTATCCAGCCCCTTTGCCGTAAGACTCTTATCCAACTCCTTTGCCAATTTAGCTATCTCGCTATTCTGCCATCCGCTGCCTTCCTGGTCTGTACCATTCCAGTTATATTCCGGCTCATTCACAGGACTAATATGAGATATATTATAGCCTTGTCCTTGAAAATGTTCGGCTGTAGTAGCCAAGAAATCGGCAAAGTCATCATAATAATCATCCTTTAAGTTAGCGTTTGCTCCGGCACCGGAACGTCCCTGGCCATTTTTAGTCATAAAAACAGGAGGGGTATTACTGAACAATACAAACTGGTCACATCCGTAATCTTTTGCCTGCCGCATAAAGTACTGTTGCCCACTGGATTTCGACCAGTCATAGCTTCCGCTTTCATTCAGGAAACATTCCACCCGGCGCACCGAATTTGTAATCCCGCTGTCGTTCCCCTTTTCATAAGATCCACCACCAAGATTGAAACGCCAGATTGACAATCCGATGCCTTGAGGCACTCCTGATATTACCTCCTGAGAAAAGAGCAGTTTCGACATGTCTTCCTTGGCAGAATCATCCCAATACTTTCCTACGTAATCCATAGTCCAAGCCCCGGAAGCACCAAAGCCGTCAATCTCCTGATAAGTTTTAGAGGCATCAACGGTCGATGTCATCACTTCGTCAACGTCAAATGAGACCTTATATTCAGGTACGAATGTATATTCATCTTTACATGCCGAGAATGCTGCCAGACATGCAAGTCCTATTAGTAAATTTCTGTATTTCATAATTATTTAATTATTTATATCCGGGGTTCTGTACTATACTGCCATTTGTCTGAGTAATCTCCGTTGTCGGTATCGGGAAAAGAAGATCGCGACTTTCATCAAAGTTCCGGCCTTTATCACTACTTTCCTTCTGGTTGTTCCGTTCATACTCATCTTTCATCTCTTTGTTATATTTCACAAATGACCCGTTCGGTCCCATAATGTCGCAAATTACCGCCTTGCCACTCTCATTCTTCCAACGGCGGATATCATACAGACGCTGATTCTCAAGAGCCAGTTCCAACCGACGTTCCTGCCGAATCGCATCACGAAGTTCTGTTCCACTAGCTGTTACATCAGCCAAGCTGACACGGTTTCTTACTTTATTTAAAGCCCAGCGTGCTTCTTCGTCCTTCGACAATGCGTTCTCTACTTCCGCATACATAAGTAGTACATCAGCATACCGCAATATCCGGTAATTCAATGGATTATGAGCAGCATCATAAGATGACGAACGTTCAGCATGGGGAATATACACCTTCCGAGTGACACGCCCGGATTTATGTTTGGCAGTCGACACCGTATACTTATTGGAAGCCGTCCAATAAGAATCACCGGGGACACTAGTTGCCCCATCTCTGATAATCGTCCATTGCAGACGTATTTCATCACCAGCATTCTTGAACGCATTTTCGAGGTCACTTGTCGGAAGCCCCCACGCCCAACCCGAATCATCACGCGAACCGCAGACAACCGGCATCCTAAGCCCCAAATTATAAGATATGTCACTACTCGTTTGCACTTCAAACAGAGATTCCTCACTGTTGTTGTAAGCAATGCTCCACACATTGCCAAAATCTTTCAGCAGTTCATAACCTTGAGAGGGGTAGTTGTTTCTGCCAATGACACGTTGCAACAAGTCCTCCGCCTCTTCATACTTTTCCTGATAAAGATAAACCTTTGCCAACATCCCCTGTGCTGCTCCCTTAGTAGCACGTCCCAAGTCAGCACTGCCATACTCACTTTTCAATGGTAATACTTCAATAGCATCTTTCAGGTCATCTTCAATCTTAGCATATACTTCGGGAACAGAAGCTCGCTGAATCCCTTCTATTTCTGCAGGCATCTTCATTCCCATCACCAATGGCATTCCGCCAAAGTTTTTCACCAAATCAAAGTACTGGAATGCGCGCAAGAATTTAGCTTCGCCAACATAACGGTCTCTCAACGCTGCATCCGCAAATTCAACAGCCGGTATTCTTTCAATGGCAATATTGCATCGCAGTATCCCTTTGTAACGATATTGCCAGAAGTTCTGGCAGCATTCTCCTCCAGCAGTAGCAATTCCCGTATAGAAAGCCAAATCCTCATAAGCACTTGCATCCTGCTCTGTATTTCCCATCCACATATCATCGGTGCACATATCACCAACCAGATAGAACTTCTGAACCTGCCACCAGTCATCGTAAAAGACTGTCTGATAACATCCTGTAATCTGCTGCTTGCACTCATCTTCGTTAACGAAATATCCGTCCAAGTCCTGTTGTCCGAGTACGGGTGTATCCAGGAAATCGGAACATCCGGTGAAGGACAATGTGCATGAAGCTATGGCTAAGCCTAAAATATATTGTTTCATATTCTTCTCTTCGTTAATATCATTAGAAATTCATGTTAATGCCAAAAAGGTAAGTACGCGGATTGGGATATCCTGCCCAGTCAATACCCGATTCTGTCACCTTTCCCTCTGTTCCCAGCGCTGCCGCTTCCGGATCCATTCCGGAATATCCCGTGATAGTAAACGGATTCTGTGCTGAGAAAGAAAGACGCAGTGAGATTTTCTTTGTCCACTTCTTCGGCAATGTATATCCGATCTGCAATTGTTTGCAACGCAAGTAAGAACCATCTTCCACAAAGAAAGAAGAAACACGTTTCCAGTTCTGGTTGGCGTCATTGTATGACAAGCGAGGCAAATTATTGCTTGTTCCTTCGCCATGCCAAGAAGCATTGTAAGTACCTTCATATACGTTTTCACCTCCTACGCCGGAATAACGCCCTTTCGTGGTGTTATATACATCATTGCCGATTGTTCCATAGAAATTGGCAGAGAAATCAATATCCTTCCATGACAAGCGGGCGTTGATGCCCACCATCAAATCCGGAAATGCTTTTCCGATAAAAGTCTTATCATTATCATCCAATTTCCCGTCATGGTTCAAATCCCTAAAGCGTATATCCCCCGGTTGCGCATCCGGTTGAATTACCGTGCCGTGTTCGTTTGTATGCGCATTAACCTCTGTCTGATTTTGGAAAAGTCCGTCAGCAACAAATCCATAGAAACGGCTGATCTCACCCCCTTCTTCATTGCGTATGATATAATCTCCGTTGAAACTTCCTGCATTGATCGGAGTAGAACCTAATAAGGTGACAGCCTTATTTTTAACAGAAGAAAGATTCACACCTATCCCATAATCAAAATCTCCCTTACGGTCTTCCCAATTAACGGAAAGCTCCCAACCGGTTGCTCTCATCTTACCTACATTTTCCCACATCTGACCGTTCCACATCGGAAATCCCAGAACCAGAATATTATCTTTCTTCAGCAACATATCATGTGATTCTTTGCGAAACCATTCTGCCGTTACCGATAAACGATTTTTCAGGAAAGACATGTCAATACCTACATTATAGTCTTCTACCGTCTCCCACCTGAGCAGGGTGTTACCAATAGAACTCACTGCCGTACCTATCTCCCGATTACCTCCGAATACATAATCGGCAGAGCCGATAGTCGATTCATAAGCGGAGTTATCGATGTTTTGATTGCCTACACGTCCCCATCCTGCATGAATTTTCAGATTATCGAAGACATGTTGTTTCTTCATAAACGGTTCTTCGGAAACGCGCCAAGCGGCAGATAGAGCTGGGAATGTAGCATATTGATTATCTTTCATGAACTTGGAAGAACCATCCACACGAATAGAAGCTGTCAGATAATACCGGTCATTATAGTTGTACATCACACGTCCCAAATAAGAGATCAAGGATGAATAAGCATTGACACCGGCCGTTTGGGGGTTCTGCGTACCTGCAGAAACGTAACGCAAAGTCTCTTCATTGATCGGGGTACGCTCACGCGATCCTTCCAGCCAATATTCCTGAAAACGTTCCATGGTATAACCAGCCATTACATTGAAATTATGCTTCCGGTTGAAAGATTTTATCCAATTTACGGTATTTGTCCAGTTCCAATCCACCCAATTGTCAGTTTTACGATATGCTTTACTATAGTCTGACTTCTCTAGTTTATCAAGATTGAAATCAGGAGTATATTCATCCGAAAGACGGAAACGGGCATTCACGCCAAATTGTGAGCGGATCACCAATCCTTTCACAGGCTCAATGCTCACATACGGATTGGCCAACAATCCATACTCATCGCTGTGTTTATCCATGCGGGCCAATTGTGCCACAGGATTCCACACTTCACTATTATTAGAGCGCGCGTAGTTATCGTATTTATTTGTAGTCCATTCACTCTCCGGACGCATAACGGGAGTTGTAGGATCCATCGCCATGACGTTGCCCAATATGTTAGGAGTATCCATCCAATTTTCATATTTCGGCGTAAAGTCTATGCCGGCTTTTACGATACTATTAAAAGTATACTCCATGCTAAAGCGTGCAGTCAGCTTTTGCCATTTCCCCACAGTGTATTGTGAGTCTTGTCCGAAGTAGCCGATGTTGGCAGAATACAAAAGTTTGTCCGTACCACCGGAAAAGTTAAAGTTATAATTATGAATTAGCGCTGTCTTTTGCATACTTTCGTCCCACCAATCGGTGCCTTGAGCATCTGTTATATTTTCTATGCCTTTATATCGAGGCACAGCATTATCATTGACATAACGCGCATTATATACATATTCATACTCCGAAGCTTTTGCCATTTTCGGCTTCTTCAATGTCTGAAAACCGGCTGAAGCAGAAAAGCCAAATTGAGTAGTTCCTTTTTTACCTTTTCTTGTAGTAATAAGGACAACGCCATTTGAACCACGTGTTCCATAAATAGCAGATGCAGAAGCATCTTTCAGAACTTGCATTGATTCAATATCATTTTGGTCGAGGAAATTAATATTTGTACCTACCGGCATACCATCCACTACATACAACGGGTCGGAGCCATTGACCGTAGATACACCGCGAATGATGACACGAGGAGTAGACCCCGGACTACCGCCACCGGTAATCTGCACACCATTAATCTTTCCCTGCAAAGCATTCATTGCGTTGCCACTACTCAGTTTCTTCAACTCATCGCCTTTGATAGCAGAGATAGAACTGGTCAAGTCGCTTTTCTTCACGGCTCCGTAACCAATGACTACCACTTCGTCCAAAGCCTGTGTGTCATCTTCCATTATTACATTAATCACAGCACGTCCATTGACCTTAAATTCCTGTGTTTTATAGCCAATCATAGAAAATACAATCGTTGCATCTTTAGCAACATTGTTTAGTGTATAGTTACCATCCAAGTCGGTAACAGCGCCATTCGTTGTTCCTTTCACTAAGACAGTAAGACCAATCATCGGCTCTTTATCCGCAGCCGAAGTCACTACGCCTTTTACAGTGGTGGTCTGTGCATAGCCACATAAGCTGAGCAACGCAAGACACAATAATAAAATCTGCTTTTTCATATTAAATTTAATGTTACTTATTATTTAGCAGGGATCAATTTAGCTCTTTCAAGATGAGCGTCAAATACTAGTTTATAGTTTCCTGCGGTTCTTACTGTAGGAGTTGCCCAAGATCTATTTTCATTAGCTAAATTAGGCTTAGTCCATTCCGCATTTTTAGCATTCCCGTAGTATCCGAAAATTTCAGGATCATTGGCACTACCACCATTAGATATATCAACGTACCATGAACAATAGTCCCACCATCCATTATTATGCCAATTATGAATGGCAAAATTCATCCGCTGATTTGCATTAAGTTGTAACGATTCGAGATAAAATAAATGAGGATTTAAGTTATCTTGAGTGAAGCGTTGAATATCAGTAGGACTACCTGTCATATAACCAAAACGAAACTCCGTTATCCAAGCACCATCCCCCCATACATCAAAAGTTTCTGAACCATAAACAAGTGGTATAGGATCAATGGCCTCATCAATCGAATAAGTTCTCATAGTGTACGAACCATCCTGTATATTGAACGTAAATTCATAATAAACATGAGCTTGATCGAGAATAATTGGTTCAGCAAGACTAGGATCTGATGTCAACTTATCGAGATTGCCCGGATCCTTTCCAAAACGAATCGGATAAAGATCTGTTTTCTGAGGAATGAAATAAATCTCCGTTCCAACTTTCTCCGAATAGTAATTTGCTTTATAAGTATACGCCCCCGTACGTTCAATGCGCATCGGAACACCAAATACATCAGAAGTCAGTTGGCTGAGATCTTCCACATCACTCAGATACATCTTCTGAAAGTCCGGCATCTCTGAAACGATATTAACCTTATAAGAAGTAGTAGTAGTTGTTTCGTTGGCAAATGTATCAACAACCTTCAGACTAATTTCGTAAGTAACGCCGGATTTAACTGCCAACCCTACAAAACCATCTATTCTTTTTTTCCCCTCCCCTTCAAATCTTTCTGAGAGATCTAACGCCGGAACACTTACTTCTACATAATCAATTGCTTGTTCATCTTCTACTATAAAGTGGAAAGGAATAGTTCCATCTTCGGCACTAACAGCCGTGACTTCCCCTGTCGGCACAAAATTGATGCTAGGCTTAGTCGAATCATTGTCTGTTGAAACGATGACAGTATGCTCAACCGTACGTCCTCCTACATCTGTTACCGTAACAACGATGGGGTAATCAGTCATTCGTGGAAGCTTCTCGGAAAGAGTAATGGCATATTCCAACTCATAAGTTGTTAACGGTTCACCGTAAATTTCAAGTAAATCAATCGTTTTATCCAAGTATAAGTCCGCATTACAAAGTCTGATAAAACGAATTCCATCGGCATCGGTAATAGTAGCCACCAACCAAGCTTCATGCCCCGGATTACTGTGAATATGTTCGGAAGCCAGTTCGAGAGTCGGGCTCTGCCCGTCTACATCTTTGTAGTCATTATCGTCGCTACATCCGGTAGTCAACGTTGCAGCAAAAAGAAAAGTCCATAACGCTGCGCCATGCAAAAATCTTGCCTTCATAATAATAGTATTTAATGATTAAAACTTCTAGGTTCGCTGTGAAAGCTGAGGTACTTTTTCCGCTTTCACAATGCAAATATAAGTGAATAAGGCACATAGGAGAGATAAAAATCATGCAGAGAAGCATCACAAATCATGCAATGCACGATTTACATACGCTAAATAAAATATTTATTCCTATTTTTGAGCCTGTAAATGAAACGAATAGGCACGAGTTATGAGAAAACACATTGCGTTTGGCACTTTATTTCTTTTCCTGTCTTTATTATCAGTCTCCCGGCTGATAGCGCAACCTTATTCTGTGAAACGGTTGGGTATTGAGCAAGGACTTTCTAATAATTATGTAGTCAGTATCGCGCAGGACAAGCAAGGATTCCTGTGGTTTGCCACGGAAGAAGGGCTCAATAAGTTTGACGGTACCCGCTTTATCACCTTTTATAAGAACGACCCGTCCAAGAATTCCCAAAGTATCACCGGGAATGAACTTAACCGGATATATGCCGACCCGGAACGTCCCATTGTATGGATTGCTACGCAACGTGACGGGTTAAATGCCTACAATTATCATTCGCAGACATTTACCGCTTATCAGCATGACCCGCAGAATCCGCATAGCCTGATAACAAACGATGTCACGGATATTGCCGCTTCCGCAGAAGGTACGGACGGATTATGGATAAGCACTTATTATCGGGGCATAGATTATCTTGATATTACCACCGGACAGTTCACGCATTACAACAAGACAACCGTTCCGGCATTGGACTGCGAACAGACATGGACTGTATTGGACGGTGGAGACGGCAATCTTTATATCGGACATGTGAACGGCGGTTTCAGCATACTTTCCTTGAAAGACAAGAGTGTAAGGAACTTCAAAAATGAACCGGACAATCCCAACAGCCTGCCGGGGAATGATGTACGGACGATATTAAAAGACAGCAACGGGAATATATGGCTCGGGACGGACAGAGGTTTGGCGCTCTATAATACCGCTACCCAAAACTTCGTAACTTTCCGGCAGAACCCGAACGACAAATATGGCACACTCTCCAGCCGCATCTTCTCTATCAAGCAGCTGAATGACAACAGACTATGGATTGCTTCCGAATTGAACGGCATTGCCATACTCGACCTGAAACAGAGCCAGTTCCTTTCACCCAAACAGATTACTTTCGAATTTCTACGGGAAGGAGACGATAACCGCAGCCTTTCCAATGCCAGTGTGCGGTATATCTATCAGGACTCTTTCAATAACATTTGGATTGGGACATGGGGCGGCGGTATCAACTTTATCAGCAGTGAGCCCCCTTTATTCACGACTATTGATTATTCTCCTATCCCCGACAATGAGAACAGTCTGAACAATAAGGTGGTAAGCAGTATCTGCACCGACAGGCAGGGGCGTCTGTGGGTAGGTACGGACGGCGGCGGAATCAATGTTTTTGAGAATAACAGACGGATTGCCATTTATAAGAAAGAGACGGGAGATTTACAGGCAAACTCTGTGCTGAGCGCTTTCCGTGATTCCAGGGACAATCTATGGTTCGGTGCTTTTCAAGGAAGTATCAGCTACTATAACACCCGGACAAAGACATTCCGTTCAATCTCCCCGATGGGTAAATCGAATCTGGATGTCCGTGCCTTTTACGAAGACAACCAGCACCGTATCTGGATAGGATGCAGTGAAGGGATATTCGTCTACAATCCCGACAATATGGAAGTCATTCAACATTACCACACCGGCAACAGCGAACTGCACGGCAACTTCATCCGAAGCATCGCACAGGATGACAAAGGACGTTTTTGGATTGGTACATTCGGCGATGGAATGGGGGTTTATTCACCGGATTTCCACTTGGTCAAGAAGTATATCCAAAGAGAGGGCTTCTGCTCCAACACTATCAATCATATCTATCGGGACAAACAAAAAAGAATGTGGATAGCTACCGGAGACGGATTAGTATGTTTCAACCCTGCAAGCGATTCGGATTACAAGACTTACCAGCGTAAAGACGGGCTCGTCAATACGTGCATCCAAGCCATCACCGAAGACCAGGCAGGAAATATCTGGTTCAGCAGCAACAAAGGTATCGGCTGCTATGTGACGAAGAAAGATTGTTTCTATTACTACGGTCACTCGGACGATGTGCCTGCCGGAAACTTCACGAGTGCCAGTGTAGCAAGGAATATGGACGGTTCCATCTACTTCGGCTCTATCAACGGCGTGTGCTGCTTCACTCCCAACATCACGATGAGCGAACTTAAAACGCCGCCGGCTATCATCACGGAAATGAAAATATTCGAGCGGCTGGACAATCAGGAGAACAATGACACCTTTGTCTCCCTATTGGAAGGAAAAGAAGTGGAACTGACCCATGCCCGGAATACATTCAGCCTGACATTCAATGTACAGAACTACTCCCTTGTCAACCAAATGGAGTATGCCTATATGCTGAAAGGGCTCGAAAACTCGTGGTACACGGTGAATGAGAACAACAGCGTCACTTTCCGGAATATCCCGCCGGGGAAATA
Organism: Bacteroides faecium; assembly: GCF_012113595.1. Lineage (NCBI taxonomy): Bacteria > Pseudomonadati > Bacteroidota > Bacteroidia > Bacteroidales > Bacteroidaceae > Bacteroides > Bacteroides faecium. The sequence goes on from NZ_CP050831.1 coordinate 1,085,036, forward strand.
TGAGTTCCTTATCAAGGCGCGGGTGCATAATCAGGAATGGCCGGACGAAGCGACTTCGCTCACCATCCGGATTAATCCCCCTCTTTGGCTGACGTGGTGGGCAAAATTGGTTTATATACTGGTATCTATCAGCATCATCTACCTTATCCTGCACGCTTATAAGAAGAAGCTGGATTTGGAAAGCCTTTATACACTGGAGAAAAAGAACCACGAGCAAGAACAGGAATTGAACCAGGAACGCCTGCGTTTCTACACGAATATCACCCATGAGCTGCGCACACCGCTGACGCTAATTCTCGGTCCTCTGGAAGATATGCAGAAAGACCAGTCCCTTCCGGCAAGACAGGCACAAAAGTTGTCCGTCATTCATCAGAGCGCGCTCCGGTTGCTCAATCTGATTAATCAGATATTGGAGTTCCGCAAGACGGAAACACAGAACAAGAAATTATGTGTCTGCAAAGGCAATATCGCCCCACTTATCTACGAAACAGGGCTTAAATACAAGGAACTCAACCAGAAAACAAAGATTGACTTCCGGATTCAGATAGAGAAAGAGGAGATGCTTCTTTTCTTTGACAAGGAAATCGTTACCATTATTCTGGATAATCTTATTTCCAATGCCATCAAATATACGGAGCAGGGACGCATCACTCTAAGTCTGTCTCAAACGATACGCAACGAAGTGGCTTATACGGAGATTAAAGTCAGCGATACCGGATACGGCATCTCAGCCGAAGCTTTGCCGCATATCTTCGACCGCTACTATCAAGAAAGCGGTTCGCATCAGGCGTCCGGAACAGGTATCGGACTGGCTCTGGTCAGAAATCTCGTGGAACTGCATGAAGGGGAAATACGCGTTGAAAGTACACAAAACGAAGGAAGTACTTTCTATATCAGCCTATTGACGGACAATATTTATCCAAATGCCTTACATGCCGATTCGACGGAACAGGCCGAAAAGGAAGAAGTACAGAATGTTTCTTCGGATGACGCACAGGATGCGGCAATGGACAGCGGCAAACCGATCCTGTTGATTGTAGAGGATAACGAGGAAATACAGAATTATATTGCCGAGTCTTTCTCCGATTCCTTTGAAGTAATCACAGCCAACAATGGCGAGGAAGGGAAACAACAGGCTCTCAGCCGTATCCCGGATATTATAGTCAGCGATATTATGATGCCTGTCATGGACGGTATCACCTTGTGCCGACAGCTAAAGGATGATGTACGCACAAGCCATATTCCTATAATCCTGCTGACAGCTAAAGACTCTTTACAGGATAAAGAAGAAGGATACGAGGTAGGGGCAGATTCTTATCTGACAAAACCGTTCAGTGCTTCTTTATTGCGCAGCCGCGTCAACAACCTGCTTGAATCAAGAAAGAAGCTCGTCGCACAATTCCAGTCGCAGCCTACTCCGAGCAGTCATACGGACTTAAACGAGAAACGCACGATGATTACCGAAGCGATGAGTAAACTTGATAATGAATTTATCGGAAAGATTACGCAATTAATCGAAGAGAACCTTTCCTCGGAAAAGATTGACATCACTTACCTTTCAGACAAGATGTGCATGAGCGGTTCCACCCTTTACCGGAAGATGAAAGCGTTGACCGGACTTTCTACCAATGAATACATTCGGAAGGTGAAGATGGAGAATGCAGAACGCCTGCTGCTTGAAGGGAAATACAACATTTCCGAGATTGCTTATAAAGTAGGAATGAACAGTTCAGGATATTTCCGCCAATGTTTCAAAGATGAGTTTGGCGTCTCTCCCTCGGATTATCTGAAACAAATCAAGCAATCGTAAAAAAAGCCGGATGATTGCTTGACCCCTATCAACAAAAAAAGAGAAAATAGAATTTTTCTTGGCATTAGCATAATGATTATTTTTTATTGGATTCAGAACACAAAAGTACGCAGTCACACGCTAAATTTATGCTCAATAATCACTATAACACTTCCAAAAATCAACATAAAGTTTTCCTAATGACAAAGAAAAAACAAATCCCATTCATCAAAACGTTAGGAAAAATAAAATAAAGTCTGTTTCTTTGTATGCTAAACCACAATCTTTTACCAGAAAAAAGCCTATGAGTAATAAACAACGTATAAGCAATGAACAGGAGATACTAAAGCTAGTATCCGAAGGGGATTCGAAAGCTTTTCGTACGTTGTATATGCATTATTACGACCGCCTATTCAATTTCGCCATGCTGTTCCTTCATTCGGAAGCTGCCTGCGAGGACGTCATAGGAGACGTATTTTTTGTTCTATGGAAAGACAGGAGCATGCTCACCGCCATCCCCAATTTTCACCCGTATATCTACCAGGCAGTACGCAACGGATGCCTCAACGTACTGAAAAGCGGATACATCTCCAAAAGGGACGATATCTCCGAGAGCGAACTGCAAATAAGCATCACTACCCAGAACCCTTTGGATGAATTATCCTACAACGAACTTCACCATGCGGTGAAACAAGCCATCTCTTCCTTGCCCGAACGCTGCCGCATCATCTTCCGCATGGCAAAAGAAGACGAAATGAATCACCGCGACATTGCAGAGGCTTTGAACGTGAAACTTTGTACCGTAGAACGCCAGCTTTTGCTTGCCAAAGCCAAAATAAAAGAGTCGATAAAGCCATTTCTGGAAAAAATTTAAAAAAAAGTGCATTTTCCTTTTAGTAGTTTTGCCCCTTGAGTTTTCTATATAGTATAAAGCTTTAGAAAACAAGAAAAAATGCGCATTGAAAAAGAAAAAACAAGTGAAATGGACAAGTTGATTGCCGGCATCGAACTGCATTCTCCGGGTCCGAGCAAAGAACACTCGGCAGAAAAGTCTTTCTCCCGACTGATGACACGAATCCAAACCGACAACAACTCTATTGACATTTTCCGCCGACGCAGCAATCAGTACCGGATATGGCTCGCAGCAGCTACGGTGGCCCTGTTGATTGCCATGAGCGGGTGGTTGTATATGATGTTGGATACAGACCCTTCATTCATCATCAAGACCAACAACAGTGGGATTGTACAGACAGTGCCATTGCCCGACGGAACAATGATTCAATTGAACAATCACTCCAAACTGATATACCCGGAACGTTTTTCGGGCGATTTGAGGGAAGTCTTTTTGGAAGGAGAAGCCTATTTTGATGTAAAACATAATAAGAAGCATCCGTTTATAGTACGCGCCGGGGAATTAAAAATCAGAGTATTGGGAACAAAGTTCACTGTAAATGCCAGTTCGCAAGCTCCGCAGATTACGGCGACCCTGCTGGAAGGCTCTATCGAGGTAAGCAATGAAAAGAAACAGATGTTGATGAAGCCCAGCCAGCAATTGAAGTACGATGTAAACAGCGGCAATATGCTGCTTACAGAATTGAACAATGCCGGCCGTGAGATACGATGGACACAGAACATATGGGTTTTGTCAGACACTCCTTTGCTCGACATCTGCCAACGCCTGGAACAACTGTTTAATGTGAAAATCATTATCATGAATGACGAATTGATAGGAAAATCCTTTACTGGAGAGTTCTACACCAATGAGTCGCTCGAGTCAATTTTAAAGACCATGCAGATAAGCACCTCGTTCAAATACGAACGGAAAGGGAAAAATATAATACTAAAATGATTCAGATTGTAAAACTAAAAAAACAAGTAGCCTATGACATAGTACTGTAAAAAACACAGAAAAAGCGAGAAAATAGTACCAGTATTTTCTCGCCCTAGAGACTTTGCAAAAATCATGACGATACACATCGCCATAATCCTTAATTTCTAATTTATAAAAGTATGACAAACTTAAGAAAGTACCAAATTTCTTATCAAAAATGTTGCCACACTTCCACACAAGAGCTCAAAAAAAGCCTCTTTATGGCAATATTACTTTTAATGATTCCCTGTTTTGCTTTCGCACAGACCGCGAAGCGAGATGTCAAACTAGATTTCACAAATACTTCCATTGCCAAAGTAATCGAAAGCATTGAGAAACAAAGTGGATACTCTTTCTTTTACAACAATGACATCAACACCAATCAGAAGACGTCAATAAAGATGACATCCAATGACATCAACCAAATCGTAAATTCGTTATTGAAAAACACTTCCATTGATTACCGGATTACAGACAAACGGATTGTCTTGTTTCTCAAAAAAGCGGGAACGGAACAACAGAAAACTTACGCCGTTTCGGGTGTAATAAATGATTCATCCGGTCCGGTTATCGGAGCTTCCATATCCACCAAGAACGGACAGGGAACGATTACTTCCATCGACGGTGATTTCCGTTTGGATAATCTGCACATCGGTGACGTATTGACTGTTTCCTATATCGGTTACCAGACACAGAACATTGTTTTCAACGGTCAGACGAGGCTGAACATCGTCCTGTCCGAAGAAGCTACCGAACTGGAACAGGTGGTAGTAACCGCCCTGGGTATCAAGCGCTCGGAGAAAGCGTTGAGTTACAACGTGCAACAGTTAAGCTCTGACGACATCACTACCGTAAAGGACGCGAACTTTATGAACTCGCTGAACGGTAAAGTAGCAGGTGTGACCATCAACTCTTCGGCGTCCGGAGCAGGTTCCGCCGCCCGTGTGGTAATGCGTGGTGTGAAATCAATCACCAAGTCCAACAATGCCCTTTACGTTATTGACGGTATCCCGATGTTCAACGTTGCGAACGAAGGAAGCGATACCGGTATCACAGCCGACCAGCCGGGTAGCGACGCCGTTGCGGATATCAACCCGGAAGATATTGAGTCTATCAATATGCTGACAGGTCCCGCTGCAGCCGCACTTTACGGTAATGCCGCCGCTTCCGGCGTGGTGCTTATCAACACTAAAAAAGGAACAAAAGACAAAACGAATGTCAGCGTATCGAGCAGTACCACTTTCTCCACTCCCACCATGTTGCCCAAAATGCAAAGCAGATATGGAAATAAAGACGGAGTATTCGCCAGTTGGGGTGACCTCGTGAACAGCAGCTATGACCCTGAAAAGTTTTTCCGTACAGGTGTAAATACCATTAATTCGGTATCACTTTCTACCGGTACGTCCAAGAACCAGACGTATGTTTCCGTTTCGGCCACTAACTCGAACGGTATCCTGCCCAACAATAAATACGAGCGTTACAATGTATCGGGACGTAACACCGCCAGTTTACTGAACGACAAACTGATTCTGGACTTCGGTGCCAACCTGATTTTCCAGAATGACAGGAACATGACCGCACAGGGACGTTATTTCAATCCGCTCACTGCTTTATACCTGTTCCCGCGCGGAGAAAACTTCGACGCCATCCGTATGTACGAACGCTACAATGAAGGTTTGGGCATTTACGAACAGTACTGGCCCTACGAAACGCAAAGTATGGAATTGCAGAATCCTTACTGGACGATGAACCGCATTGTCCGTGAGAACAAGAAGAAACGTTTCATGACCAACGCCTCGTTGAAATGGAACATTATCGACGGAATCGACATCACCGGCCGTCTGAAATATGACAAGACAGACGTGCGTTCTACTGATAAGCGCAATGCCTCTACTATCGAGCAGTTTGCCAGCGATTACGGTTTCTACTCCGACAACCGCAAAGCGTACAGCAGTTTCTACGGTGATATCATGCTGAACATCTCCAAGTCATTCAAAGAAAATATGTGGTCCGTGAATGCCAATATCGGTGCTTCTATCAACGACCAGCGGGAAGAGCAGATAGGCCATGGCGGTAACCTCGAAGGTATCTACAACTTCTTTGCCGTGCACAACATTGATACATCTGCCAAGTACAGAAGAATCCAGTCGGGATATATCCAGCAGTCGCAAGGTGTTTTCATCAACGCGGAAATCGGCTACAAGAGCATGCTGTACCTGACCGCTACCGGACGTAACGACTGGGAATCGCAGCTTGCCTTCTCCGAAGCGTCTTCTTTCTTCTATCCGTCCGTAGGTTTGTCCGGCGTCATTTCCAGCATGGTCAAACTGCCCGAATGGATTTCATTCCTGAAAGTACGCGGTTCATATACGGAAGTAGGAACTTCTTTCGAGCGTTTCATCACACGCCCGACGTATGAATTCAATGTCGCTTCCGGCAAATGGTCTTCTACCTCTATTTATCCGATGCGTAACCTGAAACCGGAAAAGACCCGTTCATGGGAATTCGGTCTGAACTCAAAATGGTTGAACAACCGTCTTTCTTTCGATTTGACTTATTATAAATCGAACACCATCAACCAGACTTTCACCGCCGACCTTTCCATCTCGTCCGGATACTCCAAAGCGTATATCCAGAGCGGTAATGTCCGCAACGAAGGTATAGAAATGGCATTAGGATACAGCGACAAATGGAACGGTTTCGCATGGGACAGTAACCTGACTCTCTCCTGGAACAAAAACAAAATCGAAAAACTGACCGAAGGTTCGGTAAACCCGATGACCGGAGAGCCGATTACCAAAGATAGCTACGACATGGGACAGCTAGGTAACCTCGATGCACGCGTAAAATTATACAAAGGCGGTTCTATCGGTGACGTCTATGCTACCCACCGTATCAAGAGAGACGGTAACGGCCACATCTTCGTTTCACAGGAAGGAAAGATTGAAATCGAATCGGTAGATGAATTCAAGCTGGGTTCTATCCTGCCGAAAGCAAACATGGGCTGGAGTAATAACTTCTCCTACAAAGGCGTCAACCTGGGCGTAACTCTTACTGCCCGCTTCGGTGGTATCGCACTGTCCGGTACGCAGAGTGTGCTCGACCAGTACGGAGTGTCCCAGATAACTGCCGACTACCGCGATGCGGGCGGCGTGCCTGTCAATCATGGCCTTGTGGATACGGAAAAGTACTATGACGCCGTGAAAGGATATGCTGCTTATTATACCTACAGTGCCACCAACGTACGTTTGGCAGAAATGAGCCTGAGCTACACATTGCCAAAGCAATGGTTCCGCGACAAACTAAGAATGACCCTCGGGCTGGTAGGAAAGAACCTCTGGATGATTTATTGCAAAGCGCCGTTCGACCCGGAAGCAACCGGCTCAACGCAGTCCAACTACTATCAGAGTTATGACTACTTCATGCAGCCTACTACACGTAACATCGGATTTAGCGTAAAACTTAATTTCTAAACAGAAAAGAATTATGAAAAAAGTAACCCAAGTAATATGTTCGGTACTATTGGTAGTACTCATGTGCAATTGTACGGGAAAATTCGAGGACTTCAACTCCAATCCATATCAGCCGCCTACGCTGAACTCCCGTCTGCTCTTTGCACAGCTTATCACATGTATGTCTTCTACCGAAGAGAACCCCGCCCAACGTAACATCACTTTCTGGGCAGGCCCGTTCGGTGGCATGCTGACTCCTTCCAGCAGTTGGAGCCGGTCGCAGCATTTCTATACCTATAATGTAGACGACAACTGGAATAAATGGTCTGTCGACTGGTATTTCAAGAACTTCTACCCCAACTATTTCTCCATCGAACGTTTCAGCGAAGCGTCGGGACACTACTATGCATTAGCTAAAATCATGCGTGTACACATCATGCAGATTATAGCCACCATGCAAGGCCCGCTTCCTTACTCAAAAGTGGAAAGCGGACAATATTCCGTAGCGTACGACAACGAAGAGACTGCCTGGAAAGCGATGATAGACGACCTTGATTACAGCATCGGCGTACTTACCGCATTGATGAACACCGACCCGTCATTCAACGAGCTGACCACGGAAGACCGTATCTACAAGGGAGATTATAAAAAATGGATTAAATTTGCCAATTCCCTGAAGTTGCGTATCGCTATCCGCATCAGCAACGCAGTGCCCGAATATGCCCAGAAGAGAGCAGAAGAAGCCGTATCGCATCCATACGGAGTGATGGACAGCAACGACTGCGACGCTTACGACGACATCTCCGCTACGAACTACAAGAATGGTCTTGCCAGTGTGAACTCATGGGGCGAAGTCCGTGCCAACGCCTGTATCGTCTCCTTCATGAACGGTTATAAAGACCCGCGCTGCGAATCTTACTTTACGAAATCGTCCGTATCCAGTGAGTATGACTATATCGGCGTACGTTCCGGCATACAAGGCATCACTACCAGTATGTTCTCCGCCTATTCCACCGTCAAAGTGGAGACGAAAACCCCGATGCTGATATTCAACGCAGCCGAAGTCGCTTTCCTACGTGCTGAAGGCGCATTGAAGAAGTGGAACATGGGTGGAACGGCTGAGGATTTCTACAAAGAAGGTATCCGCCTGTCATTCAACGAACGCGGCGTATCCGGTGCCGATGCATACATCGCCAACACCACGAACGTGCCGGCAGACTACGCCTGTCCGCTGAACTCTGCCTACAACTACACCAATCCGTGCAAACTACCGGTAGCCTGGGATAAAACGGGCCCCAACGCAGACGAAGACAACCTGCAGCGTATCCTGACACAGAAGATGATTGCCAACTTCCCGATTGGAAACGAAACATGGGCAGACTTCCGCCGTACCGGATACCCGGCTGTATTCCCCGCACACGACAACCTTTCAACGCAAGGTGTCACCAAAGAACGCCAGCAACGCCGCCTGCGTTTCTCGGAAGACGAATACAGCAGTAATGAAGCCAATGTGACAGAAGCTTGTTCCTTCTTATCGAACGGACAAGACACGGACGCTACCGATTTATGGTGGGCTAAGAAAAATTAAACGGATGAATTACTAAAGAAAAAACAATATGAAAAAGATATTCTACTTTTTATTTGTGATGCTCATAGCTATGAACTTACATAGCTGCGATGACTGGACTGAAATGGAGACTAAAAACTTCGAACCGGAACCGTTGTCCGAAGAATACTATGCAGCGCTCAGGGAATATAAGAAAAGCGACCATCCTCTTGCATTCGGATGGTTCGGAAGCTGGTCGCCGCAAGGGGCAGCCTCGTTATATTACAGTCTGAAAAGTATTCCCGACAGTGTAGACATCGTTTCTATCTGGGGGTCATACGGCAGTTTGACGCAATTCCAGAAAGACGACTTGAAATATGTTCAGGAAGTACTGGGCACACGTGTCACGTTCACCTTGTTCTCACACAATATGGCGAACCTTCCCGGTAACTTCGAGAACATCCCGGAGAATATTCCGAAAGCCGCAAAAGCGATAGCCGACAGTATCCACAAATACGGTTATGACGGAATTGACTTTGACCACGAATGTACCAGCAAAGACTTGCTGTACAAGGAAGAGAACATGACCGCCCTGTTAAAGGAAATGCGCAAGCTGCTGGGACCGGACAAGCTGATTATCGTAGACGGCTTCGTAGAGCTTATTTCAGAAGAAGGTTGGAAATATGCCGACTATGCAGTATCACAGGCATACGGAGCATCTTCTGCCACCCGACTGAAACAACGGTTCGACTGGATAAAAGAACACATAGGTCCCGAACGCTATATTGTTACGGAAAACTTTGAAAGCTGGGCTGCCAACGGCGGCGTTACTTTCCGCGACCCGGAACGCGGAGAAATGCCGTCATTGCTCGGAATGGCTTACTGGAACCCTGCCGAAGGACGCAAAGGGGGACTGGGCACGTTCCACATGGAATACGAATTTTCCAACAATTACAAATACTTGCGTCAAGCTATCCAAATAATGAACCCTGCTAAAAAATAATAGAGTATGAGAAAGAACAAAACATATGCATTATTTGCCGGATTATTGGCTCTGCTAGCCTTCACTGGTTGCAAAGAAGAATATGAGCCGATAGGAAACCGCATGTACATCAACGAAGCCGCCTTCAAGAATGTAAAAAGCGTACCCGTCAATGTAGGTGAGAAAACGGTGACGAACTTTACGGTCCGCATCGCCGACATCATGCCCCAAGACGTCAACGCCACGTTGGTGGTGGATGAAACCATACTGAACGAATACAATGAGAAGATGCTCGCCAGCTATTCATTATTGCCGGCGGACAAGCATTCGTTCGACAAAGAAGTGACTATCGCAAGCGGCAAGACAATGGCCCAACCGACTGTTGTGACTATCAGCCCCTATGACGCGGCAGAAGGCGTAAAATATGCGCTGCCCATCAGGGTGGTAGGAGACGGCAGTGTGCCGGAAGAAAGACTGGGTTCCAAATATCTCTTGCTGCTCGACAAGCCCTGGACGCAATACACGCCTTACATGAGTACTCTAGGTGGCTTCAAATCTGAGAACGTGAAAACGCTTTCGGTAGAAAACTTCACTATCGAGTTCTGGCTGTGGATGGACGGATTCGACCACAACAACCAGTGCGTCATCGACTGTTCTGCCTTCTATATCCGCTTGGGTAATGCCAACAACCAGATTACGAAAGAGCAGTTGCAGATTAACATCTTCGGAACGCAAGCCGAAAACAACAAGGGCTTCTTCAACAACTTCTCCTTCCAGAAACGTACATGGACACACGTGGCTCTTGTCTACGACCAGGTGAAATGTCATTTCTACGCCAACGGAGAAAAAGTACAGGACGTTGAAGCAAGCGGTGTACCTGTTCCTATCACATCCATTGCCTTCTTCAACACCAATACGAAGAACGAGCACATGATGGGACAGGCACGGCTCTGGAACAAGGCGCTTACGCAATCCGAAATCCAGAACAACATGGCAGGTCCGGTTGCTGTAAACTCCAACCTTGTCGGTTACTGGAAAATGGACGAAGGTCCCGCCGAAGAAGGAAAAGACGAAATCCTCTTCGACAGCTCCGGCAACAACAACCATGCAACGTTAATTTCCGGAAGTGTCAAAGAATGGAGAGCCGACCAGTGCTTTACAAAGTAAAATAACTTCTCTTCCGGGACGGCAAGTCCCGGAAGAATGAAAGTTTTTTGCCGAAAAATGACATAGTGTAAATCACATTCATTATCTTTAGACGTGAATTAAGCGGTCTTACGAATTTCTTCCCGATTCGTTCCACAAGCTTGATTCACGTCTAAAATATTATAACCCTTTTAAAAACACAACTTTAAATGCAATCATTGGCAATATGAAACGAATCATCCAACATCCATTCAATATCCGCTACCTCTCCCTCATTCTCGCGCCACTAGCCGCCGGATGCCAGTCGAATACGGAAAATGCCCCGAAGCATCCCAATGTATTATTCATTTTGACAGATGATTTACAGGCTTCTTCCATCCATGCGCTAGGTAACAATGACGTGCACACTCCCGCTATCGACAGCCTCATCGCCGCAGGAGTCACCTTTACAAATACGTACACGAACGGCGCCCTATGCGGAGCGTTGTCCATGCCGAGCCGCGCCATGCTGATGACCGGACGCGGATTGTACGACATCCAGGCAGACGGAATGAAGATTCCCGAAGTGCACACCACTTTCCCGCAACAATTCAAGCGGAATGGTTACCGCACCTTTGCCACGGGAAAATGGCATTCGGACATGGCGTCTTTCAACCGTTCCTTCCAGGAAGGAGATAATATCTATTTCGGCGGAATGCATCCGTATGAACTGAACGGACATTGCTCACCCCACCTGCACCGCTACGACTCGACAGGCGTATATGGGCAGGAGACGAAATTTATCGGAGAAGAGTTTTCATCGAAAATGTATGCCGACGCAGCTATCCGCTTTCTGCAGACGCGGAAGGATGATAAACAACCTTTCCTTGCATATGTCGCATTTACGTCACCTCACGACCCGCGCAACCAGCTTCCTGCTTACGGTCAGAAATACACTCCGGACAGTCTTAGCCTGCCTGCCAACTTTCTGCCTGCCCATCCATTCGACAACGGAGAAATGGACGTGCGCGACGAATTACTGGTACCCGCCCCGCGGACAGGCGAACAGATACAAAAAGAGCTTTCCGATTATTACGGGATGATTAGTGAAGTGGACGTACAGATAGGACGTGTCATGCAGGCATTGCAGGAAACGGGACAAGCGGACAATACAATCATTGTCTTTGCTTCCGACAACGGTCTGGCAGTGGGACGTCATGGATTACTGGGCAAACAGAATCTTTACGACCACAGCGTGAAAGTACCGCTCACCCTTATCGCTCCTGCCTACAAAGGGCAGAAAGGAAAGAAGAACCATGCCTTGTGCTATCTGCACGACATCGCCCCGACACTCTGCGAACTGGCGAACATTGCCCTGCCGGAAAGCATGACGGGCCAATCCCTCTGTCACGTACTGGAAGACTCCACCGCCACACACCGCAGCGACTTATTTCTCGCCTATTCCAACCTGCAACGGGGATTTGTCAGCGGAAACTACAAATATCTTATATATAATGTAAGCGGAACAATCACCGAACAACTGTTCGACCTTCAGAACGACCCGTTGGAACAGCACAATCTATTACCCGGACAAGAGGAGACAGCACATAACTTGAAAGAACAATTAGCCTTCCGCATGGAAGAAGAGAAAGATTTCTGCGACTTATCCGACTCCCGCTGGTGGCAGGACGGACACAAACTCACATTTGACGAAATGCAACACTTATATATTTATGAATAAACTGATACTTACCGGACTGCTGGCAGCCGGAGCAATGACACACATTCAAGGTGCCCAGTCCACAGGACAAGAGGGGCAGCAGCAAAACTCTAAGGATAAAGCCCAGCGCCCCAATATCCTTTTTATCCTGAGTGACGACCACACTTCGCAAGCATGGGGTATCTACGGCGGAGTGCTGGCTGACTACGCCCACAATGACAATATCCGCCGACTGGCAAACGAGGGCGTAGTGCTCGACAACTGTTTCTGCACCAACTCCATCTCCGCCCCCAGCCGCGCCAGCATCCTCACCGGGCTATACAGCCACCGGAACGGGCTTTACACGCTAGCCGACTCACTGGATACTTCCATCCCCACACTGGCAACCGCCCTGCAAGCCAACGGCTACAATACCGGACTTGTCGGCAAATGGCACATACAGTCGCAACCGCAAGGATTCGATTATTACTCTATCTTCTACGACCAGGGAGAATACCGCGACCCCACTTTCATCGAAAGCACCGACCCGTGGCCGGGCAACCGCCGGTTCGGCGAGCGTGTACTCGGTTTCTCCACCGACCTCGTCACCGAAAAAGCCATCAACTGGATAAAGCAGCAGGACGGCAACGAACCTTTCCTGATGTGCTGCCACTTCAAAGCCACCCACGAGCCATACGACTACCCGACGCGCATGGAGCACCTCTATGACGGTGTCACCTTCCCCGAACCGGAGAACCTTCTCGACTGGGGGCCGGAAACCAACGGCCGTTCTTTCGTCGGACAAACCATCGAAGAACTGGAGCGTCGCTGGAGAACCGCCTCGAAAGACCCGGACAAATGGTGGTGCCGCTACCCCGGACTGCCGTTCAGTACCGAAGGGATGCAACGGACTGCCGCCCGACGTGCAGCTTATCAGAAATTTATCCGCGACTATATGCGTTGCGGAGCTACCATAGACGACAACATCGGCAAACTTCTGAAAACTCTCGATGAAATGGGCATTGCCGACAACACCATCGTTGTCTATGTCTCCGACCAGGGTTATTTCCTCGGCGAACACGGCTTCTTCGACAAACGGATGTTTTATGAAGAATCAGCCCGCATGCCTTTCGTCATCCGCTATCCCAAAAAGGTTCCCGCAGGGCAACGTCTGAAAGACTTGGTGCTCAACGTCGATTTTGCACCGACATTAGCCGAGTTTGCCGGAGTAAAAATGGAGAATGTACAAGGACACAGCTTCACCGGCAACCTCGAAGGAAAAACTCCGGCAGACTGGCGGAAAGAAATCTATTACCGCTACTGGACGAATCACGCTATCCGCCCGGCACATTTCGCTATCCGTTCCGACCGATACAAACTTATATTCTACTACGCCAGGAATTTGGATATGACCGATACGGAAAACTTCGATTTCACTCCGGCATGGGATTTCTATGATTTACAGAATGACCCGCACGAGAATCACAACTTGTATAATGACCCGAAATACGCTTCTATCATCAAGCAGATGAAGAAGGATTTATTAAATCTTCGCAAGGAAGTGGGTGATACTGACGAAAAGTATCCGGAAATGCAGGAGCTATTCGAGAAGTATTATAAATAAAGGCTCATTCATGATTGATGCGGAAATGAGCTAAACCGTGCGGAAATGAATGAAAATTTGTTTTCAATTACTGATTCGCATAAGTAGAACATAACCTTTTGAACCATAAGTTCCACCTGTTTCACCTTATCTCTGAAACATCGATGAATAAGGAGATAGCGGGTGAAAGCGTAGGGAAGAACCAGGTGAAGTCTTCCATTATCGCTTTCACCTTTTGAATTTATTTATACCGATTGCTGGACATATAGAGCCACTGTGCTGAATATATAGATGCAATACGGTGAGTATATAGATGCAATCTGTTGAATCTATAGATGTACCAATTCAAGTATTAATAGATGAGAACCAAGGTATTAACACCTGACAACTAGGCTATTAATATCTGACAGCTCATCTATTAATACCTGACAATGGATTTGCTATAAGCATATTTTCATTAGCTATAATGATATCCGGATTAGCTATAATGATATTGGTTTTAGCTCAAGAGATATTTTGAAAAGGCAAGGTGGAACCGATAATGTTCTGTTTCACCTAATTTTACCCCTCGCTTTCACCCGCTATAACCTTATTCATCGGCATTTCAAGAATCAGGTGAAATCGATGAATAGCAATAATCTTATAGTGGAATTTATGATACTTTATTGATTAAGAAAGAGGTAAGTTACGCAGTATTCCGCTATCGAATGATTCAGAACTACGCAGTTTTGCTCATATCCGTACGGTAATGAGTAAAACCGTGCGGAAATGAGCCAAACCATACAATTAAAAACTAATCCACCCTTATCTCATCCACAAACAGGAAAGGCCGTTCGCCCTCACCGGAGTGTCCTTTGGGAAGCCCTTTAAAAGGCGCTGCCACCACTTTTACATAACGAGCGGATACCGTGTCAAAAGAGAGACGGTTCAGTTCGCTTCGTTTCTCCCCCATGGCATCCGTCGGTGCCTCATATGTCTGACGGGCTACCATCTCATATTTTTCTCCATCCGAAGAGACGAATACGGAAATAGACTGCGGCCCCATAATCCATGCACTCAAATCGGTCAAAGCGGAAACTTCCACCGAAGAAATAGACTGTAAAGACTCCAAGTCTATCACTGCACTCAAATCAGAAGAATGATACCCTACCCACAGACCTGTATTATGAAAGTTTATACTTCGAATCCCGTCTACCAAAACCTTTCCATTCTCTCCCTGATAACGCTCTGAAGGAGCATTCAATAACCGGACAGGGCGGAATGTCGCTTTATTTACGACCACCTCTTTTGTCAGTTCGTCACTGGAAAGCCCGTTGGACAAATAAGAGATAGCTTTCAACGTGCAACTTTTGTCTACCCGGATAGGATTCTTATACAAAGAACCGGATTTCGTAGGTATGCTGCCGTCCAGAGTATAATAGATTTCTGTATCAGGCAGACTCTCCATTGAGATTTCAAGGCTTTTATCAGTAGGAATAGATTTATAAGTAGCGGAAACTGTAAAGAAGTGATTGGCATAACCATAGCCTAGCCGGGTATAACAGTCTAAAAGCATAGGCAAGCGATGCAGGAAACCGCTAAAAGTGCCGCGTCTTCCTTCACACCACGCAGCTTCGGCAAAAGCAGACAGGCGGGGAAGAAGCATATAATCAAGTAACGAATCACTGTTGATAAACGAAGTCCACAGGCAAGCTTCCGCGCCCAATACCCTTTCTTTTTCAGCCGCCGTCAGTTGCGGAGAGAAGAAAGGCGTCTCAAAGACTTTCTTCATTTCTACCAGTCCGCCAGTCGCACGAGGTTCCTGTTCCGAGTTTATCGTCTGATAATGATTCAGGTACAGATGGGAATCTGCGGAAACAATCACAGAGTGTCCTTTGTGAAGGGCAGCCGTGGCACGTCCCAGCCCGCGCCAGGACATAATGGTAACATCCCGGCTCAAACTATCGGAAAGCACTTCATCCCAGCCAATCATCCGCTTTCCCAGCCCACGCAGATAACCGGCTATTTCTTCATTGAATGTATTTTGCAGAAACTCCTCTGCCGTATGCTGACCGATGTCTTTCAATCCGTGCTTCGTGATTGCCTTCTGGCAAGCGTCGCATTGCTTCCAACGGTCTTTGGGCACTTCGTCACCACCGATATGGATAAACTGTCCCGGAAATAAGCCGGCAACTTCTTTCAAAACATCTTTTACAAAGGGAAAGGTAAAATCATTCCCTACACACATCACATCTTTATGGACTCCGCCCACTTCCGTAGCCACTTCATAAGCCTTCCCCGTACAGCCCAGTTGCGGATATGCCGCTAATGCCGCTTGTGTATGACCGGGCATGTCTATCTCCGGGATAATCGTTATAAATCTTTCGGCAGCATAAGCCACCACGTCTTTTATTTCTTCCTGTGTATAATAACCGCCATATTTGTCCGCCCCTCTCCATGCGCCGACTTTCGTAAGATTCGGGTATTTTTTTATTTCTATCCGCCATCCCTGGTCGTCTGTCAGATGCCAGTGGAAATGATTCAGACGGTGAAAAGCCAACAGGTCGATATAGCGTTTCACCTGCGCGACCGAGAAGAAATGACGGCTCACATCAAGCATGGCTCCCCTGTAAGACAGAGAAGGGTAATCTTCCAACACCACAGGGGGAAAACTCAGTTCCTTTCTTTGCACGGCTACTTCTCCTGCTACCGTCGGAAGCGACAACTGCCGCAACATCTGAACTGCATAAAAAGCTCCCGCCAGGTCTGCTGCCTCAATTACCATATTATCTTCCGTGACTTCCAGTTGAAACCCTTCTTTCGGTAGCTGGAGATTCTGCATGAGAAGAATCTCATTATCGCGCAACAACTTCTTTGTTTTTCCAACAGCCAACGAATACCCGGTACTTTCCGAAAGACAAGCAGCCAGCAAGTCCGCAACAGATTTCCATTCGGGATGATTCCCCGAATAAAGCACCTTTGTCTGTTCATTCACGATGAATGGAGCCCCTTCTTTTTCTACTACCGACACAGGTTCGGGTATTAAGTTCCGATAGGAAACCGATGCCATTGAATCCACAGCGAAAAGAGAGAAAGCTCCCCAAACTAGCAGGATAATTAATATAGGTGAAGATAATGTATCCCGACAGATATTGACTTTAATCATATACTCTCCGAATTTATTTGGCAGCCTTGCCCGACTTGGCTGTTTTATTCGACTTGGCAGCCTTCTCTGATTGGATAGTCTTATCCGATTTGCCGGCTTCCCTTCTCGCTTTTCCCTGATGCCCGGTCAGGTCATCTCCCAATTCCTCACGCCATACGTCAGCTTCCCTCATCAAATCCTGTACCACTTCCGAATGCTGGGTAATTACATTCACACGCTCGCCCATATCCCGTCGCAGGTCATACAGTTCGCACTCCTTGACTTCACCCTGTCCCAATTCTCCGGGAAGTCCGTCATTGCCGGGCACCTGGCTGTCATAAGACACATATTTATGAGGGAACACCAGTTTATAACTCCCGTCGGTAATCGCTTCCAACGAATTTTTATGATAGTAGAAACAAAGATATTTGCGCACCGCAATCGTAGGGTCTACCGTCAACGTGGGCACCATACTCACCCCGTCTATCTTCTTTTCAGGCATTTTCGCCCCCGCAATCTCTACCAAGGTCGGCAGAATGTCAATATTGGAATACAGGCTATTACATACGCCGGACGGTTGGATTTTCCCTTTCCAATAGAAGAAACAAGGTACGCGCGTGCCGCCATTGAATGTATTCGCCTTTGCTTCCCTCAATCCGCCGGACGAACCGGCATGGTTGCCGTAATTAGCCCACGGACCGTTATCCGAAGTGAGAATTACCAGCGTATTGTCCTCAATCCCTTCTTCGCGGATAGTCCGCAGGATTTCTCCCACGCTCCAGTCCAATTCCATCATCACATCCCCATACAATCCTTGCTTGCTCTTCCCTTTAAACTTGTCGGATACCGCCAACGGTACATGAGGCATCGAATGTGCCAGATACAAGAAGAACGGTTTATCGTTTGCATTCCGGTGAATAAAATCAACCGCATAATTCGTGTAATCGGTCGTCAGCCGCGTCTGGTCGGTATTATAGCCGATAATATCATTCCCTTTAATTAAAGGAAGGTCGGGAAACTTATATTGAGGATGGTTAGGCCACATATCATTCGAATAAGGCAATCCGTAGTATTCATCGAAACCATGCTGAAGCGGCAGGAATTTCTTCTCATCCCCCAAATGCCACTTTCCGAAGATAGCCGTAGCATACCCCTTGTCACGCAGCAACTCCGCCACCGTCTCTTCCTGCTCGCTGATGCCATAAGGCGAACCCGGATTCAAGGCATAGGCAAACCCGATACGGTTCGGATAACATCCCGTCATCAATCCCGCCCTCGACGCGCCGCTGATAGGCTGAACCGCATAAAAGTTATTCATCGACATTCCGTTGGCAGCCATCCAGTCAATATGCGGAGTCTGATAACCGATTGCCCCTCGACAGGAGAAATCACCGTTTCCGGCATCATCCAGGTTAATAAGAATAATGTTCGCAGGCTTTTGGGCGATGGCCTCGGCAGACAACACAGTCATGCCGGCGATACCCAATAAAATTTTCTTGTTCTTCATAATATAATCGTGCATTTAGTTATAAATATACATTCCACTATAATAAAGACAATCATATAAAGCTTTTCACTAAAACATAAATATAAGAAAGAGTTTCATTTTCCGCAAAAAAGCTTATCTTTGTTCCCCAAAGATAACAATTCATGAAATAAAACTCATGCCAGGAGATTCTTTTTGCATACAATATACAAACTGTGAAGGGTGCCCCAGAGCCACTGAAAACATCCTTATACATCGGAACTTACCTAAGGGAGAGCATATCCCGAAGGATAAGTGTACGCAAAACTGTATGCTTTTTATGATAAAAGGGGAACTGCTTATCAATAGTGAAGAATATCCGGGAAACATACTGCGCGAGAAACAGTTCATCCTGCAAGCTATCGGCTCAAAAATAGAAATACTGGCACTTACGGATGTCGAATATGTTGTGTACTGGTTCAACGAATTACCTCTGCTTTGCGAGGACCGTTACAAGGAAGTGATGGAACAGGCGGAAGTTCCCCTGACCTATACTCCGATGGTTATGAGCGAAAGGCTCTTTCATCTAATCACCAGTATGCCCGAATTTCTCAACGAAGAATCCCCTTGCAGCAAATACATCGAACTGAAGTGCAAGGAGTTGGTTTTCCTTATCACCAACTTTTATCCTCTGCCGCAATTAAGTGCTTTCTTCTATCCGATTAGTACCTATACGGAAAGTTTCCACTATTTCGTGATGCAAAACTACGGCACCGTGAAAAACGTGGAAGAATTTGCACATTTGGGCGGTTATACCACCACCACTTTCCGCCGGCTTTTCAAGAATCTCTACGGCGTACCTGTATACGAATGGATACTGGAGAAGAAGCGGGAAGGTATCCTCGAAGACCTTCAGCACACAAAAATGCGCATCACGGAAATCTGCAACCGATACGGATTCGATTCCCTGTCCCACTTTGCGCACTTCTGCAAAGACTCTTTCGGCGACACTCCCCGCGCGCTGCGCAAGAAGGCAGCCTGCGGTGAAAAAATCGGAAAGATTGCCGATTAAGGAATTATTTCTTTAATTCCTTGCTCAATCAATCTATTTCCCCTATTTTTGCAGTCCGTAAGAGGTGTAAAACGTCGAAATTTTAGTTCTAACAATTAAATAATTTAAATTCAATCATTTATGTGGTTAAGTAATTCATCTGTAGGAAGGAAAGTGGTGATGAGCGTTACCGGTATCGCCCTTGTCCTGTTTCTAACATTTCACATGGCGATGAACTTGGTTGCAATCATCTCGGCTGATGGTTACAACATGATTTGTGAATTCCTGGGAGCAAACTGGTATGCGTTAGTGGCTACCGCAGGATTGGCTGCTCTTTTCATCATTCACATCATCTATGCGTTCTGGCTGACAATGCAGAATCGCAGAGCGCGTGGTAGCGAACGCTATGCAGTGACCGACAAGCCTAAAACTGTAGAGTGGGCTTCGCAGAACATGTTAGTGTTAGGTATTATCGTAATCGTAGGCCTTGGCTTGCACCTCTTCAACTTCTGGGCAAAAATGCAGTTGCCGGAACTGATGCACAACATGGGCATGCACGCTGACACGCTGACGCTGGCTTATGCCGCTAACGGCGCTTATCACATCCAGCAGACTTTCTCCTGCCCGGTTTACGTAGTTCTTTACCTCGTTTGGCTGTTTGCGCTGTGGTTCCACCTGACTCACGGTTTCTGGAGCTCCATGCAATCACTTGGATGGAACAACAAAGTATGGATTAGCCGTTGGAAATGCATCTCCAATATCTACTCTACCGTTGTTGTACTCGGTTTCGCCCTTGTAGTAGTGGTATTCTTCGTGAAATCACTGATGTGTGGCGGTGCTTGCTAAATAGGATATTGTAAATGATTAAATTGTAAATAATATTATGATCAAGATAGATTCAAAGATTCCGGAAGGCCCAGTGGCTGAGAAATGGACTAACTATAAAGCTCACCAGAAATTGGTGAACCCCGCTAACAAGCGTCGTTTGGATATCATCGTTGTGGGTACGGGTTTGGCAGGTGCTTCTGCAGCCGCTTCACTCGGTGAAATGGGTTTCAGAGTATTCAACTTCTGTATCCAGGACTCTCCGCGCCGTGCACACTCTATCGCTGCACAGGGTGGTATCAATGCTGCAAAGAATTATCAGAATGACGGTGACTCCGTTTACCGTCTGTTCTACGATACAGTAAAGGGTGGCGACTACCGTGCCCGCGAAGCTAACGTATATCGTCTGGCTGAAGTATCAAACGCTATCATCGACCAATGCGTAGCTCAAGGTGTTCCTTTTGCCCGCGAATATGGCGGTACACTGGACAACCGTTCTTTCGGTGGCGCTCAGGTATCACGTACTTTCTACGCTAAGGGTCAGACCGGTCAGCAGTTGTTGCTGGGCGCTTACTCTGCACTGAGCCGCCAGGTAAACGTGGGTACTGTAAAACTGTACACCCGCTATGAAATGCAGGACGTTGTCATCGTTGACGGACGTGCCCGCGGTATCATCGCTAAAAACTTAATCACAGGTGAACTGGAACGTTTCGCCGCTCACGCCGTAGTAATCGCTACCGGTGGTTACGGTAACGCTTACTTCCTGTCTACCAACGCTATGGGCTGTAACTGTACGGCTGCTATCTCTTGCTACCGCAAGGGTGCTGTATTTGCTAACCCTGCATATGTTCAGATTCACCCGACTTGTATCCCTGTACACGGCGATCAACAGTCAAAACTGACTCTGATGTCCGAATCTCTCCGTAACGACGGTCGTATCTGGGTTCCGAAGAAGAAAGAAGACGCTGTGAAACTTCAAAAAGGCGAAATCAAAGGAAGCGATATTCCTGAAGAAGACCGCGACTACTACTTGGAACGCCGTTATCCGGCATTCGGTAACCTCGTTCCGCGTGACGTTGCCAGCCGTGCTGCTAAAGAACGTTGCGACGCAGGTTTCGGTGTAAATAATACAGGTTTGGCCGTATTCCTCGACTTCTCTGAAGCTATCGGTCGTCTAGGCATTGATGTCGTTCTTCAACGCTACGGTAACCTCTTCGATATGTACGAGGAAATCACTGACGTGAATCCGGGCGAACTGGCAAAAGAAATCAGTGGCGTGAAATACTACAACCCGATGATGATTTATCCGGCTATCCACTATACAATGGGTGGTATCTGGGTAGACTACGAACTGCAAACTACTATCAAGGGTCTGTTCGCTATCGGTGAGTGTAACTTCTCCGACCACGGCGCCAACCGTCTTGGTGCTTCTGCACTGATGCAAGGTTTGGCTGACGGTTACTTCGTATTGCCTTACACTATCCAAAACTATCTGGCTGATCAGATTACTGTTCCCCGTTTCTCTATCGATCTTCCTGAATTTGCTGAAGCAGAAAAGGCTATTCAAGCTAAGATTGATAAGTTCATGAAGATTCAGGGTAAGGAATCGGTTGATTCCATCCACAAGAAACTGGGTCACATCATGTGGGAATACATGGGTATGGGACGTACAGCAGAAGGTTTGAAGGAAGGTATCGCCAAACTGAAAGATATCCGCAAGGAATTCGAAACTAACCTGTTTATCCCTGGCTCTAAAGAAGGTATGAACGTAGAGCTTGACAAAGCAATCCGTCTGTACGACTTCATCACTATGGGTGAGCTTGTTGCTTACGACGCATTGAACCGTAACGAAAGTTGTGGTGGTCACTTCCGTGAAGAATACCAGACTGAAGAAGGAGAAGCATTACGCGATGACGCAAACTTCTTCTACGTAGCTTGCTGGGAATATCAGGGTGACGATGAAAAAGCTCCGGTATTGTACAAAGAACCGTTGGTTTACGAAGCTATCAAGGTTCAGACTCGTAACTACAAGAGCTAATTGGTGAAGTTAAACATTAAAAAGAATTAGAAGAAAATGGATAAAAATATATCATTTACACTGAAGGTATGGCGTCAAGCCGGTCCAAAAGCTAAAGGTGCTTTTGAAACCTACCCAATGAAAGATATCTCAGGTGATACTTCATTCCTCGAAATGCTGGATATCCTGAACGAACAGATTATCAGTGGCGGAAAAGAACCTATCGTATTCGACCATGACTGTCGCGAAGGTATCTGCGGTATGTGTTCCCTATATATCAACGGACATCCTCACGGCCCTGCAACAGGTGCTACTACTTGCCAGATTTATATGCGCCGCTTCAACGATGGTGACACTATCACTGTTGAGCCTTGGCGTTCGGCTGGTTTCCCGGTTATCAAGGATTTGATGGTAGACCGTACTGCTTATGACAAGATCATGCAGGCCGGCGGTTACGTCAGCGTACGTACAGGTGCTCCTCAGGATGCCAACGCTATCCTGATTCCGAAGCCTATCGCTGACGAAGCTATGGATGCTGCCGCTTGTATCGGTTGTGGTGCTTGTGCCGCTGCATGTAAGAATGGATCTGCTATGTTGTTCGTTTCTGCAAAGGTTAGCCAGTTGAACTTGCTGCCGCAAGGTAAACCGGAAGCTTTGCGTCGTGCAAAAGCTATGTTGTCCAAGATGGACGAACTGGGCTTCGGTAACTGTACAAACACTCGTGCTTGTGAGGCTGAATGTCCGAAGAACATCTCTATCAGCAACATCGCCCGCTTGAACCGTGACTTCATTATCGCGAAATTAAAAGATTAGAAATTGCTAGGTTTCGAATTGAGAGACTATTTGATTAATGACAGAATCCCCAGTCGGCGTGCCGGCTGGGGATTTTTTTTATCCGGCTCCACATTACGCATAAAAACTGTTTTCATGCATAAAGCAATACCCGTTCCTCAAATCAAATTAACATAAGAATAGAGCTTCAAAAGCCTAACACAACTAATCCTACTTACATTATGATATATAACATATCTTTTTAGCTACATTATCAAACACATCATTGACTATATGTCAGAATTATCCTTTATATTTGTATATGTGAAGTTAACCGAAGAAAAAATGTTTAATACTGACTACAATGAAAAAGGAAATTAAGTTTAGTCTTGTTTATCGGGACATGTGGCAGTCTTCCGGCAAATATCAGCCACGAGTTGACCAACTGGAACGTATAGCTCCTTTAATTATTGAAATGGGGTGTTTCGCACGGGTCGAAACCAACGGGGGTGCTTTCGAACAAGTAAACCTGCTGTATGGTGAAAATCCAAACAAAGCTGTCCGAGCTTTCACTCAACCTTTCAGAGAAGCTAGCATCCAGACGCATATGCTCGACCGCGGATTGAATGCATTACGAATGTATCCTGTTCCTGCAGATGTACGCAGCCTGATGTATAAAGTCAAACATGCACAAGGCGTGGACATTACACGTATCTTCTGCGGGTTGAATGAGACAAGAAATATAATTCCTTCCATCAAATATGCTCTGGAAGCAGGTATGATACCGCAGGCAACACTCTGTATCACCTACTCTCCGGTGCATACCGTTGAGTATTATGACCGGATTGCCGACCAGTTAATTGCTGCCGGCGCACCGGAAATCTGCTTGAAGGATATGGCGGGTGTGGGGCGTCCCGGCATGTTAGGCAGACTGGTCAAGACCATTAAAGAAAAACATCCGGAGATATTGATACAGTATCATGGTCATAGCGGCCCGGGATTATCTATGGCATCTATCCTCGAAGTTTGTGAGAACGGTGCGGATATTATCGACGTAGCCATGGAACCCATGTCCTGGGGCAAGGTTCATCCGGACATTATTTCCGTACAGGCAATGCTAAAGGACTTAGGCTTCCAAGTTCCTGATATAAATATGAAAGCATATATGAAAGCCCGTGCCATGACGCAAGAATTCATTGACGATTTCTTAGGCTATTTCATGGATACCACCAACAAATATATGTCTTCACTTCTGCTGAAATGCGGTTTACCAGGCGGAATGATGGGGTCTATGATGGCAGACTTGAAAGGCGTACATTCCGGCATCAATATGATATTAAGAAGCAAGAACGAACCGGAACTCAGTATTGACGACCTGCTTGTCATGCTCTTCGACGAAGTGGAATATGTATGGCCGAAGTTAGGCTATCCCCCTTTGGTAACCCCTTTCAGCCAGTACGTGAAGAATGTCGCATTAATGAACCTTATGCAACTGGTGAAAGGTGAAGAACGTTGGACGATGATAGACAATCACACTTGGGACATGATTTTAGGTAAGAGCGGACGTCTTCCCGGCACTCTCGCACCGGAGATTGTGGAACTGGCTCAATCTAAAGGATATGAGTTTGTCGACACCGACCCGCAACTGAATTACCCGGACGCCTTGGATGACTACCGCAAGGAAATGGACGAGAACGGCTGGGAATATGGAGAAGATGACGAAGAACTCTTTGAACTGGCTATGCACGACCGCCAGTATCGTGACTACAAATCGGGCACTGCCAAGAAACGTTTTGAAGAGGAGCTACAACGTGCCAAAGATGCATCTATGGTAAAGAACGGCTATTCGGAAGAGGAAATAAAGAAACTGAAACGTGCGAAAGCAGACCCCATCATCGCTCCTGCCAACGGACAGGTGCTTTGGGAAGTCTCCGTAGAAGGACCGTCGACCGCACCGTTCATCGGGTGCAAATATCAACACGATTCAGTATTATGCTATCTTTCCACTCCGTGGGGAGAGTACGAAAAAGTATTTACCGGATTTACCGGGCGTATTGTTGAAGTATGTGCACAGCAAGGAGATAATGTTCATAAAGGAGATGTGATAGCGTATATCCAGAGGAGTGATATTTTCGCATGATTAAGATATAAATTTCCGGATAATATAAAATTATCCGAAAGGGTGTTTGATATTGCTCGGCACTATACAAAAGATTCCGTATAGTGCCGAGAAATGTCGACTGACAGAATATTATTTAAAAGTTTTTTTCAATGTTTTCCTGCTTTGAGATAGTCTCAGTTATTCATTATCAACGAATCGCTAGTTCTTTCTGCTTACGCATATTACGAGGAGAAACTCCAAAGGATTTTTTACAGAAATTGGAAAAATGAGGCAATGACTCAAATCCATATTTATAGCATATTTCAGAGATTGTACAATCAGAATTTTGCAAATCGTCCAAAACACTTTCTTTACGCCGTGCCAGCATCCATTCATACACTGGTTCGTGAAAGACGCTATTGAAAATTCGGCGGAATGTACTGATAGTATATCCCCCCAACTGTGCCAGCTCTTCTACCGTCTTTACATTCTTATAATTTTGAAGGACAAAGTATTGGAAACCACTCGTATATTTAGAAAGTGGATGCACCAAACTCGCAAGGTCATAATCGGAATAGTAGTAACCCAGTACAAAAGCCAGTTCTTTCCGCTTCAAAGACAACAATTCCCGACAGACTTTATCTTCTTTCAGATAAGTTATTGAACCATTCAAGAAATACTGTAACTCCGGAACTATTTTTAAAGGAGAATTGATAAGCGGTGGTGGTACCTCTTTCATGATATGATTAAAACGGAAATCACAAAACAACTCTGGTTGAATGAAACGATAATAGATGCATTCACACTCAGTCATAGCAAGCATCTCAAATTTAGAACCGATAGCCTGAAGGATAAATTCACCCTCTTTGAGCATCGCGCCTGCATACTCCTGGCTATTAACCAATATATTGCCTTTCATCAAAAATAGGATGAAATTCTCCTCACATTTATGGGCAGGCTTATGAAAACCCCGCTGATAAACAACATGCGCAATAGCATTGCCCACAGCTTTCGGACAATTCTGACAGTCCCAATTTCCTTGGCAGATAGATGGCATATATGTTGGCTATGTTTGTATTTGTTTATGTTTCCAGCAAAAATAGATGAAAGATTTCATATAGCCATAAAAAAAAGGAAGAAAAGTGAAAAAGAGGTTAGGCAGAGAGTCTAAAATACAGAAAATGAGATTTAACTCTTTAAACAATAACAATTAGTTTTTCAAAGCAGCAAAAAAGTCAATATTCCGAAATTTGTAGTTCAGAAGTTAGTTACTTACTATAATAACTGCATAAATGGAGAAGCGGTAAAGCCCCATTCCACTTATACAGTTACTTAATATCTATAAATATTACTTATGCACTAGCATAAATACTATCTTAGATAAATAAAATTACTCAAGTTCACCAGGCTGGGGATTCTTATCAGTCCAGTCGTTGCCGTCAAGACTACCCGTTATTGTCATTTCGTTACCAGGCGTCAAAGCAATAGTAAAGATAACTCTTCGACCCACTTCCCATTTGTCAACAGGTACATTTACTGTTTTTGTACCAGTAAAAATTACTACTTCATCTTTTGTGGCAGTATATGTAACATCTATTGTAGAAGAAGCTGGAGCTTGAGGAATAAGCATTAGAACTTTATCATTACCTATTAGTTCAACAGCAGCTGCATCTCCTTTAAATGTGGTCGCTGCTGCATCCTTCATTTCAATTGTATAGTCTTTAGCACCATCTTTAGGCAACCATTCAGCAGTTGACCAATTGTATGTTCCAGAGTTTTTAATTCCTTTTAAAACTAACCCTGTAACAGAGTAATCAACATCTTTATCAGACCCTTTCAATTTGAATGCAATCTGAGTCAAAGCGTGTTTAAATCCTAAGGCAATCCCATCTTTGTTTTCAACTCCATTGCCAGTCTTTTGAGTCACTACAAAGTCAGATTGACTTGCAATGACATCATTGACAACATAGTCAATTGTTGGAGTTCCAGGATAGGTTGTAGGAGCTGTATATACAGTACCAGTTTCTCCAATAGGGCTATATGCAAAGAAGGTTACATTACCTTCTGACGGCCAATAAAACTTTTTAGCATTCTTTTCACTCCAAGCACTCTCTTTCTTTTCGTAAGAACCATCTACTATAGGTTTAGCTGTAGTCGCAACATCAAAAGCACCCTCATGTGCATATCCATATACCTTAAATTCACTGAAATTATCAGTAATCAGAACTGTAGCTCTGGTCACTGCTGTATTAAAACCAATCTCTGCCTTCTGTGAAGGAGCTTCAAACTCTTCATTTTGCGAACAACTCGTAATTGCCAAAACAGCCGTAGCTGCTAATAAAATCTTTTTCATAACTGTATTTTTTTAGTTAATAATATTATTCTATTTTGTTTATTCTATCCATTTCAACTCACAGGCAATTCAACTTCTGTATCATCCCCCCAGCCATCAACATTACCTTCAAGCCCTCCTCCACCGTCAGGATTAGGCGGTGTTTCCGGTTTCTCTACCTCAATCTTATCATCAGGCGGCAACTCAATTTCCGGCGGTGGGTCTTCTTTTCCATCTTCCCCTTCTCCAGCATTCTCAAGTATGCCTATTATTTCAGTAATATCAATCGTAGCTTCTTGTACCGTATTATCAGTTCTTACAAAACTTAGCACTAACTTTACACTACTTGCTTCCCGAGAAATCGGCTCATCCAACATTGCCATTCGCATCGACACATCTTTCATTCCTTTAAAAGCAGTGAAATGCGCTACAACCTTACCATCCTCTTTCCTTGCTTCAAAATAAATAGGCTGTGAAGTACACATTCCGCAACCTTTACCTATACAGTAGCAATCAGACAGACCATTAACACATCCAATAACTGACGCAACGTATTCTAATCCTTTCACCTCTACTGCAAAAGAGTAGCTTTTTAT
The DNA here is from genome assembly GCF_012113595.1 of Bacteroides faecium. NCBI lineage: Bacteria > Pseudomonadati > Bacteroidota > Bacteroidia > Bacteroidales > Bacteroidaceae > Bacteroides > Bacteroides faecium. Next base: position 1,113,384 of record NZ_CP050831.1, read on the forward strand.
CGCTGATTCCAATTTCCAATCCAAGTGAAGCACCTCATCACTCTTCTTTATTCTCAACTCATCAATATTCATCACATATAATGGGTCCGGCGTCCAAACCATCTTTTCAGTTCCAGCAATGCCTAAACCATTACAGTATCCCGTATAAGCCTCAATCGTTTCATAGGATTCCTCCCCCCTAATACGTACATATTCCGTATTATAATTATAAACGACTACCGAATATCGTCCCGGAGGGACTTTCATCTCCCCACCCCGTACCGAAAGGTACCTATCCACTTTCTTGCCTTCTCCATCTTTCGGATAAAATATAACCCGAACCCCTTCCGGCAGTTTATCTGTTACTCCATCCCAATCTAACGAGATTTCTACCCCACTTACAGGATAATCATCCAATATATCACGACGACTACACCCGGTCAGCATCAGCAGCGAGGACAGAAGCACAAGAATGATATATCTTGTATCTCGCATAACGTCCCTACCTCCTTGTTGTTATCAGCCATACCAGAGAGATTTTCGCCTTGGTAGGACCTATAAAGTTATACCGTCCACTATTTGTCCATACAATATCCCCCTCGTAAGGAGTATATTTTTTATATTCTGTTGTCAAATACCCTATACCGAGACTGAATTCGAGAGAAAAATGTCGTGCCAGTTGCCGTGCATATCCATAAGTCACTCCTGCAGCCCCATAATACTTGCCTTGATAGCCGTCTCCACGCAACTGGAAATCATAGATTCCACCTTCAGCATAAAGTCCGATAAAATGCCCGGTCAACCGATTACGTTTCTGCCGATTTCCCAGCCAGCAACGACCCTCCAGACCTCCCGAAAGGAGTTGATAGCAAAAATCGTGTTTACTATTCAGCCACCACGGACATTTGTATTCAGTATTCAAAGACCACCTCTTGCCCAATGGAATCTCTACTTCTATGTTCGGTGCCAATGCCAAATCATACAGCAGGTTATTCTTCATCGCAAGCACTGTTTTACTTTTCCCCGGCCCTTCTGCCTTCGACATCACTACCTCACAGGTCTGTTCTTTTACACTTTCTCCCACAGACTTATCAGGTTGATCCTTCGGAAGCGCCTCTTCCTGCTTTGAAACCAACAACTCGGAAGCAGAAGATACCGGGTCAAAAGTCTCCTTACTCACATTCGGGGTTTCCCGGACAATTGTAATTTCGGCTCGCCTCAACTTAGGAAATACATTGTGAACCATGTATTTGTAAGCGGCGCCCTGGTTCAATTTACGCAACAGTTGCTTTCGTTTTACGACATCATTTTTATGAAAATCAATTAACGCCAGCACTTCCGCACGATCCGGTAAGTTAGAGTCGGATGCTACCAACTTACGAAACTCCGACCAATTCTCTCCCTCTGGAAAAAAACGAATCTTATCAACATCAATATCCGAATTATATCGTTGTAAAAACTCTCTAATTGAATGTTTTCTCCTGATTGCCAAACTCATATTATAAGACTCATCACCATCAGGAGAAACAAAAGTCACCACATTCACCGCTTTTATCTTTTTCGTATCCGATTGTCCGACCAACAAAGAGTCCAATGTAGTAATTGACTGATTATTATCTTTATAACCGGTATCAACAGAAACGTTATTCGCATCGAAATATATCACTATCCGCCGGATTGTATCACCTGCTACTGTAAAAGATGAAACCATAGCATATCCACTTTCCGAGAGGCTTGATAATGCCATAAAAAAAGCCAATATATAGATGCCATGTTTCATAGTTGTTCGTTTCTTGAAACAAATATAGAAGTTAAAGGATAAATAAAATCATACTTTTAGAACAAAGTACAGGGCATGAAAGGTTCTGTGAAACGATTGAAACGATTTTGCAAGTTTGGTGGGTTCAACAGTTGAATATAAATCAAAAAAGATGCACAGATTACCGAATTCGCTCATATCGGTAAAAGTAGATTCTTCGCTACACTCCGGCAATGGCATCTGCCACAAATTCTACATTTTCCGATGAGAGTGTATGATGTATGCCCACAAAGAATGTTTTGTCAGTCATTGCCAAAGCATTCATTTGGTTATCAAAAGTAATCTTTCCCAAATATGCTTCTTGCTTGCACGTTGCCCCACCCATTAAAGTTCTGATTTCAATGCCTTGCGCGCTAAGAATCCGATATGCGTCATAGATGGTCATACCATTGCGCAACATAACGGGAAAGACAAAAGGTGAACCACCGATTTGGGGCATTGCCCACACTTTCAAATTCGGACAATCTTTCAATCTATTATATAGTATAGCATAATTCTGTTTGCGTTTCTCTTCTATGATACTCCAATTTCTAAGTTGCCAACGCCCGAAACAGGCATTCAGTTCCGACATCTCTACATTCACACCCAATCTTTCGTAAGTAAACTGATGAGCCGGTCCATCCGGTACAGAACATAGGCGTTCGTCAATGTGGCATTTGCAGGCGCGTCCCCAATGTGCTATACTGTCAGAGAGTATGAAATCCTCTTGATTCAATGTAATCACCGCACCTCCACCATATGACGAGAGATGATGTGGATGATAGAATGACCATGTCGTAATATCCCCCAATGAAAAATATGGAATGCCATTTGACGTGGTTAGATTCAACGTTTCACAAGCATCTTGTAATATGAGAGCACCCTTATTGTGCGCATATTCACAGATACGGTTCATATCACATGGAAATCCCAGAAAATGAGTCAATGCGATAAGTGACGGAGGAACCGGTTCGTCCATCAACCGGTCAACAGACAGATTAAAGCCTTCAGGCTCCACATCAATCAGTTTTACTTCAAAGCCTGCCATCAATAATGCACTTATAGTTGTCGGAAACGTAAATCCTGACGCTACCGCCGTCATAGGCTTATTCGCATATTTGATTTTCTCCGCCATAGCAAGCGCGGCAACCAAATTTGCTGATGAGCCACTGTTGGTAAGCGTAAGGAAAGAGGTGCCGAATGTAGTATTCAGTTCATTTGCAAACATCTGTATATTGCGGCGGGGCATCCCTATTTCATGCTCAAGGTATTCGCCAAATCCATTTAAACTGATATTCTCCGTGCAAGGATACTGATATTTAATCATAGCTATATACTTTTATTAGATTGATGAAATAAGGATAACACAGCACCGTAATCCCGAAACCCTTTGTGAGTGATATAGATGATATCCTCTTCTCGTTTTATCAAGTGTTGGTCAAACAGGAATTTAAACTGGTTATGAAAAACATCCAATGGATTTTCTCCCAGTATTTCTTCCATCTTCGATAACTTGAACATACCACAGTAACCACAAATCGCAATGTATTTGGAAAGTAGTTCCCGGCGAGGCAGAATATAAACATCACCACATTCAAAACTCTCTTGTTGAAGACATTCCGTTAAGGATTCCCCATTCTTCCCTATATTATAAGATAGTCCTTTGCTGCTCTTACTTTGCGCGGCTATACCAAACCCTTTGTAGGCACAATTCTCTGTCATCCTATTCTGTAGATAGGATGAGACTCCCATATCATTCGCCCGCGAGAATGTGTTCTGTCCAAACCGCCCTTTATATCCCATATCCATAATATGATTGAAGAGAAATTCATATTGCTTGAAGAGACACGATGCCGGTTTCGACTGATAACTGTTGAGCATATTTGTCCGTAATTCATAGATAGTTAGATGCTCCGGCAGTAATTCACTGATAATCGCCAATGCGGCTGTCAAGTCCTTGTCGCTTTGGTTTAGGAATCCGTACATTAAATCAATATTCAATATGGATACCCCATATTTCCGACATTGTGCGAAAATATCACTCATGTGGGCTAAAGACCCGTTATATCTATGATTAGCCAACAAGAAAGAAGTGTTGGCACTTTGAATTCCCAAGGATATCCGTTTAATTCCCGAAGTTGCAATCGCTCTGATTTTATCTTTATCAAGTGTTGAAAAGGTCGCCTCAATACTTGGTAAGAAATCAGAAGATAGATTGCAACGGTCTACTCCGTTGCGATAAATCTGCAATAAACGTTCAAATGCCCTTAAGCTCAAGGCAGTGGGCGTCCCGCCTCCAATATCAAACCCGCGCAGGCGTAAGTTCGGATATTTGTTTAAAAAGGCATCAATATCCTTCTCCAGAATGTCAAGATAGCGTTCTTCATCTATCCCGTTATCCAATTTAAATCTTATGTATTCACAGAATTTGCATAACGAACGGCAAAAAGGTACATGAATATAAAAACAAATATCCTTATCCATATCAAAGGGTAATGGAAAGGTAGACTTAAACTGTACCCAATCAACAGGTTTGAGTGGATATGATGTGTTCAGCAAAGCTTTATTTCTTCGCTGCTCAAATATATTTTCCATCGGAACTTCCATCTCTTTCATATTCAACCCAAGGTTTCCTTTTTGCATCATAACTTTAGACTCTTTGATTGACAAATATAGAGAGAAAAATAAAGTACACAAATAAAAGCAGGAACTTTTCTATAAATCGTATTGAAAAGTAACTATCAATTATTTATTCAGTCTGACCGGTTTGGCAGATAAACAAGACCAGAGAAAAAGCAAGGAATATAAACACTTAATATTCAATACAATACAGTACTTAATTTTCCATTAAAAGGAACACCCCGTTGGTTTAAAAGGAAGGCTGCCTTGGTTTAAAACCAACGGGGTGTTCCTTTTAAACCAACGAGATGATGATTTTTCATCCTCTTTTCAGATATATTTTCTAAGATTTATCTATCATTGCTTTCCTATTAACCAATTAAGTTCCCCAAATAGAAGCGCGCAAAGAAGTTATGGAATGTTTGTTTGGAGAAGTAACAAAAAGACCCTACCTTTGTTTGTATTCAAAGTGAACTTTTAAAAAGGCATAAATTATGGAAGAATATATAGCACCGCGCAGAAAACGTATCCCCTATGGCATGATGAACTTCGCAGTAATCCGCCGCGACGACTGTTATTATGTGGACAAAACCCGTTTTATCCCCATGATAGAAGAGGCAGACAAGTTTTTCTTCTTTATCCGCCCGCGCCGTTTTGGCAAAAGTCTTACGGTAAATATGTTGCAGCACTACTATGATATACTAGCCAAGGATAAATTCGATGCCCTGTTTGGCGACCTATACATCGGGAAGTACCCTACACCAGACCGGAACAGCTACTTGGTGCTATACCTCAACTTCTCCGGAATAGTCGGTGAACTGCACAACTACCGAAAAGGGCTGGATGCACATTGTGGCACCACCTTTGAGAACTTCTGCAAAATATATGCCGACTATCTGCCACAAGATACGGTGGAAGAATTGCGGACAAAAGAAGGAGCAGTGGAACAACTGGACTTTCTTTACCAGGTATGTGCACGTGTCGGACAGAGAATTTATCTCTTTATCGACGAATATGACCACTTCACCAATGCCATCCTCTCGGATATAGAAAGCCTGCACCGTTATACGGACGAAACGCATGGCGAAGGTTATCTGCGCGCCTTCTTCAATAAAATAAAAGCCGGAACCTATTCCAGCATCGAGCGTTGTTTCATTACCGGTGTAAGCCCCGTGACGATGGACGACCTCACAAGCGGGTTCAATATCGGAACCAACTATTCGCTCACACCGGAATTCAACGAGATGATAGGTTTCACGGAAGAAGAAGTGCGCCAAATGCTCACTTACTACTCCACCACCAGTCCATTCAATCACAGCGTGGACGAACTGATAGAAATGATGAAACCCTGGTATGACAACTACTGCTTTGCAGAAGAATGTTATGGTGAAACCACTATGTACAACTCCAACATGGTGCTCTACTTCGTCAAGAATTACATCCAACGGGGCAAAGCACCCAGGGATATGGTAGAAGACAATATCCGTATCGACTACGAGAAGTTACGTATGCTTATCCGCAAGGACAAGGAATTTGCCCATGATGCTTCCATCATACAGACATTGGTGAGCGAAGGCTATGTCACCGGAGAACTGAAAAAAGGTTTTCCTGCCGTCAATATCACAAACCCCGACAACTTTGTGAGCCTGCTCTACTATTTCGGCATGCTTACTATCAGTGGTATGTATAAAGGAAAGACCAAACTTACCATCCCCAACCAAGTAGTCCGCGAACAAATCTACACCTATCTGCTGAGTACTTATGACGAGGCTGACCTCAGTTTCAGCAGTTACGAGAAGAACGAACTGGCCAGTGCCCTTGCTTACGACGGTTCCTGGAAAGCCTATTTCGGTTATATTGCCGACTGTCTGAAACGTTACACTTCCCAGCGTGACAAACAGAAAGGTGAATTCTTCGTTCACGGCTTTACTCTTGCCATGACGGCACAGAACCGCTTCTACCGTCCCATTTCCGAACAGGATACACAAGCAGGTTATGTCGATATTTTCCTCTGTCCGCTACTGGATATCTATTCCGACATGAAACACAGTTACATTGTGGAACTGAAATACGCCAAATATAAAGACCCCGAAAGCCGCGTGGAAGAACTGCGCCTGGAAGGGATTGCACAAGCTAACCGCTATGCAGAGACCGAGACGGTGAAAAATGCGGTCGGTGCCACACAACTTCATAAGATTGTGGTGGTGTATAAAGGAATGGATATGCCGGTATGTGAAGAAATTTAAGGTAACCTCAGCAATAAAATCATACAGAATCTCAAAATTCACTGTGAATAGAAACACATTGTGTCCGTTAACAGTAAAAATCCGTAAAAGAATTCAAAAGAGAAACAAATACAATAAGATTATTTGGAAAGGACAAGACGAAGGCTTACATTTGTCATGTGATTTTTTTCATAGTATTAGATTTAAGGTTAACAAAGGTTGGAGCAAAGCGTTGCTCCTTTTTTTATGCCTATATACGGATTTTTATGTCTATATACGGACTAAGCCAATAATTGATACATTCCCCCTGCCAATACACGAACCACTCCTTTCATCTCCAGTTCGAAAAGAATAGCATTTATCTTATGCACGGGAATATCCGCTTCCACCACCAGAGAATTAATTTGCAAATTTCCCTGTTTCTCCAGGATAGCAACTATTTTCTGCTCGTCATCGGACAGTTCGAGGAAAAGGCTACGCTGTATGTTTGCTTTTTCCGAAGGGATTACCGACATATCCCAGCCCATTGCTTTCACAAAATCTTCGGCTGACAATAACAAAGAAGCTCTGTTTTCTCTGATTAACAGGTTACATCCTTTTGAATATTCATCATTCACACGACCGGGGAAAGCAAAACAATCGCGATGATAGCTTTCGGCAAGTTCGGCAGTAATCAGTGAACCGCCTTTCTCTGCTGATTCAATGACAATGGTAGCATCACACATACCGGCGACAATACGGTTGCGGCTGATAAAGTTATGCCGGTCGGGATTGGTGCCGGACATGAACTCGGTAAGCAGCCCGCCGTTTTCAAGCATATCGACAGCCGTTTTCCGATGAACATAAGGATAGATACGGTCCAAACCATGTGCAAGGACACCTACCGTAGGCAGTTCATTAGCCAGCGCTTCGCGGTGCGCATGGATATCAATCCCATAAGCAAGCCCGCTGACTACCAGCACATCAGGGCAAAGCGTTTTCAAATCCCGCAAGAAAGAGGCACAGATTTGGGTCCCATAGTCCGTGGCATTGCGGGTTCCTACCATATTTATTACATGAAGGGAATTTAAATCGGTATTTCCTTTAAAGAAAAGAACGACAGGGGCATCCTCACACTCCCGCAAACGGGAAGGATAAGCCTCATCATGAAAAGTAAGACATGAAATCCGGTTCTTCCGGATAAATTCATATTCCTGCCCCGCACGGGCAATAGCTTGTGGACAATCCAACGCTTCCACTACCCGCCGGCTTATTTCAGGAATACGTTCCGGCAGTTCTTTGCGCAGGCGGAATACATCAACGGCATTGCCCATTCCGCTTATAAGATGTTTCGCTCCAATGTGCCCGATACCGGGCACCATTGTCAAAGCGATGCTATAAATTTGTTCTTCTTCGGAGCTATTCATTCAGGTAAGGAGCAAAGACGTTATCAAACAATTCGCTGTCGCTCAAACGTCCATTTACTACACATACCGTTTCAACAGTGGATTTCACTACTACTTTATTATCACTTTTGCGGAAGATATCCTGATAGAATACATACTTGATGCCTTCTTTCCTCATATATAGCTTGGAAACAAACTCGTCCCCACTTTTCAGCGGAGTTTTGAAAGCCATATTGATACGCGCCACTACCGGGTCTACGCCCTGCTCATGGAGCGCAGCAAAACTTACGCCGACTGAGGTCAGAAACTCATGGCGGGTATGTTCCAGATAATGCTGATAATTGGCATTGTTCACGATGCCCTGAAGGTCACACTCATAATCGCGCACCTTCATTTCCAATTCATAGATATAGTTCATTTAAATTGAGAATTGAGAATTAAAAGTTGAGAAATAACGGTCAGCCTCTTTTTTGTTCGATATCCAGCCCTTTGAATCTCTTCAATTCTTCGGTAGACACCAGTTTGTACAGCTTGTCACTGGGACGTATCTTATCCGATTTCATGGAGAAATGCTCCCCTTTCTTTACCGTCTGCACCGGTTTCAAATCGACACGCGCTTCATCCAGTGTCATGAAAACTGCACCGGTAGTCGGCCCTGTAATGAGAAGTTTGTCGCCTACGCTGACTTCGGCGGCTTCCACCAGAAATTCGGAAACGCCTATATTGGAATAATATTTAATGCCTTTGCCCACGTAGATTTTACGTTCTGTTGCAGCCGAACCATAATTGCGGGTCCATTCTCCCAAACGCTGTCCCAAATAATAGCCGTCCCAGAAGCCACGGTTGAAAACTGTCTTCAGGCGTTCGTCCCAAACTGCAATCTTTTCATCGGTAAACGTATCTTCCAGATAGGCTTTGATAGCTTCCTTATAACATTCCACCACCGTACGCACATACTCAGGACCACGGGCACGGCCTTCAATCTTGAATACACGCACGCCCGCATCCATCATCTTATTCATAAAGTGAATGGTTTTCAGGTCTTTCGGCGACATGATATATTCGTTATCAATATCCAGTTCCACATCAGTTTCCTTATCACGGACGGTATAAGAACGGCGGCACACCTGCATACAAGCCCCCCGGTTGGCGGAATGGTTCATCTCATGCAGGGAAAGATAACATTTGCCCGAAACAGCCATGCAAAGCGCACCGTGGCAGAACATCTCGATACGAATCTGTTCGCCATTCGGACCGCAGATATGCCCTTCCTGTATCTGGCGGTAAATCTCCGCTACCTGTTCCAGGTTCAACTCACGGGCTAATACCACTACATCGGCAAATTGCGCATAGAATTTCAATGCTTCCGCATTGGAGATATTCAACTGGGTGGAAAGATGCACTTCCTGCCCTATCCGGCGGGCATAGTTCATCACCGCCACATCAGCCGCAATCACAGCCGAAATTCCCGCTTCCTTGGCTGCATCGACAATCGTATGCATCAAAGGAATATCTTTATCATAGATAATGGTGTTGACCGTCAGATAACTTTTCATCCCGTGTTCATCGCACGTACGGGCTATCTCCCGCAAATCATCAATCGTGAACGTATTAGCCGAACGGGCACGCATGTTTAGGTTTTCTATACCGAAATAGATAGAATCGGCACCTGCCTGAATAGCCGCAGCAAGAGATTCGCGCGAACCTACAGGAGCCATAATTTCAAAATCTTTTATGTTCATCTTACTTGTCCGATAATCATTTAAATGTGATAGAAGTATGCAAAGGTACGAATTAATCCGTATTTTTGCAGAGAATAAAGCAGAAAGAAGAAATGGATAACAAGAAACCTATTATACTCAGTAATCGGGAAGAGTGGAATTTCACGGATTACATAGATTCTTTGATACAAAAAGAAGAAGATGTGGACTTGGAATTCAAGATTGCCAAAGACGGTCTTCCCAATAGTTTATGGGATACCTATTCTTCTTTCGCCAATACCGATGGGGGAGTTATCGTACTGGGAGTAAAAGAGCATAAGCAACAATTCACCATTGAAGGACTTACTAAAGAGCAAATCAGCCAATATAAGAAAGACTTCTGGAATCAGATAAACAATCCGGATTGCGTTAATGAAAACTTACTCTCTGACGATGACCTATACGAGGGCTGCTACAAAAATAAGGAACTACTTCTTATCTACATCCCCCGTGCCAATCGTGTACAACGCCCTATATACAGGACAAGGAACCCTTTTGGCGGACACACGTTCAAACGAAATCATGAAGGAGATTATAAGTGTACAGACGCAGAAGTCAGGCGTATGATTGCCGATTCAGATGAAAGTCATCCACGTGACTCACGGATTTTGTCGAATTACTCCATGGATGATATCGACAAAGAGACATTGACCCAATACAGGCAACTCTTCGCCAACCTGAAGCCTTCCCACCCCTGGCTTAACTTAAATGATCTGGAATTTCTTACCAAACTGGAAGCCTATCGCAAGGACCGACAGGCTAAAGAAGAGGGATTCACTTTGGCTGGTATCCTGATGTTCGGCAAAACAGAAAGTATCACCGATCCGGAATGTGCGCCTAATTATTTTCCTGATTATAGGGAACATCTAAACGAAAACTCCGACATCCGATGGACGGATAGAATCTGTCCGGACGGAACTTGGGAAGCCAACCTCTTTCAGTTTTATCGCAGGGTTCACCCCAAGCTGACAGCAATGCTGCCCAAGCCTTTCTTTATAAAAAATGGAATACGTATTGATGAGACGCCTACGCACATTGCTGTGCGCGAAGCATTTATCAATACACTTATCCATTGCGACTTTTCGGAAGAAGGAAATATTGTAATCGAACAATGGGTGGATAAATATCGCTTCAAAAATCCAGGGACAATGCTAGTCAGTAAGGCACAATATTATCTGGGTGGAGACAGCGTATGCCGCAACAAAGCTTTGCAGAAAATGTTTATGTTAATTGGTTTCTCCGAGAAAGCAGGAAGCGGTGTGAACAAGATTATAAAAGGCTGGAGAGAAGCTAACTGGCAGAAACCATATATTGAGGAGTTCAGCCGACCGGACAAGGTGGAACTGACTTTACCTATGACAAGTCTGTTGCCAGACGATACAGTAATTAAACTAAAGGAATTGTTTGATGGAAAGATTGAGAGCTTATCCCAAGATGAATTGACAGCTTTAGTAACTTGTTATAGTGAAAGCGGGATTAATAATACTCAACTGCAGTACGTTATTCCCCAGCATCGTTCGGATATTACAAAGATGCTGAAGAAGCTATGTAATAAGGGATTCCTGATTTCAGAAGGAAATGGCAGAGGAACAAAATACCATATAAATGAACCGGAAGAAAAGATTGGAAGCTTGGAAGATTATATGGAGAGTTCGAGGAATAATATGGAGAGTTCGAGAAGTAATATGGAGAGTTCCGAGGAAAAGGTTGGAAGTCCAAAGAATAATATGGAGAGTTCGAGGAGTAATATGGAGAGTTCTGAGGAAAAGATTGAGAGCTTAAAGCAAAGTAAACAAAGAATGAGTTTTGAAGAATTGCAAGCACTTATTATTTCAATATCGCAAGACTATATTGGCATTGATGAAATAGCCGCTAAAGTCCACAAAACTCTCAAATATCTTATTAATTTTATTATTCCTAAAATGCTCCAGAATGGTACAATCGAAAGGCTCTATCCTGGAATACCTAATCATCCGAAACAAAAATATAAAGCAACCAACAAAAATCCCAATAAATAAAATTACATGAAGATTAGAAATATAGACCTCGGCGAACACCCTATCCTGCTCGCTCCCATGGAAGACGTGACCGACCCGGCTTTCCGCCTGATGTGCAAAAAGTTTGGAGCGGACATGGTATATACTGAATTTATATCGAGTGACGCACTGATACGTGCCGTCAGCAAGACGGCACAGAAGCTAAGTATCAGTGATGAAGAACGACCTGTCGCCATCCAAATATACGGAAAGGATACGGAAACAATGGTGGAAGCTGCCAAAATCGTGGAACAGGCACAACCCGATATTCTGGATATTAATTTCGGGTGTCCGGTGAAAAGAGTTGCCGGAAAGGGTGCAGGAGCAGGAATGTTACAGAATATCCCTAAAATGCTGGAGATTACCCGCGCCGTAGTGGATGCGGTAAAAATCCCCGTAACGGTTAAAACCCGTTTGGGATGGGATGCCAACAATAAAATTATCGTAGAACTGGCGGAACAATTGCAGGACTGTGGCATTGCCGCACTGACCATACACGGTCGTACCCGCGCACAAATGTACACCGGAGAAGCGGACTGGACGCTGATAGGAGAAGTGAAGAACAATCCGAGGATGCATATTCCGATTATCGGCAACGGAGATGTGACCACACCTCAACGCTGCAAGGAGTGTTTCGACCGTTATGGGGTGGATGCCGTCATGATAGGTCGCGCCAGCTTCGGACGTCCGTGGATTTTCAAAGAGATGAAACATTATCTGGAGACAGGCGAAGAGCTGCCACCACTTAGTTTTGAATGGTGCATGGAAGTACTTCGTCAGGAAGTGATTGACAGTGTGAATCTGCTCGACGAACGCAGGGGGATTCTGCACGTGCGCCGTCATTTGGCAGCAAGCCCGTTATTCAAGGGAATCCCTAATTTCCGGGACACCCGCATCACTATGCTACGGGCTGAAACCAAAGAAGAGCTTTTCCGGATTTTTGAAACGATTTCCGAAAGGATGAATTCTTCGGCTACAGCAGATAATTAAGTGCATACACAGATAAGTTGTGTTTAGAGGTTCACCGATTTCACCAGTAGTTTAAAGGCTATGAATGAAACGTTTATGGTGAACTCTGGAAGAAGAATTATGGTAAACCAGTCCTTCACCTCCTTCACCGCTATCGGCTGTTGTTGCATATATATGCCCTGTATGCTGGACATATAGATCCACCGTACTGGGCATATAGATCCAACATGCTGGGTATATAGATCCAACATGCTGGGTATATAGATGCTGCACCTCAAGTATTAACGACTGACGTCTCAAGTGTTAACAGCTGACACCTCAAGTATTAATGGCTGACACCTCAAGTGTTAATACCTGACAAACGGTTTGCTGTTATCCTATTTTGTTTTGCTCATAGCATATTTCTTTTAGCTATAAGCATATCTGTTTTAGCTATAAGCTAATTCTTTTTTGCTCATGGCAGATTTGAAAAGTGAAAGCGATGAAAAGCAATTCCCACTATAATCGCCCTTCGCTTTCACCCGTAATATTCTTATCTATAACCATTTATGACAAATGATGAAATCGGTGAACCCCACTTGAAATCACATGGATAAGTTCCACTTGAAAAGCCCCGAAAGTGGTTCAATCACCTCCTACTCCTCCTCTACAAATATCTGTATAGTATCTCCGGCTATTGAATCCTGCGGAGCAACACTATCCATTCCATTACGCAGAACGGGCGGTTTTACATTCACATCATGAACACCGCCCGGCGTGAGTTCACCACTTCCATTATCAGCAGTCCGATGATACCAATATGCTCCGCCTCCTACTATCAGGCAAGTGATTGAAGCCGCCATTATCCAACCTCTGAACGAGATTGTACGCCGCTCTTTCTCGCCCATAGAACGAACCATCTGACGAAAACGCGCCAACTCTTCACGACACGCTTCGCAGTGCAACAAATGCAACTGAAATTCAGCTTCTTCTTCTCTGCTCATCCGGTTCTGCACATACAGCCAGGCATCCGAACGCTTGTATTTACATTTCTTCTCCATCTTTTACTCCTCCTCTTCCCTGGCAAAAGGCACTTGTCCCTTCCGTTTATACGTCACAATCAGTTCTGCCATTCTTTTCTTCAGGTACTCCTTTCCACGACTCACCAGTTTCCTCAAGTTAGCCAAACACTTTCCATTGGCTCCGCCATACAATATCCGAGCTATTTCCTCATACTTCTTATTCTCGACATACAGCATCGTCATCACCTGCACCGTCTCCTGCATCCCCTCCACCAACGCTTCATACACGTCTCCGCGACCATAGTCCAGCACATCAGCCAACGCACAGCAAACGTCATATTCATTCTCCTCATTCATCTCCAACAAATAAGCGAACCGTCCGTCTATCCTATCCGTCTCCGTCATCTCCACATACTGGAATTCCTGCCACCGCGTATCTTCTTCCTCCAAGAGCACCTCTTCCTGCTTCCTTTCTTCCGCCCGCACCCATTCGCGAAACTTGTTCCGTCCCGTCATTTGCAAAGAATTGAGCAAATGACCGGCCGACGCTATCTGCTCCAACTTCCCTTTCTCCATCTGCTCCTGAACCGAAAGCACCGTCTCCATACTCACTTCCTCCACTGTCCCCTCATCTTCCGCTCTTTTCTTTTCCGTCACGAGAAAACGGACAAAACGGCGAATCAACCGCCACATCTCTTCCCAAAACTCACTATCCTTTGCCGTCAAACGTTCGTACAACAAGGCGTATTTCAACGGAAACATCGTATGCATCCTGCCGACACAGGCTTCCTCCAACTGCCCGGGCGTCGCATACAACGTCCCACTGCAACATATCTCCGAATACAACTCCGCATAGAGAGCCGACGACAACTTGAAAGCAACCGTTCTCCCTTCCTCCAGCCTCAACTCATCATCAACCGTCTCCTCTGTCTGCTTCCTCCGAAGACGAGACAACACATTCTGCGACAGTCTCTTTACCATTCGGAACATGCAAGGCTTTTCAGCCTTCCGACAGAAAAACTTAGCAAACCCTTTCCGGGAATACCAATCGTGCAACAACTGTTTTTTACGCTCCACAAACTCTTCCAGCGAACAGTCTTCCGGTAGAAACTCGCTATACCCGGAAAGCAACTCTTGTATAGCAGTATGCCGGTCTGAAACGAATCCGCTTTTTTCAAGCTCATACCGCTCACATTCCTTCGTTATTATTTCTTCTATCAGTAGCTTGTCTGTCATAATCTTATCACTTTGGGGCGTTTATTCTTGCAGGAAGGTATCACGCGCCCGACTTCGGCATTCATATAAGTAGGATCGCACACGATATACTTCTTTCCTTTCAACTGCACATAGGCTCCTTTTATCTCTTCTCCCGTAGCTGCCTGATCCATGCAAACAGCAGCAGCCGCGTGTCCGGGATAATCGAGTAACACCGTCTCATACCCGAAAAGCCGGTTGACAAGACAGGCAAAGAGAATAGAGCGGTCCTCGCAATCACAAGCCGGATAATAAAAGTTTTCTTCGACGAAGAACGGCTTCTCATATCCGAACTGTTCACTGTCCGTCTGATAACGAAATCCTTGCTGCACCCACGAGAGTAGCCGGTTAAGTGCCTCCATACGGGGTTTCTCCCGCAACTGTGCAGAAAGCGAATGAACCAACTGTTCCCCCAACCGTTTATCAGGCACAGCACGGGCATACACAGCTAATTCGCACGACAGGTATTCTTGATAGAAACGTATCTTATTTACATTTACCTCTCCTTTCACCTCCAGTCCGGCAGCCTTTATACAAAACGGTTTCGGCTGCACCGGCAGCAGCAGTTCTTTATCAATCATCAATGAAAGATAAGGTTTTAGAATCAGCCTGTCCGGCAACTTATACGTATATATGCTCGAATATCCTTTCAGGTTTTTCTTCGAGATAACATAATATTGTTTTCCGTCCACCGTCAGATAAGGCCGGCCATACACCTCTTCCCGAACCGGCAGCAATAAGACAAGAAAACGGTCTACCCTTGCCAGCCGAACATCATATCCGGACTGCACCAGTAAGAAATGTTGAAACACTGTCCGGCAATCCTCGCTTTGCAGTGTGGAAAGTCGGGCAGCCACTTTTTCCGCCAACAGAAAATAAGCCCAATCATTCATCTGTATCTCCTTTTTATAGCGAATCATATCTGCCAATAAAATGGAGAAACGGCTATCGGCAATGTCTTTCCACAGATTTCCCACCGAACGTTCGGCAACCGTAGAGAGGTGGAACGAACGTTGCTGATAATGCAGCCGTAGCTCTGCACCAAAATAATCACAACGGAAGGAAGCGGTCGCAGCCTCCACCGATACATTTTTGAGGAGAGCGGCAAGATGACGTTCTACTTCTTTTTCTTTCTTTTCCTCCAGCTTTTCAGCCTGCCGGTCAGCCTGTCCGCTATCCGTCGGGATACCTTTCTGCATCTCCGCATTTACCAATGCCATCTCCCGCTCGTTCTTCTCTTCTTGAAAAAGAACGGGAGAAAGCGGTTTCGGAAATTCATCCGGACTCTTCCCCTGAAATAAGCGGTATTCTTGCCATGCCTTGCTCAAGAAACTGATATATTCGGTATTGATTTCCTTCCGGAAATCGTCATACTCGTTCTGCAATTCTTTCCGGAAGTCCGCGAATTCGTCCTCTTCGGATGAGTTGTTATTTTGGGCAACCAACTCCATCGAAAAGCAATTAAGCAGAAATAGATATATCAACGTCCGACAATACTTTTTCATTTCATTCTGATTTATAAATTGATGAATCATATTCCAACCATATATTCTTTATTATTTGGATATACAATTCGCCTTTTCATCTTCTGCTGCCGGAGTAATGACTACCGTCATCGGCGGATAAATAAGACTGGCCAGTCGGTTCAGGTCTTCATTGTTCATACGGATACAACCTTCCGAATCCCGTGTGCCGATACTTTCGGGAAGATGCGTGCCGTGTATCCCGATACCTTTATGGCCGGGAACAGCCAGACGGATAAAGTAGTCTCCATACGCTCCGCTGATTTCACCTTTTCCATCCTTGAAATCATGTTTCCAATCGGCAGATTTTTGAATATCGGCTACTTGGAACACTCCTTCGGGCGTACGCATATCGCCTGCTTTTTCTTTATCTCCTGTATTCTTCCCGGTTGCCACCGGAGCACTGAATAGTTCGTTCCCTTTATAGTCAATCAGCCTCAGCTTCATTTCTTGTTTGGAGATAAGGATAAAGCGGGCATTGTCTATTTTACCCAATTCTTGATGATGACGGACTTCAAGCCAACCAATAAGCCCTGCTGCACCGACTATCAATAATAGAATTGCTCCCCAATAATTGTTCTTCTTCATCATCATCCGGGTAAATATTAATATATTTATTATCATCAAAAATCACCCTGATGTTCTTATATCGAGTGACTATATTCTTTATATATCCCGTCTGAGGAACGCCAACACTAAACCTAAATTTAGGCTTCTCTGTTACGTCATCAAATGAATAACATACCAATACGCGATTGCCCGTTTCATTATTACTAATAATAAACACAAAATCTGTATATTTACTATATTTATCATAAAGACGGGGATAGAAAACGGTATTCGGTTTCTGATTGGCAAATCTTGTGTATAGTTGCCAGCCATTCGGCCCGCTTTGCAAATAATTACTCTTAAGGTAGTCAAGTATTGCTAATCGACATTTGGACGATTCGACGCACTCTTTAGCCTCATTATTTCCCCATACTCCGTTCAGCAGAGCAAAGCTCAATGAATCGAGTAAATAG
Source organism: Bacteroides faecium (assembly GCF_012113595.1). Classification (NCBI taxonomy): domain Bacteria; kingdom Pseudomonadati; phylum Bacteroidota; class Bacteroidia; order Bacteroidales; family Bacteroidaceae; genus Bacteroides; species Bacteroides faecium. Next base: position 1,130,955 of record NZ_CP050831.1, read on the forward strand.
GGCGTAGCCATCACGCCTTCCTGCCCGTCAACTTTGACTTCCGCCCAATCACCAAGCTTATTGTAGGTAATCACTTCCGTTCCATAGGGTATTTTCCCAAGAACATTATATTCTACGCCTGCCATTCTCGAAGAACGTAGAAACACGTTATTAGCCAGCACGTATGTACGTGGCGCATCTCTGTCTTTTGTATAAGGAACATACCAGAGAAAATATGCCAATGCCCCTCCAACGGCTATCAATACGCCTGCAAGAATGGAACATAATACAACCTTGTTGTTATTGGACGAGTGAGCTGCCAAAGGGATTGTTTCCTCATGCGTAGTTGCCGTTGTAGCCGGACTTGTTATTCTCGGATTTTCCTGCTTCCATTCTTTTTTGAATACAGCAAACGAGTCATCTTCCGCCTTAGCTGAAGCAGGCGGATAATCATCCTTTTTTTCTCTGATTGTCCCAGAAACAGTTGCAGACGGCTGATAAGCTTTGTATTTATCATCTTCCGCTTCTACGGCCGGAGTAATGGAAGCAGCAGCAGATTCGGAAGGTCTAATAGATTGTTCAGCAGGCGAAGGAGCAGAAGCCCTTTCGATTACTACTCTTTTGGCAGCCCTGACCAGGCGTTCGTTATAATCTTCTTTATGCTGCAAAATAGCTTTGAGCTCTTCATCAGTACGTTCTCTCACCTTATTCAAGTATTCCTCTGCTTCTGATGAAGTCGTCCTAGGTTGGGAAGATTGCAACTTGGACTCTCCCGGTGAAACAGCCATTACAATTCCCCCATAAAGCAAAAAGAAGAAATGGCTGAGACCAACAGATGCAAAAAGTCCCCATGCAATGCAACCTTCAGGATGGCGCAACCAAAGATCTGTATCTACGCTACCGCCTAAGACAAAAGCTACCCCAATACTCACAACGAACCATATAACTACCGTGAGAAAATAAGTTTGATGCTCCTTATAATGAACCCCGATGGCTGTCCAGGCAGAAAACTGCATAACCAGACCAACTATCAGAGAAAGCACAGCACCCGCACCTATATTCAAACCACCGAGATTTCCTAATTTTCCAGTTTCTTCAAGACTTCCATACAGCAATATCATTCCTACAAGAACCGGTATCCATGCTGTATAGTATGACAACCAAGGCAAGCGCTTGAAATACTGTACTATCGGATTGGCTATGCATAATATAGGAACCAAATAAAGAAAAGCCAGATAATTAGTACCGGGCATATAATTTCCAAAAGTATTCAACTGACTAATCCCGTCAAAAAACGAATATGAAGTACCGAATGACACTCCGAATGTATTCCTCCCGCCCAACTGGACTGTTACCCAAGGCAGAAACAAGCATATCAACAATATTACCGAACCTATCATCTCAACAAGTGACGATGTCGATTTATCCTGCAAATTGACTTTTGTATCTTCCATATCTATATAAAAAATAATTAGTTTTTATTTCATTTGGAATAGTGAAAATGTTAATAAGGCAGTTTATTACTTTCATATCCTTTCAAAGCAACGGCAAAAGTTGCCACCCAACAGGCTTTACAAATCAGCAGAACAGTATCAAGATATATAAATAATGATAATATACAGTAAACTAGCGATACAACCATAGTTACCGCACCTGCAACACTAAAGACTTTGTTCACCTTCTTTACTGATACGAAAACCGGAATCAGCAAAACATAAGACAACATCCATGGTATAGACCGGAACAATCCTCCAACAGACCAACCATTATCATAAAAGTTATTGAATAATACCATATAAAGCAAAGGATACCTGGCTAGACCTTCCTCATGCCAATACATTTCTGTATTTGACACAATTTCTTGCCCATTGTAAATCCATCCTATATAAGCATACAACGCATTATAAAAAAGCGTAACGAAAGCCGCATAACACCAAACGACAAGAGCTATGTTGCATAACATCTTGTTGGCAATACCTGATTTAATTTTCTGTAGAAATAGCGCAAATGAAATATAAAATAGTCCATTCAGCAACATAAGTAATGTACTTGAAAGAGGACATAGACTTATCGTTTTTGAACCAATATATTCTTCCTCATAACCAAATCTGGCAAAACTGGCATTCTGAAAAATGCCGGTATATGACAAGCTAAGAAATATGAATAGAGCAATACTGCTACATAGAGCAATTATTATAATATTTTTGAGTGTCATAGTTTTATCTCCTGTTTAAATTATTATCCTATTTTGAAATAGTAAACAATATCTCTGGTTCCCGTAATCTTAATTCTGTATTTTCCATGTGCATATAGAAGATTTAATGGTTTCGGGAATGTACAAAGTATGAACAGGTTGCAACAAGTAGTGCATAAATTAAGAACGGGGCATGGAGAAATCCCAAAACACACAATACACCCTGCAATGAATTGAATTTGTCCAATATAACACAACTAACAATGCACCAAACTAACGCAACAGCAAGATATATCCAATGCTTTTTATAGTTCCAACCAAGATTAGTCCATACATATATCATAAACAGTAAACTAATGATGCCTGTCAATATCAGACCAATGCCCATCCTAATATTACTAATATCCCCCAACCTATCAGATTCAAAATAGTAGTATGCAGAAATCACCGCAAAAGCCGAAGCAACTGCTGTATAAAAAGAAAGCCATGGAATACGAACAATGTATTGTGTAACAATATTAATCAGGCATAATACCGGAAAAAGAAACAACAAATAGCCGTAGTTGAAAACGTCCCATCCAGTTTGTTCATTAATAGACACATACACCCAATTGAACATATCTGTTATTAACGCTCTATTAATTAAAGAAAACGACACACTATTCATTCCTTCAAAAGTGATTGACGCCCAAGGTAAAAATATGCACAACAACAATAACAGCGAACCGACTATTTCTATAATAGACGCCTTGCCGAGTTTCTTCCATCTTACATCCATATCCGACTATTTATTAAGTTTATATTATCATATTCATTAGAAACCAATAAAACCAAGTGACATTATTTCGAGGTGACTTTAATCGTCACAGTATTCGATGTATATGTCTTTCCCTTGGATTCGACAATCGCACTGGAAATAGTAAAGTTTCCTGTTTTCTCCGCTTGCAAAACAAACGTATAGGTAATGGAAGACTTAGATGTCACCGCCCCTTTTATGACTTCAGTTGATGTTGATGTTGATTTACTTGGCCCCATTAATACATTAAAGTTATTTAATGATGGAGCTTTAAAGTTATCTACATTACCGATTCCTATTGTATAATTAAGGCGAAATTGCTCTCCCGCAACGACAGTACTGGGGGCGCTAGCTACAAAATCACCATTATTGGGAATCTTAGGATTTCCCTTTCCAAAAAATGCATCGATAGGGTCGTTTGTAGTAGTTGGAGTACTTGCATCCTCATAATAAGTTATACTCCTGGTTTCTGTATATCTCTTGTATGTAGTCAAGTTACTAACGATTCTTTCTGTCCAATTACCTTTTGCGTCATGCTTAAGATATATGTATACGGTTTTACTCTTATTCCCATCAAGGTCTATTTCCTCCTTGGAGATCTGCTCTCCCTGAGCATTATAAGTGTAAAGGTTCGTACCGAAACTTCCTTGATATTCTATCAAATTATCATTGTCATCATAATTTGTAATGCTTTTCATACTTATATTAGAAAAATTATTTTGCGCCATATTGCTACGTTCTCTTCCTTTATTGTCGTACTCAGTCACAATTTGGTCAAGCTCTTCCCTTAAAATATGTCTCGTCCATCCATTTGACAGGTAAGATATAGAAGTTGTATAATATAAGTTATTTGATGGAAGAAGTATTCGCTCAATCTTGATAAGTCTCTTTTGAGAATCGTAAGTATTCTTCAATTTACAAACAGTTCCAGTTCTTGATGTCTCCTGCCTTGCATTACCGTTCATATCATACAGGAAAGTTTTACTATTGATACATTTCGCACCATCCATCATCTGTTCTTTAATCATTTGTCCACGAACATTGTAGGTGTAAATATACACAGTGTTACCCCATGAGTTTTCTTTTACCAAATGTCCTGCCTTATCATACGTATATGTACTGCCCTCTAGCTTCCCATTTTTCAAAAAACCCATGAACTGAAGATAACCTTCCGGTGTAAACTTCAAAATATGCCCTGTAGTATCATTCACAACCTGCTTCACATTCCCTTTCAACTGATAATCTTTCTTTGTTTTAATTTCAACCCTTGTAGGTTGTGCCAGCAAAGTTGCATTACATACAAATAGTATGCTGGCTAAAATGCCAATTGTCCTCATAATCATATTTGCTTTACTTAGTAATAACTTTAGTCAAATCAGGATTAAAGTTATTGTAGTATTCAATTAGTCGGTTTATAACTCTGTTTCTGTATTGTAATAGGTAATCTCACGTGTGAGAGTCACCTCGCCCAAGTCATTCCGTTCTTCGCTCGGCACACGATTAATGGTATAACTGCCACGATAATAACTGTTCATGAAAGAATGCAGATAAGCAATTCCTCCAGTCATGGTTTTGGACGTCCAATTTCCCTGATCATCATATACATAGGAGAATGTACAGACAAAATCATTCGGTCTGTTGCCCGGATATACTATATCATGATAGCTCCACTCTGCAATATCCCCCTTATCATTATATTTGTATTGGTTTTCTACACGAATCGAATCTATATTATAGGCTTCCATATTGTGAGGAATTGCCAGTTCTTTTATTCCGATCATTCTGCCTTCTTCATCATAAGCAGGAACAATATGTCTTTCACCAATCGTCAGCCTACCGGGTATGCGCAGGTTTGGTTCATAGATATCCGCCACACGTCCCTGTTCATCAGAAGAAATATCCAATATGCCTCTTTTTTTATTGGAATTGTCATCAGTTGGAGACATGGTACGGCATAAACCTTTATCATCATAATGATACTGTTTTTCAGAGACTACCTTTTTACCTTTAAAATCATAATAACTTCTTTTTTCTACTTTCCCGAAAGGAGTGTATGACAAAATCTTATTTTCTAAGGTTTCCGCAAATCGGCTAGTCCTGCCACCCATCATCGTAAAAGTGCCTTTAGATGTTATTGATTCCAACCGGTTAGAGTCGTTATAATGGAAGAAAGTCTGTTTTCCCTCACTTACACCCCCACCATCACCTACAAAATCAGACTGAAGCAATTTTCCATCTTCCGTGAAGTCTAATGAAAAAGTATGCAAGGTTTTGCACGTTACAGTCTTGACCTTTCCTTTCAGCCCCCATTTCACCCAGTCATTAGGATAGTTCACAAAATCGGGTGTATATCCGGAAGGAGTAAGATAATCTTCCATCGGACTGAAATATAATGTAATGGGGGTATAAACTTGCTTCTTTTCAAATATATTCCCTTCCCGGCATGCACTACCGACTAATAATAGTGCAGCCAACAGCAATGTGTTCTTTCTTTTCATAATATATATCTTATATTAGTCAGTTAATAAAATCAAGTGAATAACTAATGATTAATAGAGGCCTCAATGGAAGCCAGGTCACTATAACTAACATGGGCTGAAGGACCGAACCTGACTACAAAAGAAATACCCGGCTCCAGCCCATTACATTCATCCCCTTTGTGTGCATAAGCTTTTCCGCGAACAGCTTCTTTTTTAGCCTTGTCAAAATTAAACAGGTAGCTACTATATGGAAAATCTCTTGTTTCCCCCTCTGAATTACGGAACTTGATATCTAAACCAGGAATTTTAGGCGCATAATATTTTTTCGTAATCATATTGTAATGAAAATCAGGAATAAAATCCTTTTTCAACTTCACAAAAAAAGTCATTTTCAAGGCTACCTCATTTTCGCTAAAAGTACAGTTCAGTATCTTTCCACCAGTAACTTCAAATATAGAATCGGGTATAACCGTTACGGGAATCTCCCTCCCTTTCAAAGCTGCCAGTTTCTTGCTGATTTCATTGTTCCGCTTACTTGTCAATTCATTTTCATTTTTCACAAACTGATTAATATCACTTTTAGTACGAGCATTATCCCATATTTCCCGCTCACGTTCTTTATACTTTAGAGAATAATCATCATACAAAAGACTGATTTCCCTTAACAACTCAATTACAGTCTTGTCCTCATTCCTCACTTGTGAGGGCGCAGATTGGGCGCTTTCTCTGGAAGAACCGGCACAACTAAACAAAAATGCATTTAAACACAGCAAAAAGAATAGATTTCTCATATCATATTTTTTATGTTATTCAAAAAGATATTTTTTTTATTATAAAGAGGGATAATATTTAGTTTAAATCAACCATTGATAATAGTCATCTTTACTTATAAACTCTATATGATCCAAATCATCTATTAATCTAAACTCATCATAGTGTAGCGATGTCTTTGTACCTTCTTCATTACACCATTCACCTGCAGAATGCTTTTTTACAGTCTTAGTACCATATTGGGGATTAACGGTGGTTTCTGCAACATAATCCCCTAAATTTGAATAAGGAGAAATCATATCGCAACTTATTGTTTCCCCTTCAGAAGTGACAAACCTAAGGAACAAGTAATAATTAGAAATATCATATTTTGCCAAACGCCCCTCTTCAGTATCTCCCCACTTAACCTGATGTTGTGAGTTATACACAAGAATATCATTTTTAGGAGTAATCCAGAAACGAATCTCGTAGCCTTGTGCGTTTGAGTTCTCAAAGGTTCCGGTTATCTTGGCTGTTACTATTTTGAAGTCACTCTCCGGATTATCCACCACCGGAATCTCTCTCCCCACATAATTTTTGTTACGAGGTTGTAGGGCTATTTCTTCTGCAGAAGACTTGCCCCCCTCTTGAATACTTTTATTATTTCTATTTCCACATCCTCCTAACAGCATTAGCAATAGAAAGGCAAATAATAAATTAGACTGTCTCATAATCATTCTATTTTTTTAGTTTTTCATTTCAATCTACATTTCCCGAACTCCATAAGGACATTCATCCGCTCCATTCTCTACATGACAACTCCAACCGTTATTCAAGCTGCATCCTCCGGAAATGGTTTTATATCGGCAATCCACTTTGGTTTCTGTAGGTCCGTTAGACGCAGCACTTCCACTAGCACCGCCGCCAGATGTAAAGAAAGAAGCCACAGTACCATTAAACAATGACAACGCTATAATGATGGCAAACACCAACGACAACGAAATCCCAACAAAGAAACCATAGACGGACAGCACCGACAAAAAGAGCAAACGCTTCACCAATGAAGCCGGTGAACGGGAAGACGTACAAACCACTACTATTCCGTAAAGAATGATAAACAGCATCAACCAGGTTTGCACTGTACTTACCAATGTCCAATTGCCAAATGTACCCTCGGCGGCAGTCAAGCGACCGATGTTATAATATATCTCGTTACACGCCCGCCCCGTAACTCCTAAAATCGCCCCATACAAAGAAAACGCCCAAGGAATCCATGTCAGACGTAACCGGCCTTTGCTGTTGGCTTCCTCAATCGAAGAACCCCATGAAGCTAACACAAAAAATAGAACAGCAAATCCCAAACAGCCCAGCAACAGCAAAATTCCTTGCCACCACGGATAGCCCACATCCAAGAAAATAGGCATAAGACCACCCATAAGCAATCCTTTGGAACCTTCAAACCATGTGGAATATATTCTTCCGAGAAATGAGCCGGAAGAGGAGTTGAATTCATCAACGAAACTTTCGCTCATGCGATAGAAAAAACTGGGTTGTGTTCCATTTAACTTCCTTAGTTTATTTCGTGCACTCGCATTTCCTAAAGCAGTTGCTTCCTCCAAGAGTTCCCGGGCACGTTCCATATTTTTAGTCGCCTGCTTTCCTTCCATATACATACATGCGAGGTCGTACATAGCTCGCCCCGAATGATGTTCCACCCCATACTGGAGCCATTTCAACTCCTTTGCCGTACTCTTGTTCTTACGAGCTTCATAGATACGATCATAAATAGCAGGCTCATATCCCTGTTCAAGCGCCTGCTTGAAATAGGTTTTCCGTGTCTTGTCATCCAACACATTTTCAAAGTCGCTTCTTGAACCGGACACTTTGTATTGTGCCTCCGCATTCCCTTTCTCTGCTTGTTCTAACAGGTAATTCTTTTCCTCCTGTGACATAGGGCCTGAGCAAGCTACACAAATACCTGTTAAACACAAGAGTAATGCATAATGCAGATTTCCTATCATTGTTTTCATAAGCCTTCTAATTTAACATCAGGGATAAAATTATCTCCTAATAATAAGTACCAAAATCGTTCAAAGTTAATCAAGCATCGCTTTTATATAACGAAATGCCTGATTCGGGAAAAAGCGAAGTCCAACCTGTACTTTCATTTTAGCAGGTTGCCCGTCTGTGAGTCCCGGATTCCACTTAGGCATCATATTGACAAGTCGCAAAGCCTCCTCGTCCATACTTACCGAAACTCTGCCTTTCAATTTTGCACTTGATACTTCCCCGCTTTCATTGACGGTAAATTCAACAATGACCTCTCCATAGCCGGCAGTTGCTATGGCAGGCTTTCTGGGATGGGCGTTATCGGCAAAAAACTTCTTCATAGCTGCCTGACCTCCGACAAAAGAGGGAGATTGACTGGTTCTTGTTGCAACAGCGGTGGAAGCGGTAGCTGCTTCTGGATAATATGTAATAATGCGGGTTTCAAAAGAAGTTTCGGGAGCAGAATTTATCACCTTATTTTTACCATTATCCGAATACTCTACAGACTTGATAGTTTTAGTTACTTTCCGTTTAGTCCAGTTTCCATGCGTATCAACGTTTAAATACTGAAATATGTAAGTCGCAAAATCTTCTCCAGTCTCAAACCTAGCTTCTGCTGTCATCTTAAAAGGTAGTTTCTCGGAATCTCTATAAAAATATTTTTTAGTATCTCCGTGGCACTCAAAGTAAGAATGTTTAATTACTCTGCATTGGCTATCAAAAGTAAATTCGTCAGTGGGGCCACAAGGCGATTTATCAAATTCTTTACGAGTACTATCAGTGAAAACTATTTCATATTTAAATCCGCCACCAGCATCTGTATATTGTCTGGGACTGGTATATGAATAAGAAGTTGTATAATCCCCCTCTTGATAGCGGATAATATTGCCAATCGAATTGAAAGTAAGGGACGTACCCTTGTCATCCGTGACATTTTTTACATTCCCATATAGTCCTTCCCCTCTCCATCTGGTCATCTGTTCAGGGGTAAGTTTTATTATAGCATTATTCTGTGTTGTCCCCAAACTGCTCTGACTAGTACGCTCTTTGGGTATAGACAGCCATTTATCATGAATAAAGAATCCCTGAAAGTCAGCCGGAGTATATCCGGAAAAAGCAGAGACAACCTCAAAACTGAACTTTTGGCCTTTACTAACTTTTGGAAAAAAGTAAGAGCCAGCCGTTACCAGACGGTTATTGGAAACAATATAGAACATATCCACAGTCTTATTGGATTCAAAATCATGTCCAGCAGTTCCCTTAATCCGGAATTTATAGCCGCCATTTCCTTTACCTATACAGGTGATTTGCTCAATACTCCAATAATAATTTACCTCCTCCGATACTTTATAGGGGACTGACGAGGGATAGGTTTGCGGCGGCCAACTAAACTGCTGCGCAGAAGCCGATATCGCCAATACAATCATCCATAATAAAACTGCGATCTTTTTCATATTCATATTTATTTATATTATTACCTGATTTTATAAGGTTAGTCTATATTATATTGGTTAGTCATTCCATATATAAATCTTACCATTTTACATCCTCAAACTTCAACTCCGTATTCAGCACCGACCAAGGCTCCGATTTTTTCTCTATCACAATCTGAAATCGTGCCACGGAGTACACATTGGAAGGTACATTCTTCAGGATTACTTGCCCTGGAATAGGCACATTGCGGGGAAACAAGAACGGAAGTATGTTGGCCGTCTTATTGGACACCTTAAACTCACTATTACTGGAATCATACTTATTCCCTTTGTTATCAATCCCTTCATAACTTTTAAACGTAAGTTTCACGTCTTCAGCTACATTCGTCACATTGAACCGGAATTCAACTGTACTTCCAATTCTGATACACCCCACAAACTCAGTCTTTAATTCCATATCCCAGGGAGTGATTACCCCACAACTTCCTCCATCCGGTTGGCTACCATCACCTTCTCCGTCTTCATTCTTTGACACGGAAACTTCAACAGAAAGAGATTCACCCTCCGCATCTATCAAAAGAATGGTTGTTTCGTCTTTCTTAATCCGACTACGGTCTATGTTCACCACGATAGTACTTTCTTTGGCAGATGCCGTACTTCCATTTGCAGGAGTCACACTCAGCCAATTTGCCGAAGAAGCTTTGGACACTCCCCATAAAATAGACTTACCGGACGTACTGATATTCTGTATGGTAAATGTTTTACTCGTTGATTGACTGCCAAAGTTAAGCGAAGCAGTACTTAACCGGATTGCCGAAATTCCTCTCTTCAACATCATATCGCCGGACGCTTTCTCGCCGGCTACCACCGTAATCCGTTTAGTATTCGTCTTGTAACCCGTTCTGGATATTTGGATGATATACTGCCCCGGCTCTAAATCCGGAAACTCATAACTCCCATCGCTGCCTGTATTCGCCGCTTTCCCGTAAGGAGAAAGCATAATGTGTGCATCCTGCACAGGCTCACCATTGTCTGAATCGTTCACAATTCCATAAATTATGCCTGTCGTTTCTATTTCATCTTTAGCACAATTCTGAAACAATCCGCAGGAAATCAGCAAAACTCCACTTAAAAACAGGTTATTTAGTAATTTAGTCCTCATATTTATTACATTTTGTTATTTACTCTATTTAAAACCGCACTGCCAATGTCATTCCATTGCAGTCTCCCACTGAAAGGTAGAGCGCCAAGCGGGCTGGTTTATGCCTGATACTTCGTTTACGTCCATTGGCTACGAGTGCATCTACTAAATTGTACACATACAAAGCAGCAGCCCCACCGATACAGGCATTACGCACATTTTCCCAATTATCCGCTTTCGTATTATAGGTTTTCAAATGCTTGGGTTGCTCATGCATCTTCTTCACATACGAACTGCGCAGATTCTCCGCAACCAGAATCCCGGTAATTAAAGCAACCTCACCGCCCAGGATACAAGCTCCTTTTGTCGTATTACCTTTATAAAGTTGTCCCCAGCCAGGCACAACCAGCGAACGGACAAATCCCCTCACTCCATATTTCCTGCTAAACGATAAGCGGTCGAACATGACATTTGCTTCATCTGCAATCCCATAAAGAGTGTAACAACGATAAATACGTTCACCATTGGGATAAAGAAGATATTCCCAGTATTCATCATATTTACAAGAAATTACCGTCACCCGCTCCCCCCGTATATCATAAGAGAAATGATAGTTTTCACTTTCAGACGATTCTCCATTCTCTTGTTCGAGCTTAATCTCTGCGACAGCCTGCTCACTGATATGACGTGTCCTTTTAATATAGGTAGAGAGGTTCAGCAGACAACTGTGTCTCGCATCCTGCAACGTCTTATGTTCCCCTTCTGTTACCTGATAATGGAAGGTCCGGTTACCGGGCTTGGGAGTCCGGTTCGCCAACCATGCCGGACGAAGTTTCTCCGAACGTTGCAGAACCTTCTGGGCACAAACCCGAAAGGGAGCCAAAGCTCCCAACACTATAGACACAATAAGAAACGTGTAGCGTATCTTTTCAAAAGAAAGTGATTTCATAAGCCTTGTTTTTACTTACTCGACCTCGTCATTGATAAATTTCTCGACAGATTTTGCATAATCCTTGTGGAGATTGGATTCTTCCAAGGCATCTTTAATGGCTTGCGTACGCTTCTTACGTGCCGATTGTTTGTCTACCAAGAAATAAATTTCATAGCTGTTCAACCCATTTGCTCCCCCACGAATCAGAGCCAGGCTTTCCTCCAGTTCACCCTTAACGGCCCCCTGGAATTTACTAATACAAGCTTCCTGGAAACGGTTATATTCTGCCGGCATTTCCGCCCCTTCATCTACGCCCATATCGCGCATCGTCTTGCCTTTCAGGTCTTGCCCCATCTTGACCGCTATCTCTACACACGCAGCATTGACAGCCGCCGCCCTGCACACCGTCACAGAACGACACCCCGTAGACGTACCGATTACTTCGTACAAATCCGGATTAGCATCCATTTTTGCATAATGTTCACTAAGTTTTCCCCGCAAGGTACGTGTACTGTTATGAATCTGCCAACCGCCTTGAACCAGCTCCTGCAATTTCTCGTTCAGTTCATCCGTACGTGTGTAAGCTGTTGGTTTTGAACTGCCACAAGCGGTTAATAACGCAATGGCAAAAAATGTCAAAGCGACAGTGAGAAGTGAGTGTTTGTTTTTCATAATTTCCTATCCATATTTTTAATTGTTTTGTTCTAAATAAAGTGGTATAAAACGGGCTATTTCCACCGTATTCCTAATCAAAATCCACCAGATTTCACTACAAGGGAAAAGCCAGTTTTTATACCACTTTTACTTTTATAACTCTTTCCCATCCGGTAAATCGGCTCATCTACTTAACTATTGAACGAAACACTAAAAATGTGACAGCAACAACAAACTTTTTTCATAGTTTCATCGAAAAAAAACAAAAAAGGCGTGAAGCTGCTTTTTCTTATCAGATAGTGAGGCTCTGGTAAACCCGAATACGAATAAGTAAAAAGACAGTTCACGCCCTATGTGTTAACAAGGGTGTAAACATGTACCATACTTATTATTCCTGTATTCAGCAGAAAATTTACCAGACTTTCACTATCTAGAAATAATAATTATCACATTTATGCAATTATGTTATCAAAGACTCGTCTCATACTGAGCCAATCTTTAATGACACAAAAATAATAAAATATTTTTAAAAGGGAATTAAAAGAACAAAGAATTTCAAACAAACTTTCTATGCCCGAAGAATCCTTATTTGAACATCGGTTGCGCAAACCACTTCTTGAACATCCAAGTCGCCACCACATACAGCAAGAACGCAGAGAAGAATCCTACGATAGCATCAATGACATAATGCGCCTGGATATACACAGTAGCGCCACAAAGCAGCATATAGAAAGGAATCAGGCAGGCAAATAACCTCTTACTACCACGCCAGGCCATAATCATCAGAATAGTAGAGATACCGACATGTGAACTCGGGAATGCCGCCGTAGGACGTTCGCCCACTTGCTGGGAACCTTCTACCAGGCTATAAAAGAATCCGTGCTGATATCCCGGTCCGGGCAATAATTCCTGATTATGATTGAAATAGTCGCCGATGGCAGGGAAAATACCTTTAGATACATTATCAAATCCAATGGCAGGAAAGTAGAATTGAGGGCCTGCAACGGGAACAAATATATAAATCAGGTAATATATAAAGAAAGAAGTAACCAGTACAAAAGACATCTTTTCGAACCATTCAAACCTATAAATAAAGTAGAATAACGCCACAATCAGCATCATCGGGTAATAAAAGAAATATCCCATATTAAATGCTTCACTGACCAGAAGATGCGGGAATGTGTGACAGAACCAGATAGCAGGCTGCCCGTTAAAGATAAACTGCTCGGCAGTGGCAAAGACATGATCTAAGTTCGGAAAGAAGCGGTTGAATTCGAAAGTATCCGGATACCAATAGGAAAGCAGACTCATCTGAATGACAATACGCACAAACGCCGAGAATTTACAGGGAGCAAGGCGATAAAGATACATCAACAGGAAAGTCATCGCAGCAATCATAGCTCTATCCAGCAACATATGCCATGGATGATCCATCCGCTGAAACAGGAACAGAATCAATATGGAAGTCAGCAGATTATAAATCAATGTAATCTTCTCCACAGCAAACAACCCTTTCCGGGTTTCTACGCGCTTAAATAAGTCTAAAGCCATCCTTCATTTTTATACCAGGCAATAGTTTCACGCACACCTCTCTCCAAATCATATTCGGGTGCATATCCCAATTCATTGATTGTGGGGGTTATATCACATTGCCAGTTGCGTTGTTTCATTATCTTATATTTATCAGAATTCAATGTGCTGCACTTTCTGGAACGCGTAGCAACGAATTCAGCGAGCAAAGATATAACTTTTAGCACAATTAATGGACATTTCATGTGAAGAACAAATGGATTCCCTAATTCTTTTTGTATCAGGCGAGAAAAAGTGCTGCTTTTATAGACCTTTCCATCTGTCAGGAAATACGCTTTCCGGGTTACTTTTTTCTCCATACCTAAGAAAATAGCCTGTACAATATCTTTCACATAGACAAAAGTCAAGTCTTGCCGCCTAAAGCCAACAGAGAAATCAGCATGCTTCTGAATGGACTTCGCCATCAGGAAATAATCAGACTCGCGAGGGCCATACACTCCCGTAGGACGATAAATGACATAGGGGAATCCGGGAATACTCTGAATATATAGTTCGGCTTTCAACTTGCTGAAGCCATAGGCAGTATTAGGAGCAGGAAGGTCATCCGCTTCTATCGGAGTGTAATCTTTCTCACGCACAGGGCCGAATACACTAAGCGTACTTATATATATGAATTGCTTCGGAACCATATTCAGCTCCCTCAACGTATCAATAAAATACTTTGTCTGAAGATAATTCACATAGTCGAAAGCCTTTTTGTCGAAACATTTCGTCACACCGGCACAATGGATGATATAGTCAAACTTATTATACGTACCTTTGTGTCCGGAGAGTTGGGCACGAAGTTCGTTGGGATGTGCAAAGTCCAGTTCCAGAAAATGAATCTTCCGGTTTTTCAGATACTGCTTGCTACTGGTGGAGCGGATTCCCGCCCACACACCAAACCTTCGTTTCAACGCTTCCTCCACGATGAAACTCCCGATAAAACCACTTGCGCCCGTAATTAAAATACTCTCCATTATTACTTTCTAGGTTCTGCGTGAATAATTGATTAAAGTACTCTCACCAAACATTCTTTTTGATAATGCCACAAAGATACAATAAATATAAAATAAAAAGCATTTTGCATTTCTCAATTATTATTTGTTTATTTGCAACTCGATTTATTTACTATTCAACACTTTTAAAGCACGTGGAAGATAAGGCAGACTTTGATTTTCTTTTTAAAGAGTACTATCCTCAACTTTATTATTACGCATTTCATCTGATTAATAATATGGAGGCTAGCAAAGATATCGTAAGCGATGCCTTCGAATTTATTTGGACCAATTACGCAAAAATAGATAAAGCCACAGCGAAATCTTATTTGTACATATATGTCCGTAATAAAAGCATTGATTTCCTACGCCATCAAAATACACACGAACAGTATGTACAAATCTACTCCGAACTGACTAAAAGTTATGTGGAAACGGAATATCAGGAACAGGATGAAAGGATGATGCACATCAGTAAAGCTATGGAGAAACTCACTCCGCACACGAGACATATTTTAGAAGAATGTTATATCCAGCGTAAAAAGTATCAGGAAGTAGCAGATGAATTGAACATCAGTGTCAGTGCGGTAAGAAAACACATTGTGAAAGCTCTGCAAGTAATACGTGAGGAATGTGCAAAAAAATCATAAAGCAGGTGTCTTTATTCAGGTGATTAAACGTAATATAATAAGATTGATATAGTATCCGAAAGTGATGAATGAACATACTGACAATATAAATAATACAGAAGAATCTGTAAAAAAGGCACTCGACATCATGGAGAGTCCGGCGGAAATAAGCGACAAGCAATTGCAAGAACTGCTTGAAGATGAAGAATGTCTGCAAGCTTGCCGTGATATAATGGACAGCAGCCTTTTCCTGCAACAAAAAGGCGGAGCGGAACTGCCGGACATAGAAGTGGAATTAGAACGTTTCAAAAAGAGGAAAGCCGCATCACGCATGCGTTCTATCTTGTGGAAGACCGGAATCGGCATTGCCGCCATGATTGCCATTCTCTTCGGAAGCTATTATTTCATAAATACCCTGACAACACCTTCTGTCGAACCTATTACAGTATTCACCGCTGATACCGCCCCCCAACATATCATTCTTCAGAAAGATAATGGAGAAAAGATCATGTTGGACGAACCGGTAGCAAACAATCAGATTCCGAATAGAGCGACAACTGCAAAATCTGAAAAGAAAGAATTAGATTACAGGCAAGTCATCTCGAAAACAACGCAGACGCATGTGCTTACCGTCCCTCGAGGTGAAAGTTTCAAGGTCGTATTGTGTGACGGAACAGAAGTATGGCTCAACGCCAACAGCAATTTTGTCTATCCCACAGCCTTTGTAGGTAAAGAACGTGTTGTCACTTTGGAAGGAGAAGCCTACTTTAAAGTGACCAAAGACCCAAGTCGCCCATTCATTGTAAAAACCCAAACTGTGCAAACCAGGGTTCTTGGCACTGAGTTCAATATCCGTAGTTATTCTCCCGAAGATACTCACGTAGTACTTATCAATGGAAAAGTGGAAGTCAGCAATACCCAAGGAGGCTCTTATACCAGGCTTTATCCGGGAGAAGACGCCCACCTGCAATCTGACGGCAACTTTGTACTCACCGAAGTGGATCTGGACTCTTATGTCTATTGGAAAGACGGTTATTTCTACTTTGACGACGTCACATTAAAAGATATTATGCAAAGCTTGGGACGCTGGTATAATGTAAATATCGAATTCAGAAATAAAGAAGCCATGGGCTATAAGATGCACTTCGTTTCTGATCGCTCCAAAGAGTTGGAACACACCATTTCATTACTTAACAGAATGAAAAAAGTAACGGTGACCTTGCAGGGCAACACGCTTACCATAGACTAATTTAGTCTTGCATAAGTATAACAAAATCATGCAAGAAACAACAAATTATCACTTTTATTAAAAAATAATTCGCAAAAAGGGTATCCATTTTTTCGGTTCATACGCACTAGTATTATAAACATATTCAAACTAGTGTTATTAAATTGAAACGTATGAGAAAAAATTGGAAGCTACTCATTGTGTGTTTTCTATGCGTATTATGCTTTTTACCTTATCAGGTAAATGCCCAAGCACAACCACAAAAGAAAATCACGATTGAATTTAGTAACGAACGGTTACCGTCCGTACTAAAACGTTTGGAAAAGATCTCCGGATACAAAATCCTCTTTACGTACGATGATGTCAAAAAGTACACAGTCTCGGGCTCCGCGAAGGATAAAAGCATTGAGCAAGTTCTTGATATTATCTTAACCAGCAAACCGTTGGAATATCACATCGAGGACCAATTTGTCACCATCAGCCCCAAAGGACCTTCCAAACAGGCAAAAGTATTCAATGTAAAAGGCGTAGTCATCTCCGGTGATGACAACCAGCCGCTCATCGGTGCGACAGTTCTCATCAAAGGGAGCAAATCCGGCGTATTGACAGATATAGACGGAAAGTTTTCGATAGAGAATGTATCGAACAAATCTGTACTGCAATTTTCCTATATAGGAATGAAAGCGCAAGACCTTACTCCTTCTCCTACGATGAGCGTTACATTGATGCCCGATGTACAAACGCTATCAGAGGTCGTGGTGACAGGTATGCAAAAGATGGACAAGCGCCTGTTTACGGGAGCGACTAACCAATTAACAGCGGACAATGTAAAACTCGACGGTTTGCCTGACATCAGCCGCGGCCTCGAAGGACGTGCGGCAGGCGTATCTGTACAGAATGTATCAGGAACATTCGGTACGGCACCGAAGATTCGTGTACGTGGAGCCACTTCTATTTACGGAAGTTCAAAACCGCTATGGGTTGTCGACGGCGTTATTATGGAAGATGCTATTGACGTGGGACCGGACGACCTGTCTTCCGGTGATGCAGAAACATTAATCAGCTCTGCTATTGCCGGATTGAACTCTGATGATATCGAAAGCTTCCAAATCCTAAAAGACGGTTCGGCAACTTCCATTTACGGCGCACGCGCCATGGCGGGAGTTATTGTGGTTACTACCAAAAAAGGAAAAGCGGGAGTTAGCAAGATTAGTTATACTGGAGAGTTTACAATGAGAATGATACCTAGTTATAAAGAATTCAATATCATGAATTCACAAGAACAGATGGGTATCTATAAAGAAATGGAATTAAAGGGTTGGCTAAATAACAGTGATACATACCGGGCGAAGGACAGCGGCGTTTATGGCCGTATGTATCGGTTGATCAATCAATACAATCCAACAACCGGACAATTTGGGCTTGCTAATACTTTAGAAGCACGCAATAATTATTTACGTGAGGCAGAAATGAGAAATACAGATTGGTTCGATGTTTTATTCTCCAACAACATTACACAAAATCATTCTGTAAGTATCACATCTGGAAGTGAAAAGTCTTCATTTTACGCGTCTTTAAGTGTTATGTCAGATCCCGGTTGGTACAAACAGAGTGAAGTAAAACGTTATACAGCCAATTTAAATACAAGTTACAATATATATAAAAACTTGTCAATCAACCTAATTTCCAGTGCATCATATCGTAAACAGAAAGCACCTGGAACATTAAGTTCGGAAGTTAATGCAGCAAGCGGGGAAGTTACGCGCCAATTCGATATCAACCCTTATTCATATGCCTTGAATACATCACGTGCCTTGGATCCGGCTGTGGACTATACAGCCAATTACGCTCCATTCAATATTCTTCAAGAGCTAGATAATAACTACATGGATTTGAATGTGGTTGACGTAAAATTTCAAGGAGAATTGAAATGGAAAATATTCTCAGAGCTGGAGCTGAGCGCATTAGGAGCAATCAGATATCAATCGTCTTCACAAGAACATAATATTAAAGATAATTCGAATCAGGCAACAGCTTATCGTACCGGTATGGATGATGCTACTATCCGCGATAAGAACGATCTGCTATACACCGACCCGGACAATCCATATGCATTACCCATCAGTGTATTACCGGAAGGGGGGATATACCAACGTAAGAATTATCGAATGTTAGGAGTTGATTTCCGTGCGACAGCCTCCTGGAATCATTTATTTGCAGAAAAGCACATAACCAACCTATTTGCTGGTATGGAAGCAAACGACCTAAAACGTATGCAGGACTACTTTCAAGGTTGGGGTATGCAATATACAATGGGAGAAACACCATCTTATGTATATGAATACTTCAAAAAAGGAATTGAAGGAGGAAACAAGTATTATGCGTTAAACCACTCTACTACCCGAAGTGTGGCAACTTTTGCTAATGCTACTTACTCTTACGACGGCCGCTATACGATAAACGGAACTTTCCGTTATGAAGGCACCAACCGTATGGGTAAAAGCCGCTCTGCCCGCTGGTTGCCAACATGGAATATATCAGGTGCATGGAATATGCATGAAGAGAAATTCTTTGATACATTGAATCCTGTCCTCGCTCATTTTACCCTTAAAGCTTCTTATTCGCTGACAGCAGACAGAGGACCGGACTATGTAACAAATTCACATGCCATTATTACCAGCTATTCTCCCTACCGCCCATTTACAAGTGGACAGGAGACAGGTCTCTATGTATCCGACCCCGAAAACAGTGAACTGACTTATGAAAAGAAGCATGAGTTGAATATTGGCGCAGATATGGGATTCCTGGATAATCGCATCAACTTTGCAATCGACTGGTATAAACGCAATAATTACGACCTAATCGGCATAACACCAACGCAAGGAGTAGGTGGTACAATCTATAAATATGCCAACATTGCTTCAATGAAATCGCATGGTATCGAATTTACTCTTTCGACTAAAAATATTCAAACTAAAAAATTCACGTGGAATACAGACTTCATATTCTCTAAAGCAAAGAACGAGATTACAGAGCTCAACGCTCGTTCCAGTGTCATGGACTTAGTCTCAGGGTATGGCTTTGCCCGAAAAGATTATCCGGTGCGCGGCTTATTCTCAATCCCATTTGTCGGGCTGGATATCAACGGTATTCCACAATATGATATCAACGGAGAAATAACCAGTACCAATATCGACTTCCAGACACGTGACAATATTGATTATTTAAAGTATGAAGGTCCCACTGACCCGACTATAACCGGTAGTTTGGGGAATATATTCACTTATAAAGGGTTTAAGTTGAATGTATTTATCACATACTCATTTGGAAATGTGGTACGTTTGAATCCATGTTTCAACTACCAATATAGTGATTTATCTTCCATGCCACGCGAGTTTAAAAACCGATGGACCATAGGAAACGAACAAAAACGTACTAACATACCTACAATACTGTCCAAGCGTCAGTTTGAAGACAATAGAGATTTAATTTATGCATATAACGCCTATAACTATTCGACAGAAAGAATCGCCAAAGGAGACTTTATCCGCATGAAAGAAATCTCTCTTTCTTACGATTTTCCTAAAGCATGGATCGCTCCGGCAAAGATTTCTAATTTATCCCTAAAACTGCAAGCAACAAACCTGTTTCTGATTTATGCGGATAAAAAGTTGAACGGACAAGATCCAGAGTTTTTCAATACGGGTGGCGTAGCTTCTCCGGTACCTCGTCAATTTACGTTAACAGTCAGATTAGGTCTTTAATAATCAGAAAATCATGAAAGCAATGAAATATATCGCACTTTTACATATAGGAGCTATATCGGCTATTTGCCTGATAATGACCTCTTGCAACAGCTTCTTGGATGAAATGCCAGACAACCGGACTGAACTAACAACGGAAGAAAGCATCACAAAAATACTGGTATCAGCCTATCCCGAAACAACCAATTGCCACATCGGAGAATTTTATAGTGACAATATAGATGAGAATAGCAAGGCATACAGTTATCTTTTCCGGTTGAACGAGCATCTTTATCGCTGGCAACAAACGACCGAAGAAGATCAAGACTCACCTCATGCATTATGGGAAGCCTGCTATAATGCCATCTCATCCGCCAACCAAGCTCTACAAGCAATAGAAGAAATGGGCAATCCCACTTCATTATCTGCACAAAAAGGAGAGGCACTAGTATGCCGTGCGTATGGCCATTTTTTATTAGTTACTACATTCTGCAAAGCATACAGCACTACTTCCGGACAAGATTTGGGCATCCCATATATAGAGAAGCCCGAGACTACTGTCAATCCTCAATATTCCCGTGGGAATGTAGCTGAAGTTTACAAAAAAATAGCAAATGATCTGAAAGAAGGACTACCTTTGATTGATGATAACATTTACTCCAGAGCAAAATATCATTTCAATAAAAAAGCAGCTTATGCATTTGCGGCACGCTTCTACCTTTATTATATGCAGCAGGATTATTCCAATTGCCAGAAAGTTATCGAATATGCAAATATAATATTAGGCAACAATGCTTCTCGGCATCTGAGAGACTGGGCAGCTTTAGGATCTTTATCTCCCAATAAAGACATACAGCCCAACGCTTATGTAGATGCAGATAATCAAGCCAATTTATTGGTGATAACAGCCGCCTCTTATTGGCCTATGGTAGCAGATCCCGGTTATATTTCCTGCGAAGCATACTGTAATAATGAGATAACAGCTTCAGAAAATTGTAAATCTGAAGGTCCGTGGGGAGATCAGACCAGTTACCAACAAACTCCATTCGCCCCCAGTAGCTCTATCAAAAATGGTTTCCGCCGCCTGGCCATATACAGGCAATTCACGGTATCAGGTGATAGCTGGTCAGGAAATATGATGTATCCGCCTTTTACCACCGATGAAACATTACTGTGTCGTGCAGAAGCCTACGCACTACTGAAACGTTATGATGAAGCAGCGGAAGATATTGATGCCTGGCAAAAAGCTTTCACAACCAATACTGAAACTTTAACCAAAGAATCAATCAATGACTTCTATGCCGGATTACCCTATTATCAGCCGGAAAATCCAACTGTAAAAAAAGAACTGCATCCAGACTTTATTGTTGAAAATGGCATGCAGGAAAACCTCATCCACTGTATCTTACATGCCAGACGCCTTCTTACACTAGAAGAAGGGCTTCGGTGGCAAGATATAAAACGTTACGGCATTGTCATTTACCGTCGTTATTTCGAGGGTTACACATTAGTGAGAATTACAGATAAAATGGAGGTTAATGATCCGAGACGTGCAGTACAGCTACCTACCAGCGTTATCACAGCCGGCATGGAACCAAATCCCAGAAATAACTAATTCATCAGGAGGAAAGAAATATGAAAAGACATTATTATATATATAGTTTAATAATAATTCTGACCTGTGTATTGGGAAGTTGTAACAATGATGAAGATGTAGACAGAGCACACAGTATCTTCTCAACGGAAGAAGTAGAGCGTGCGATGTTTGACAAATGGATACTAAACAACTATACCAATACTTATAATATAGAATTAAAATATCGCATGGAAGATAATGAAAGCGATATGAGTCATGTGCTGATACCGGCAGATTATACAAAATCCGTCATTTTAGCAAAAATTGTCAAGCATGTATGGTTGGAAGCTTATGACGAAATCACGGGTAATCCCCAATTTTTATGCCAATATGTTCCACGGACCATTCACTTTATCGGTTCACCCGCTTACGAAGATAACGGAACAATGGTACTGGGAACCGCAGAGGGTGGAATGAAAATCACCCTTTATAGCGTAAATGACATCAACCCGGAATATATTGACATGAATATACTAAACGAATACTATTTTGAAACCATGCATCACGAATTTGCACATATCCTTCACCAAACGAAAAATTACGACCCCGCATTCGACCGCATAACGGAAAATGCTTATATCGGCGGCGACTGGTATATGAGCAACACCAAGGAAGCATGGAAACAAGGTTTTGTCACACCCTACGCCATGAGTGAATCACGTGAGGATTTTGTAGAAAATATTGCAATGTATGTTACCAATACAGCTGCTTACTGGAATGATATGCTTGATAATGCCGGAACACAAGGCAGAGCCCTTATACAACAGAAGTTTGACATTGTATATAATTATATGGAACAAACTTGGGGGATTAATCTGGATGATTTACGTGAAACCGTTCTACGCCGCCAGAATGAGATAGCTGACGGCAAAGTAGATTTAAGTGTCATTGAATAAAAATTAAAGTTATGAAGAAATATCTATCAATATGTATGCTATTGGCATTGGTAAGTATCGGATTGCAGTCCTGTCTTTTCTCCGAAGAGGATATATTCGATGAATCATCTGCCAATAGAGCCACTGCTGATGTCGCTAAATGCCGGGAGATTCTGAAAGAAGCCCCCAACGGCTGGAAACTTGAATATTATGTGGGTAGTAATTATTCTTCGGGAGCAATCACTTTCCTCATGAATTTCGACGGGAAGCAAGCACAGATTGCTTGTGAAGGAGGTACAGACGACTATATACCCGGTGAAAAAGTCACTTCGCTCTATCAAGTAAAAACAGAACAAAGTACCATGCTTACTTTTGACGCATACAATCCCTTGCTTCACTCATTTTCTGCTCCTTTGGGAATGAATATGAATCTGGAAGGTGATTATGAATTTATCATATTAGAAGCATCTCCTGAGAAAATAATCCTACAAGGCAAGAAGTACAAAAACATCATGGAAATGACTCCGTTGCCTGAAGATGAGCCTTGGGCAACTTATCTCAAAAATATAGTAAAGATTGAAAAGGATGCATTCCTGAATACTTACAATCTAAAAAGAGGAGAAGAGATACTAAAAGTATTCAAAAGGGCTCCCGGTACATTAAGCATATTTGATGTATATAATACTAATGAGGAAGAAACAGGAGAATCATTAGCTTACATCTACACAGATAAAGGGTTCAAATTACGAACCCCTTACGTGGTCAACAATGTATCCGTTCAGCATTTTACATGGAATACGCTAACCCGAAAATTCACCTGTACAGACGAAGGAGCCACCGACGTGACCCTTAACGAATTCTATCCGGAAGGCTATTTCCAATATAAAGACTTTATCGGAGACTATATACTAGGATTCAACAGTTACATGACGGGAAGTGGATACACAGAAGTGACAATTACTCCTTTAGTTGAAGGAGAAACCTACAAACTCTCGCTACCACTAACTTATTTCAGAACTTATATTGACGTTATCCTTAAATATGACAGAGGAAGCGGACAAATAATACTCGACTCGCAGGATCTCGGATTAAACTCCCAATTTCAATATTATTTCGCTATTGCTGCCGGGACGGAAGGTTATGCGCATCCGGAAATAAGTATAATCTCCCGATTGCGTAACGGACTCATCAGCAAAGTAGAAAGTACGGAACCTTTCGGCTTCTATCTTGTAGACAAGATGACGCAAACGAACTCAGCTCTTATGGTCTGGGCGTATTCATCCGACCAATATTCAGAAAGCACAATGGCCGGCTATATTGAATACTTCAGATATCTTATGATGAAAAAGAAAACAGAGGAAGAACAATAGAATCATAATAAAGTATGAAAAAGATATATTTCAACATATTATTCATCGTCCTTTGTGCGACAATGATAACAGGATGCGATAGTGAAGAAAACACTCCGATATCCGATCTGCAAATTCTGGCATCCGAAATAAATATGGATGCTACAGGTGGCAAAGGGTATGTAGAACTCAGTTCCTCAAAAACAATCAGTGCTCGGTTGACAGACGCGGACTGGTGTACTATTGAAGAAATCACTGATAATAAGATTACTTTCGACACCAAGCCCAACTACGGTTACTCCGGTCGTTCAGCCCAACTGATTATTACTGACGGAATCAAAGAAGAAAAGCTTACCGTGATGCAATCCGGAGCTGTTTTCGTTTTTGAAGACAGTAAATGGGTGCAGCGTGTAACAAACGACGAGACAACTCTGCATGTAAAACAATACGGTTCTTTTCCTTGTATCGTAAACATACCGGAAGAAGCCCGGAACTGGTTATCATATAAGGAAGACGACAATGGTAAAGGAGGAACATTTATAATAACTAAGAATACTTCCAATAATATCCGTGCCGCCAAAATTACGGTAACCAATGGTAACCGCAATTTCGAATATCAAATACTTCAATATGAAGTCAATGATTTTATGGGAACCTGGAATGGGCAGTACACTGATGATTTTCAGAAATACTATAGTTTGAAGAATGTAACAATTACCAAAGAAGAAGACGGCACTTATTCTGTAGCAAACTTAGTCAACGGACAACCTTATACACTGAAAGGAATAGCAGAAAATAATACATTAACATTTGAAGCCGGCCAATATCTCGGAAAATTATATGATGTACTTTATCTAGGTTTGGTTATACAAGATCCTCAAGGTGGAATGCAGGAAGCTAGCTACAAAATCGGACTTGGTCCTGTAATCTTAACAGACGGAACAATCGGCTTAATGTTTGACGACACATTAGGAGAATATCCTTCAATCGCTTTTTATTTTATGGCATACATTGATGAATTCTTTGACGAAGCCTACGGAGCAGCATACATATTCGCAAACTGTATACTATACAAATAGAACTAGAAACCCTTTAATTAAAACGTATTTATGAGAAAAGACTTACTATTATTAGGAATTGCTGTCACTTCACTGACCGGACTATCAGGTTGTGGTAGTGACGATGAGAACACAACATGGGGTGTATCTGCACCCGACGCCGCAATCACTGTCTCTTTACCTTCTGACTTTGCATGGAACAATGACTCAAAGGTAGGGCTTTACTGTGCACAAGCTTATGACAATGGCGCAGTTGGAGTGAACAACAAAGCCATAGCTATAACGAGTGGAGTCGGTACAAGCAACGCTGGATTAGCCAATGCTATAAAACCGGGTGAGGGAACGAACAAACTTTATGCATATTATCCTTACAGCGAAGCATTGGGAGAAAATCCCGCTAAAGTAAAGGTTACTATTCCAGTACTTCAAAAGCAGAATATGCTCAATCCTACCCAAAGCACAAATGAATATTCATTCTTTTACGGAACACAGACAGCATCTGCGGTTGACGCCAATCCAATGCCTGTAAATATTGCAATGAAAAATTTATTCTGTGTATTGGAATTCAATATAGGCACAACTGCATTTGGAGTAGGCAAGCAACTATCCGAAATCACAGTATCGACTGACGACGCCAAGTTGGCTGGTGATTTCGGAGTAAATCTGACAGCAGATAAGGTTGTCGCAGATGCCGTACCCGATGCTTCCTACACTTCTGCCAGTTCTATCACATTAAAAATGGAAGGAACAGCAGGAACATTGGCTGCAACTCCTATCAAAGCGCGTATTGCAATGAATCCGGTACAGTTAGAAGGCAAACAACTGAAAATCACCGTCAAGCTAGGAAATGATTTATGGGAATTCAAAGAAGACGGACGCAACTATTTGGCTAACAAAGTATACTCTATTGATCTAAATCTGACAGATCCGCCACTAAATCTGAATGAAAAGGGATATGCAAATAGTTATATGGTAGCCCAACCTAATACCGCATACAAATTTGACGCAAAAATACAGGGAAATGGCAAAGCGACCACTGGCATAACACCGGCGTCTATCAATCCAAAAGACGTCTTTATCGTGTGGGAATCCAGTTCTATACAGAATGGAGTTATCAAAGACGTAAAACTATCAGCAGATGGATTTGTTACCTTCACTACCTCTGGTAATATTGGCGGAAATGCTCTGATCGCTGTTACCGATGGCATACCGACTGAAGAATTCCCCAAAGGAACCATTTTATGGAGTTGGCATATCTGGAGTATCGACTATGATATCTCACAAGATGTAAATGTAACAAATTCTGATGGAGTTGGATTCCATTTCATGAATATTAATTTAGGTGCGCTAAGTAGTACTCCAGACGAAAGTGGATATGGCCTAAAATACCAATGGGGACGCAAAGACCCATTCTATTTCGACGGAATTCCTGCAGGTGGAGAGGTAACAACCGGATTTGTAACTGAGCCAATGTATGGTTGGCAATCTAGCTCATACTCCCCCGAGGAAGGAGGAGCGGATTTATCATTATATTATTCGGCCGTATTCCCAACAGCTTTCTTCAAAAGTGGATATGGAACAAGCAACGACTGGTATGGTGTCGGTGAAGGTGTAGAAAACAGAAATAATAACTTATGGGGAAATCCTGAAAATAAATTAGGTACAAAATCTATCTATGATCCCTGTCCGGTAGGTTATCGAGTACCACCACAAGCCGCATGCAAAAGTTTCTCAAATCCTAATTATAAAAACTTCGGTTGTACATTTAAAGGTGCAGAAGGACTTTTCTTTATAGGGGCCGGCTATTTACTCCATAGTAGTGGGGGCATATCAGGAAAAGGTTATGGGGATCAATACACATTAAGATACTGGACAACCAACACAAAAGATACAGACGCTATATCTTATAGATACGATCCTCCTGTATCAAGTCCCAGTCCATATTTCAATATCAATCAACAAACACAACGAGCACAAGGTAGTACCGTACGTTGTATCCGTGAATAAATCTCTCTCTTAGATATTTAATTTAACATTAATGAATAGAAGAGCTGTCTCCGGGAGGAAACAGCTCTTCTACTCATTTAATCGGATGATTATCTGTCTTTTTCGAAAACAGCCCGCCACAAAACATAAAATACAAGACAGCAAAGACAATTTTTCTTCCCCCAAAGTTTCCATAAGGAAAATAATCGTCTATCTTTGTAACTACATATTTTTAAAAGACTACATTATGGCGAAAAAGAAAGAAAAGAAAGAGAAAAAAGCCGGCAAGAGAATGAGTAAGAAAGAGCTGGCAGCGTTGTTAATAGACTTTTTCCATGCCAAACCCAATGAGACTCTAAGCATGAAATATATTTTCTCGGAATTGCGTCTCACCACCCATCCCCAGAAAATGCTATGCGTCGATATACTGCATGACCTTTTAGATGACGATTATATCAGTGAAATAGAAAAAGGAAAGTTCCGCCTGAACAGTCACGGAACAGAAATGACAGGTACTTTCCAACGGAAGAGCAACGGTAAGAACTCGTTTATTCCCGAAGAAGGGGGCGACCCGATATTCGTGGCCGAACGTAATTCCGCACATGCGATGAATAACGATAAGGTAAAGATAACCTTCTATGCCAAACGGAAGAACAGAGAAGCCGAAGGAGAAGTCATTGAAATACTGGAACGTGCCAACGACACTTTCGTCGGAACGCTGGAAGTGGCTAAGTCATACGCATTCCTGGTGACGGAGAACCGTACGCTAGCCAATGACATCTTCATCCCGAAAGATAAGCTGAAAGGTGGAAAGACCGGAGACAAGGCAATCGTAAAAGTCACCGAATGGCCGGACAAGGCAAAAAATCCTATCGGGCAAGTAATAGATATATTAGGGCAGGCTGGTGACAACACCACAGAGATGCACGCCATTCTCGCAGAGTTCGGTTTACCTTATGTATATCCGAAATCAGTAGAAACGGCAGCCGACAAAATTCCTGCCGAAATCTCTGCCGAAGAGATTGCCAGACGCGAGGACTTCCGCAAGATTACCACTTTTACCATCGACCCGAAAGACGCCAAAGACTTCGACGACGCACTCTCTATCCGTAAACTTAAAGACGGCCTATGGGAAGTAGGCGTACATATCGCCGACGTGACGCACTACGTGAAAGAAGGCGGAATCATCGACAAGGAAGCTGAGAAACGTGCCACTTCCGTCTACCTCGTAGACCGTACCATCCCGATGCTTCCCGAACGCCTGTGCAACTTCATCTGTTCACTCCGTCCGAACGAAGAAAAGCTCGCATTCTCCGTCATCTTCGACATCACCGAAAAGGGAGAAGTCAAAGACTCACGCATCGTACATACAGTTATCAATTCCGACCGCCGCTTCACCTACGAAGAAGCGCAGCAGATTATTGAAACCAAAGAAGGCGACTTCAAAGAAGAAGTGCTCATGCTGGATACCATTGCGAAAGCACTTCGCGAGAGACGATTCACCGCGGGAGCCATCAACTTCGACCGTTACGAAGTGAAATTTGAAATCGACGAGAAAGGAAAACCTATCAGCGTTTATTTCAAAGAATCGAAAGACGCCAATAAGCTCGTTGAAGAATTCATGCTGCTTGCAAACAGAACCGTGGCAGAGAAAGTAGGCCGGGTACCCAAGAACAAGAAAGCCAAAGTACTTCCTTACCGTATCCACGACCTGCCCGACCCGGAAAAGCTGGAGAACCTGTCGCACTTCATCGCCCGCTTCGGTTATAAAGTACGTACGAGTGGGACAAAGACGGATATTTCAAAATCCATCAACCACCTGCTGGACGATATTCATGGAAAGAAAGAAGAGAACCTGATAGAAACCGTGTCCATCCGCGCTATGCAGAAAGCACGTTATTCTACACATAATATCGGTCACTACGGATTGGCATTCGATTACTATACGCACTTCACCTCGCCCATCCGCCGGTTCCCGGACATGATGGTACATCGGTTGGTAACTAAATACATGGACGGAGGACGCAGCGTATCCGAAGCCAAGTATGAAGACCTATGCGACCACAGTTCGAACATGGAACAAATAGCAGCCAATGCCGAGCGTGCTTCCATCAAATACAAACAAGTGGAATTCATGAGCGAACGACTGGGACAGATTTATGACGGCGTCATCTCCGGCGTAACCGAATGGGGGCTATACGTCGAACTGAACGAGAATAAATGCGAAGGTCTCGTACCTGTCCGCGATTTGGACGATGACTATTACGAATTCGACGAAAAGAACTACTGTCTCTGCGGACGTCGCAAAAATAAGATATACAGTTTGGGAGACGCTATCACCGTCCGTGTAGCACGTGCCAACCTGGAGAAGAAACAGCTCGACTTCGAATTAATTGAAAAATAACGAAAGTCGCTGTCATTAGCTGCGCTCAAAACATTCTTTGATTTTTAGTTCAAGGAATAGTCAGACAACTACAAGAAGGAAGAATCCGCTTTTCATATAAACATCAAGAGCAGATTCTTCGCTTCGCTTGAATGACAGAAACTACGTTCCATCCTATTATAAGATAACTCAGAATCTATGAAAACCCTTATTATTGAAGATAAACAACGAATCGAATCCATTATCCTTCACTGTGACGCCTGCTTTGTAGGCATCATAGACCTGGAAGGTAATCCATACGTAGTTCCGATGAACTTCGGTTATGAAAACGGCGTTATCTATCTCCACTCCGGCCCCGAAGGCAGCAAAGTGGAAATGCTGGAACGCAACAACCATGTCTGCATCACTTTCAGTCTCGGACACAAACTCGTCTACCAACACGAAAAAGTAGCTTGCAGCTACAGTATGCGTTCCGAAAGTGCTATGTGTCGCGGGAAAGTGGAGTTCATCGAGGATATGGACGAGAAACGCAGCGCATTGGACATCATCATGCGCCATTACACGAACAATGAATTCAGCTACTCCGACCCGGCTGTCCGCAATGTCAAAGTATGGAAAGTACCGGTAGACCAGATGACAGGAAAAGTCTTCGGTCTGCGAGCCGATGAAAAGCCATGAAACGGCTTCTGACATTCTGCTTATTCACAATTATCCTTCTGTTACCTGTTTTTCCCATTCCCTCGCAATCAGAAAAGCAGGTAAACAGCCATTCTTTTACCTATCAGTACCTCACCACCAAGGAAGGACTAAGCAACCAGCGCGTCTTTTCCATCCTCGAAGACAAGAAAGGTTTCATATGGATTTCCACCCGTTCGGGCGTAGACTGCTTCAACGGCAGAAACGTGAAGAACTACAACCTCTTCGGAGAAGACATCATCGTGGACGGAGCCGGTCGCATGATTTACCTGACCAAAGACTCGCATGAAACACTCTGGGCATACACAAGCGCCGGCAAAGTATTCAAATACGACCCGATATCCGATGCCTTTACACTCGAGATTGATGTAGCCGAGCTGACCGAAAGCGGAATTCTATTGAACGACCTCTTCATAGATTCGTCCGACCATTTCTGGTTCGGACTGAAAAACGGCCTGTTCCGCTATGACCACTCCAGAGGCAACATAGAGAACCTGCTGAAAGGGAAATGTATCAACTCCCTACATTTCTCCCCGGCAAACGAAACTCTATACATCGCCACTACCGAAGGACTTTACGAACTCAATCTACAGAACGGAGAAGTCACTTCCACATCAGAAGCCATTTCCACGCTACCCGGCTTCTATATCCAGTCCGTATTCTACGATTCCGCAACATCTCTTCTGTGGATAGGGACGTTCAATTCCGGAATAAAAGTGCGGGATATCCGCACGGGCAACTACCTGTCCAATGAATCACTGGAGCAATTGCCTCATCTCCCCTATCGTTCCATCATCCCTTATGACGAACGGACACTATTACTGGGAGTAGACGGAACAGGCGTATATGCAGCCACCCGCGACGCAAAATCCTCATGGTCTTTCCTCAACGCCAACCAGGAAGAAGAGGGTGAACTGAAAGGTAACGGCATCTATGCCCTCTGCAAAGACAACTCTTCCAATCTATGGATTGGAAGCTACACAGGCGGTGTCGCCTACGCCAACCCGAAAAGATATTTCTTCGAACTCACCCGGCACGAATACAAAAATCCGCAATCGCTGACAAACAACCACGTCAACGCAATCCTCGAAGACGACGAAGGCGACCTATGGTACGCTACCAATCAGGGCATCAGCGTACACTTGACAAAGTCCGGCACCTGGAAACACTTCCTGAAAGAAAACGTATTCCTGACGCTCTGCAACGATGGAGCCGGCAACGTATGGACAGGCGGTTACGGCACAGGCGTGTATTGCCTCAACAAATACACAGGCATCCGCCGCCATCTCACCACCGACCGCCCGGGCACACTGACCACCAACTACATCTACTCCATCCTGAAGGACGAAAACAAAGACCTGTGGTTTGGCGGCATGTACGGCAACCTCGTCAGATACACCCCACCCCAGGCGGGTAAAGCAGAAGAGTTCACCTCATACGACATCACGCTTATAAACTCGATAACCACAGTCAACAAAGACACCCTGGCACTAGCCACAGCCAACGGACTTTACCTATTAAATAAACAGACGGGAAACTTCAAACAATACTTCACCTCGCCTTCCAATGCCGACACCCGGAGCAACAGCTTCATCTATTCCATGTATTTCCTGACCCCCGATAAAGTATGGTTCGGAACAGACGGCGGCGGCATCAACCTGCTGGACTTGCAGACGGGCAAAGCCGTCACCTACTCCACCGCAGACGGTCTGCCTTCCAACTACGTTTACAGCATCCTGCCCGACAACGAAGGTCATTTATGGCTCAGCACGGACAAGGGACTGGCATACATCACCCCGTCCCCCACACCGGAAATAACCAACATCGGCTTCCTCGACGGACTGGCAAACGAATTCAACTTCATGTCCTACACCCGCCTGAGAAACGGGGATTTCATCTACGGAAGCACCAACGGCGCCGTACGCTTCAACCCGGAAAACTTCACCCGTCATCTCTACGAAGCCCCTTTGCTCTTCACCTCTTTCGAAGTGCCGCAGAAATCGCGCGAAAAGACCGAAGAGAAGAAGATACAATTCAACCGTATGCTGAACGAAGGAAAAACGATTCAACTGAAATACAACGAGAACTCGTTCCTTATCTCTTTCATCTCCGTCTCCTACCAGTATCAGCAGGACATTCAATACAGCTACCAACTGGAAGGCTTCGAGCAGACCTGGAGTGCCCCGACCGGCGAACTCAGCATCCGGTACACCAATATCCCACCGGGCGACTACACTTTCCGCGTGAAAAGCATGAGCAAGAACGGCGGACAGCAACTGGACGAGCAGACCATCCGCATACACATAGCGCAGCCTTACTGGAACACCGCCCTCGCCTGGCTGATATACATCATCCTGCTGGCAGGAATCACCTATTTCGTATGGCGTTTCTTTGCCAACAAAATGGAGAAAAAGCATTTCTCCGAAAAGATACAGTTCTTCATCAACACCGCCCACGATATCCGCACTCCGGTGACGCTTATCATGGCTCCCCTCGGCGACCTGAGCAAAGAAGAAGGGCTCACCAAAGAAGGAAAAAGATACCTGCAAATCGCCCGCAAGAACACAGAGAAGCTGTACAACCTGATTACCCAGCTACTCGACTTCCAAAAGATAGACACCACCCACCTCACCCTGCAAGTAGCCGAATATGACCTGAAATCATACTTACAGGAAAAGGTTCTCAGCTTCCAGACACTCTGCGAAAGCAAACAAATCCGTATGCAGTTACTCCTGCCGGATTCCCCCGTCTCCCTTTGGATGGATAAGGACAAAGCGGATAAAATCTTCGACAACCTCTTCTCGAACGCAGTGAAATACACTTCCACAGGCGGAGAAATCACCATCAAGGCAGAACATAACGACAAGAAGATAACCATCGCAGTGAAAGACAACGGTATAGGTATCCCGCGCAAAGCGCAGCGTTATATCTTCTCCAATTTCTACCGTGCCGAAAATGCCGTCAACTCCAAAGAGACAGGCAGTGGCATCGGTCTGCTTCTCACCCGCCGGCTTATGAAACTGCACAAAGGGCATATCTCTTTCAGCAGCAACGAGGGCGAAGGCTCCACCTTCCTGCTTACTTTCCGCAAGGGCAACCGCCATCTGGCAAGATACATCGTCCCTGCCCGGATAGACGCTTCCATCATTCCCGCCACCGAACCGGTTACGGAAGTCATCGAACCGTCCGACTTGTTATCCGACTTTCCTGACTTGTCCGATACCGATTTATCCGACACCAATTTGCCCAACACCGACAATAACAACCCACAAACGGACAAATCCAAAGAACGGATAATGATAGTAGAAGACAACGACGAACTCCGCTTCTACCTCAAAAAAACATTCGCGCCTATCTATTCCGTTATCGACAAGCCCGACGGCGAATCGGCTCTCGAATACTTGAAAGACAAATCCGTAGAACTGATAATCTCCGATGTCATGATGCCGGGCATCCAGGGAGACGAGCTCTGCCGCCGTATAAAATCGGACTTCGCTACCTCGCATATCCCCGTCATCCTGCTGACTGCCAAGACAGAGAAAGACGCCATCCTCGAAGGACTGGAAAGCGGTGCGGACGACTACCTGACGAAACCCTTTGACACGGAAATCCTAAAAACCAAAATCAAAGGAGTATTGCAGAACCGCAAAATTATGCGGGAGTATTTCCTCTCTCATTCGCTCAGTCCCGCTCCTGCTGCCGCTACTCCAAACGAAGAAAAAGAAAACGCAGAATGTGCCGCCGGTCTCCTGTCCCCCATGGACAAGGAATTTCTCGAACGCTGCACCAGACTCGTCACGGAGAACCTGGCAAACCCGGACTTCACCATCAACCAACTCTGCCGCGAAGTGGCACTCAGCCGCACCCTGTTCTACGAAAAGCTGAAAGCCCTGACAGGACAAGCGCCCACCGAGTTTATCAAGCTGCTGCGTATGACGGAAGCCGCCAATCTATTGAAACAACAGATTCCGGTGCAGGAAGTCGCCCTATTGGTAGGCTTCACCGATGCAAAGTATTTCAGTACGGCATTCAAGAAGCATTATGGGGTTTCTCCAAGCAAGTTCCTCTAAAACGTGAAGTTGAACTACGAATCTATAGATAACCAATGAGCTGTGTTAAATAGCCTATATATCTTGTATATACAATACATATATTACACCTTTGCAGCAAATACTTAAAATTATGACAGCATCACATGACAAAAGCCTGGAAGCTTTTATCGAAAACACTTCAACAGCTAAAGCTGATAATATAAGTGTGGAAGTTTCAACCAACCCAAGTCCAAGTGGCGACTCATGGTTTGATGACCCTAAAAACATGGAATCCGTCATGCGTGGAATCGAAGATGCGGAACAGGAAAGAACCAAAGCCTATTCAATGGATGAAATCAAAAATCTGTTAGAGGTATGATTTATAATGCACTATACATGAAGATACATTGGTATATTAATTCATGATGATACTGTTTATGAACTAGTCCGATTTTATTCTCTTGAATATCATACACAATTTCTTTAGCCAACAAGTGCGGCAGGTAGTTCGTACTAAAGCAAGTTCTTTTTCCAACTTCTGCACTTGGCAGCATTGTTTCTTCCATTTATCCTGTAGTTCATCATACAGGTATTTTGCCGATTTATATACTATGATATCTTTGTCCTGCTTGCCCAAGAGCGACAGGTACATTGAACAAAGTTTGGAATGGTCTATACAATACCGTTCCAGTTTATCGACATACATCAGTGTTAACCCATTCTTATTCCGATTTACAAAATCCTGAACGCTTTCGTCATCTATGATGTCAACACCGGGTCTTTCGTAATCCACGGTGATTTCCCGCATTGCTATCAAAACCCAGACATATTCTGTCTCATATCCGTACTTTGCGGCTACTTCCTCTATGCTGCTCCATTGTGCCATAACGTTTGTCTTTTATGTGTTATACAATAAAGGGGATGAATAAATAATATTTTATTCATATATATTGGAACAACGAGCATCCACGCCTTTTGCAGTCCGATGGGTGGGGACTGGTTAGGGTATGTTGAGGGTTATGAAACCGACCGGATACAAAAATGACGCGGATGCTGTTGCACCATTATCCACTTCTGCGGCCTAGCAAACCTTTTAGGAAGATAATGATAACAACAGACATCCACGTCAAGCGTTTATATATAACACATCACTAACAGATATGTTTCTATATATCCATTCACGTGGAGTATCTGTTGTATCATCTCTCTCCTAAATTGAAACTGCTAGATTTCAGAAGTGAGAGATAATACATAATATACTCCATTACGAAATATAAACCGCTTTCTGCCTATTTCATCACGCTGATGGGCTGAAAGCGTATGACAAAGATAGATGTTTTTTTTGAACTACATCGGAAATACGGGAATAAATATAAGAAGTTCAGTATTAAACGTGAAGCAGATAGACAAAGAGCTATATTTCTTACCCTTGGCTGTAGAAATATACACTCCAAATAGAGATATATACTCTTGACGAACTAATAAGAATTTCTTATAAGTTCGATTTTCGTCCAACTCCTTACCTTTATAGATATTAGTAATATCATATTTGAATATTCTTCTCCGGAACAACAAATATTATATACTATGATATCCTTGTCCTGCTTACCCAAGAGTGGCAGGTACATTGAACAAAGCCGTGTTAAATAGCCTATATATATTGTATATACAATATATATTTTATACCTTTGTATCAAATACTTAAGATTATGGCAACAATAGCATTAGAAAAGAAGAGAAAGAACATTGATTTACCAGTAGATACTTTGCAGAAATTATCTATCATGGCAGCATCACAGGGCAAAAGTCTGAAAGCTTTTATCGAAAACATTCTAGTAGCCAAAGCTAATAGTATAAGCGTGGAAGTTTCAACTAATCCAAGTCCGAGTGGCGACCCATGGTTTGATGACTCTGAGAACATGGAATCCGTCATGCGTGGGATTGAAGATGCGAAACAGGGAAGAACCAAAGCCTATTCAATGGATGAAATCAAAAATCTGTTAGGAGTATGATTTATAAGATAGTATTGACGGAAGAAGCCGAGAAACATCTTCTTCAATGGAAAAAATCCGGGCAAAAGAAAGACTTGGCGAAAATACTATCTTTATTTAAAGAAATGGAAGAACACCCATCCACAGGAACGGGGCAAGTAGAACAACTGAAAGGTAATCTTTCCGGCTATTGGAGCAGGCGCATAAATAAGCACTTCCGTATCATCTACACTATACACGAAGAGACTGTTACAGTAAAAGTTATTTCTGCCAAAAGTCATTATGGAGACAAATAACATCTCTCCCAAACAAAAGTTTGCACGATTTACCCTCATACCCTCATAAATCGCTTCAAGTCCTTTGTTCATCGTAGTTTCAACTATGAGAGCAAGTCATATTAACACCCTGATAGTAAAAGTTACCCTCAGGGTTGTATCACCCAAAGCCCCTACAAAACATAGAATATACTACCGCTATACTTCCATTATCCCGGCTTTATTCTTACATTAAGTCACCGATATAGTTAGTTTACCACGGCCGTGGTAACTATTCGTCACAGCCATGAAGAGTTCTCTCCACGGCCGTGGTAAGAAGTCACCACGGCCGTGACAAATGAATGATATCGGTGACTTAACGTATGAACAACGGGGAGATAACAGATTCATTCCTACTTCATAGCTTATGTTTCCCTATACATCATAGCCAGAGAACCCACATTAGAATACAACAAACATAAAAGAGCCCCCAAACAAGTACCTCTATATTACATTCTCCCGGTTTCCGCTGTTTATTCCACCATTTTCACTATACTTGCAAAACAAAAAAGGTAGAAAAACGCAATTCCGATAGTTTTTCAACCTATTCCGATAGCTTTCAAACCTGGCTAGGCGGGGTTACGTCCTATATTTGCGACGTAAATCAACAATCTAATATCATAAGTAAAATGAAAAAGCAGTTAACCCTAATTCTCTGTCTGTTGCTATTCATACCTATATATGGATACGCGGAAGACGAAGTAACCCACCAAGTTGTACAGCAGACTTCCAAAGTGAAAGGTACAGTTACGGATGAGCAAGGCGAACCTCTGATTGGAGCCAGCATTGCCGTCAAAGGTACTGCACAGGGAGTTATCACCGATTTCAACGGTCAGTTCAGTATTGATGCTTCGAAGAATGCTACATTAATAGTAAGTTATGTAGGCTACCGTTCCGAGGAAGTACAGGTAAAAGGACAATCCAACCTTAAAATCGTCTTGAAAGAAGACAGTAAAATCATCGACGAAGTAGTAGTTACCGCATTGGGTATCAAGCGCGAACGGAAAGCACTCGGTTACTCCATCGGCGAAGTGAAAGGCGAAGAACTGGAAAAAGCCAAGGAAACGAATGTCATCAACTCACTGGCAGGCAAGATTCCGGGACTGGTTATCAGCCAGACTGCCGGCGGGCCTTCCGGTTCGTCGCGCGTCATCGTTCGCGGTAGCACGGAAATGACGGGAAACAACCAGCCGCTTTATGTAGTGGACGGTGTGCCTTTGGATAATTCCAATTACGGAAGTGCCGGACAATACGGCGGTTACGACTTGGGCGACGGTATCTCAAGCATCAATCCGGACGATATAGAAAGCATGTCCGTATTGAAAGGCCCGGCAGCTTCGGCACTGTACGGTAGCCGCGCATCCCACGGTGTGATTCTTATCACTACGAAGAAGGCGAGTACCAAGAAGAAATTCGCGGTAGAGCTGAACAGTACCACCACTTTCGAGAAGCAGTTGACGAAATGGGACGATGTACAATACGTATATGGCCAGGGAACCGGCGGACGCATCAACGGAACGGACGACCAATATTCATCCAACAAGAACTGGGGGCCTAAAATAGACCCGGGGCTGAATCTGACTTATTTCGACGGAGTGACCCGTCCGTATGTAGTCATTCCCAATAATATCGACGGTTTCTTCAGAACCGGTATGACTACTACCAATACAATCGTTGTCAGCACAGTGAAAGATGATACGGGTATCCGCGCCACTTACACGGATATGCGCAACAAGGATATTCTTCCCAACACGAAGATGAGCCGCAACACATTGAACCTGCGCGCCAACACCACAATAAACAAAAAGGTAGACCTCGACTTCAAAGTGACCTACACCCGCGAAGACGTAAAGAACCGTCCCGCACTGTCCGACCATCGTGCCAATCCTGCGAAGAATCTGATGTCGTTGGCAACAACCTACGACCAGAAATGGCTGCGCGACAACTACAAGGACGCCGATGGCAACTACTACGACTGGAATGGACGCGACGTATGGAACCTCAACCCCTACTGGGTGCTCAACGAAATGACCAACGAATCGGGAAAGGATAAATTCATGGGTTCGGCATTGGTACGCTACAATGTCAACGAGCATTTCAAGATTCAAGTGACCGGTGGCGCAGATATCAACTTTATGAACTTCCAGGACTACGCAGCCCCTTCCTCACCGGGATTCGAGCAGGGACAGTTGCAAATCAGCGACTTTAAGAACCGGATGTACAACGTAGAAGCACTGGCTATCTACAACAACAGCTACAAGAAGTTCGACTACGGAGTAACCATCGGCGGAAACATCTATAAAGTAGACAACAAAACCCAAATCGTGACTGCCAAAGAGATGGTAATGCGTGATGTCATTGCCCTGCAAAGCTTTACAAGCAAGGAAATCACCGAAGGAACCTATCGCAAACAGATTAACTCGCTCTACGGTTCTATCAACCTGGCTTACGGCAACTTCGTTTACCTGGACGCTACCTTGCGCGGCGACCATTCATC
Organism: Bacteroides faecium; assembly: GCF_012113595.1. NCBI lineage: Bacteria > Pseudomonadati > Bacteroidota > Bacteroidia > Bacteroidales > Bacteroidaceae > Bacteroides > Bacteroides faecium. The sequence continues at coordinate 1,170,345 of NZ_CP050831.1, forward strand.
GACATTGCCTTCAGGAAACAATACGTATCTGTATCCGTCAGTATCAGGCAGCTTCCTGTTCTCGGAATTTTTCAAGATTAACCCTACGATACTGCCTTACGGCAAAGTGAGAGTTTCATGGGCACAAGTAGGTAGCGACACAGACCCTTACCAACTGGGATTGTCCTACGAACTGTCTCCCAAAAACTACTCGGGTTATGCATTGTCACAAATCGCCAATACCACCATCCCGAACAAAGACCTCAAGCCGACCAAGACCAACTCCGCCGAAGTAGGACTGGAACTGAAATTCCTGAAAAACCGCATCGGACTGGACTTCACATACTATACCCAAAAGAGCAGCAACCAAATCATGCGCTTGAACACCACCGGAACTTCCGGTTACAACTCCATGCTGATTAACGCCGGAGAAATAGAAAACAAAGGTATAGAAATCGCATTGAACACACGCCCCATACAGACCAAGGATTTCTCGTGGGACTTGAACATCAACTTCTCAAAGAACAGCAATAAGGTAAAAAGACTGGCTTCAGGCATTAAGGAATTTGAATTGGAATCGGCACGCTGGATTAACGTGAAAGTAGCTGCCGTGGAAGGCCAGAACTACGGTTCCATCCTCGGCAAAGACTTCTTGAGAAACGACGCCGGACAGATTATCGTAGACGCCAACACAGGACTCCCGAAAGTGACCGAAGACCTGCGGGTACTGGGCAACGCCACCTGGAAATGGACAGGCGGTATCACCACCAACCTGACTTACCGCGACATCTCCCTGTCTGCCATCTTCGATATCAAGGTAGGAGCCGACGTTTACTCCATGTCTTCCCGTTCTTCCTACATGACAGGAAAGGACAAGGCAACCCTTGCAGGACGCGACGGCTGGTACGAATCGGAAGAGAAACGCCTGCAAGCCGGAGTGACGGAAGCCAAATGGGAAGCGACGGGCGGTTATCTCGTAGACGGAGTAGTAGAAACGGCGAGCGGCACTTTCGAGCAGAACAAGAAATACGTTGACCCGGAAGTATATTGGAAACATATAGCCGACCAGACTCCGGTTCCGTTCATCTACGACAACTCTTATGTAAAGGTACGCGAGATAACACTGGCTTACCGCCTGCCTAAAAGATGGGTCAGCAAGGTATTCGATGCCGTATCCGTATCGTTCGTGGCGCGCAACCCGTTCATCATCTACAAGAACGTGCCGAACATCGACCCGGATTCCAACTACAACAATGGTTCGGGCATGGGACTGGAATACGGCTCGCTGCCATCCAGAAGAAGCTATGGTTTCAATGTTAACGTAAAATTCTAATAGTAAGCAATCATGAAAACAATCTATAAAATCACTTTCGGTATCCTATGCATATGCGGTCTGCTGCTGGGAGCCTGCACCGACTTTGAGGAACTGAACACAGACCCTTCCAAGTCTTCGTCCACCGACCCGAACCATCAACTGTCCATGATTCAACTCCAGACATGGGGACACTGGCAGATGTGCCAACCCTACCCGTTCTATCTCGCCGCTTTCGCACAATATATGCAAGGCGACTGGAATACCACAAACTACGGCGGACAGTACCGCAAGAATGACGCGGAAATGGGAAATACATGGAACCTGATGTATCCGGCACTTATCAAGAATATTGTCGACATATTAGACAAGACCAAAGATAACGAAAGGGAAATCAACATCCATTCCGTTGCCCGTATTTACAGGGTATATCTTTTCTCTATCCTGACGGATATGTACGGTGACTGCCCTTACTTCGAAGCCGGGAAAGGCTTTATCAACGGCAATGTAAAGCCTGCCTACGACAAACAGGAAGTGATATACAAAGACTTCCTGAAAGAACTCGGCGAAGCGGCGGAAGCCCTTACCGCCGACGGGGACAAAGTGACGGGAGACATTATCTATCAAGGCAACATTGACAAATGGAAACGTTTTGCCAACTCCCTGCACCTGCGCTATGCCATGCGTATCGTAAACGCGGAACCGGAACTTGCCAAACAGGAAGTTATCAAAGCTATCGGTCAGGAAGCAGGCTTGATGCAGTCTGCCGCCGACGACGCCCTGATTGCCTATACCGACATCGTCGACTGGGCATCCGACGAATATCGCAGAAACGGACTTGCCCAAATGTGGCGGGGACGCGAAGCCTATCCTACGGCTTATATATGCAGCACCTTTTGGAAGCAACTGGACGCTACTTCCGACCCGCGCCAGTTCGTGTTCGGACGTTGCTACGACGAAAGTTCGGCCAACAATCCATTCGGACGTGTGGATTTGACAGAGGAAATGATTGAAACGGAAGCTGCCAAATTCCAGCCTTGCAATCCGGGATACTTCTGGTATAGTAACGGGACATGGCCCGAAGGCTATTGGAGCAAACTGACCAACAAATGGCAGGACAAGGCAACCCGCCCGCAACTCAACAATATCTTCCTGAAGGGTGATATGCCCGGAGTAGTCATGACGTACGCAGAAGTGGAATTGCTGCTGGCAGAAGCCAAGGCCCGTTGGGCAGGTGAAGTCACTACCGGAGCAGACGCTTCCGCACACTATGAGAACGGCGTGCGCGCAGCCGTCCACTTCCTTGAGAAGTTTGGCGCCAAAGCCTTCGACGAGCAGGCTATCGACACCTATTTGCAAGCTAACCCGCTCCCTGCCAACGGACTGGACGCGCAACTCACCGCCATCAACACCCAACTGTGGATTCTGCACCTCAACAATATCCCCGAAGGATATGCCAACTGGAGAAGAACGGACATTCCCGTATTGCTTCCTTCGCCCCACTACGGAGCAGTGACGATTGATTCGCAGACTACGCCGTTGCGTCTCTGCTACCCGCTGTTCGAGAGTTCGTACAATCCCGAAGGTTATCAATCCGCCATACAGGCGATGGGCGGCAAAGACGACTGGAACTCACCCGTATGGTGGGACAAATAAAACCTGATAAGCAACAATAAAAAGAAAAACGATTATGAAAAGAATTCTATTTATATGCACATTACTGGTATCACTGTTTGCCATGAGCGGTTGCAGTGATGATATAGACACTCCGGTACTGACCACTGACGAATATCCGCGCATATTGGGACGCTGGCCGGACAAGCAGGAAGACGGCACACTGGGAAAATTCAGTATCCCGCTGAATCAGGTACTCAATATTAACGTACAATACACGCCTGCCGAACTATGCGAAGGCACATGGTATCTGGACGGAAGAGAAATCCACAAAGGTGTGGGATGGACATACGTACCTTCGACCATCGGTACTTTCCATCTCGAACTGATTGTCAAGACACCGACCAAGGAAACCAGCCGTGAAGCCACTATCGAAGTGACCGAACCAACGGAAGAAGCAGAATAAACCATTAAAAGTAAGAATTGTATGAAAAAAAGACTTATAATCTATCTGGTATCTCTGTTTGCATGCCTGATAGCATCCTGTTCCGAGAAAGAAGAAACAGTCAACGGCGGCGGTGAACCGCAAAGTTATATTCCCTTTGCCATCAGTAAAGGGGTCAATATCAGCAACTGGCTGTCGCAAAGCGACGTCCGCGGCGAAGAACGGAAAAACTATTTCACGGAAGCGGAAGTACAACAACTGGCGGGATTCGGTTTCGACCATATCCGCCTGCCGGCAGACGAGGAACAACTGTTCACCGAAGACGGGCAGAAGATTCCGGAAGCATTTGAACTGCTGCACAACGCCATCAAATGGTGTGAGAAGGCAAACATGAAAGTGATTGTGGATATGCACATCTTACGGTCGCACTACTTCAACGCGGGAAGTAGCGGAGCGACAGTCATTGATGGTTTTATCGACAACTTTGAGAACGGAGAAAACGCATGGTATCCTTTCGATGGTACACAACTCACTGTCGACGTAGTAAACAACCCCGATGTGTGTCCGGCAAATCCCAGTGCCAAGGTGCTTCGTATGAATAAAACATCGAATACAAACTGGATGGCGGGCGGAAAAGGCGGATTCCAGCTACCCATAGGTCCGGATGAAGGGCAATTCAAATATTTGCGCATGAAAATCCGCAAGAATATGAAGAGTACCATCACGCTCACACTGGAAGGTGAGGGATTAGATGCTGTCTACACAGGATATACCAATAACAAGGTTAACGAATGGGAAGATATAGCCTTCGATTTGATTAATATACAAAGCGGTTCAGCCAATGGAAATTATACCAAACTGGCCATCCGTCCCGATGACGGTCCGGCAGAAATGTATATAGATGACGTTTTCTTCTCCGACAGTAAAGAAGGAAGCAATTCCCAAATCACGATTGAAGTGGACAACACTCCGCTGTTATGGAAAAACAAGGACGCCCAATATAAATATCTCGACCTATGGAAATCGCTGGCAGACGAACTGAAGGACTATCCGAACGACCTGGTAGCTTACGAACTGCTGAACGAACCGGTAGCTCCCTACTCTTCCCAGTGGAATTCCCTGTCGGCACAGTTGATTAGAGAACTCCGCCTGACGGAGCCGGAACGCAAACTTGTCATCGGCTCCAACAAATGGCAGGGAGTGAATACATTCGGCGAACTGACTGTTCCTGCCAATGACCCGAACATTATCCTGAGCTTCCACTTCTACAACCCGCATCTCTTTACTCATTACAAGGCGGAATGGACGGACATGAAGAATCTGAACGTAGCGATTCATTATCCGGGTGAACTGATTGCGCAGGAAGATTACGCACAGTTATCGGATGACGACAAGAAAATTGTCGACCCGTATATGGGTACGTATGATAAGGCTGTCCTCGAATCGCTGGTACGCAAGGCAATGAACCAGGCCGGCAAATATGGATTGCAGTTGCATTGCGGAGAGTTCGGCTGTTACAACAAGACGCCGAGAGCGGATAAAATAGACTGGTTGCAGGACGTTATCTCTATCTTCCGCGATAATAATATTGCTTATTCTTACTGGGAATACAAAGCTGGATTCGGTTTCTGCAACAGCAAAGGGGAAGTGACCGACCAGGAAGTTCTCAATTTATTAACCAAATGACACAACACCACTATTTTTTATGCGTAACATATTTATAACAATGGGAATTAGTTGCATGATGGGACTTTCCGCAGCATCCTGCCAGAGTGGGGATAAAGACTATACCAATCCCGATTTACCCGTATCCCAACGTGTATCCGCCTTAATGTCTCAAATGACATTGGAAGAGAAAGTAGCCCAAATGTGCCAATACGTAGGATTGGAGCACATGAAGAAGGCAGAAAAGGACATGTCCGCCGAGGACTTGAAGCACAGCCATTCGCAGGGATTTTATCCCGGACTGCACTCTTCGGATGTAGAGGAGATGACGAAGAAAGGAATGATTGGCTCGTTCCTGCACGTCGTGAAAGCGGAAGAGGCCAACTATCTGCAATCACTGGCACAGCAGAGCCGTCTGAAAATTCCACTCCTGATTGGTATTGATGCCATTCACGGAAACGGTCTGTATTGTGGTTCAACCATTTACCCCACTCCTATCGGACAGGCTTCCACGTTCGACCCTGCGCTCATTGAACGGATGTCTCGTGAGACGGCTGTCGAAATGCGTGCCAGCGGTATGCACTGGACGTTCACCCCGAACGTGGAAGTTGCCCGTGACGCCCGTTGGGGACGTGTGGGCGAGACATTCGGGGAAGACCCTTATCTGGTTGGACAGATGGGAGCAGCTACCGTACGCGGGTTTCAGACTAAAGACTTTACGGGCGATAATAAAGTAATCGCCTGTGCCAAGCATCTTGTAGGCGGCAGCCAGCCTGCCAACGGAATCAACGGCGCGCCTGCCGAGTTGTCGGAAAGGACATTGCAAGAGGTGTTTTTCCCGCCTTTCAAGGATTGCCTGGAAGCAGGGGTGTTTACGGTAATGACGGCTCATAATGAGTTGAACGGGATTCCTTGTCACGGAAGCAAATATCTGATGACGGAAGTGCTGCGCAACCAGTGGAAGTTTGACGGGTTCGTAGTCAGCGACTGGATGGACATTGAGCGTATGCACGACTATCACAGCGTGGCGGAGACGCTGAAAGACGCTTACCGGATAAGCGTAGACGCGGGAATGGGGATGCATATGCACGGGCCGGAGTTTTACGAAGCCATCATTGAGTGTGTACATGAAGGAAGCATCTCCGAAAAGCAGGTAGATGCCGCTGTATCCAAAATACTGGAAGCCAAGTTCAGGCTCGGACTGTTCGAGAATCCGTTTGTCGACTTGAAGAAGAAAGATGAAATCGTATTCAACGCGGAACATCAGAAAACGGCATTGGAAGGGGCACGGAAGTCCATCGTCCTGCTGAAGAATGAGGGTAATATGCTGCCGTTGGAAGCCTCTAAATACAAGAAAGTATTCGTCACCGGACATAATGCGGACAATCAGTCTATCCTGGGAGACTGGGCTATGGAGCAACCGGAAGAGCATGTCACTACCGTGTTGGAAGGTCTGAAAGCTATCAGTCCCGAAACGGCTTACAACTTCCTCGACTTGGGCTGGAATGTCCGTTTATTGTCCGACAGCCAGATTAAGGATGCAGTGCAACGGGCACGCAATTCCGATTTGGCGATTCTTGTGGTAGGAGAAAACTCCATGCGTTACCACTGGAACGAGAAGACTTGCGGAGAGAACAGCGACCGTTATGAGCTTTCTTTGCCGGGACGTCAGCAGGAATTGGTGGAAGCCGTAGCGGCTACGGGTGTTCCGACGGTAGTGATACTTGTCAACGGCCGCCCGCTGACTGCCGAATGGATTGCCGAAAATATGCCTTGCATCATTGAGGCATGGGAGCCGGGAGTGGCAGGCGGACAGGCATTGGCGGAGATTCTCTACGGAAAAGTGAACCCGAGCGGCAAACTGCCGATTACTATTCCAAGAAGCACGGGACAGATTCAATGTATGTACAATCATAAATTTACCAACCATTGGTTTCCGTATGCAACAGGAAATTCATTACCTTTGTACGAGTTCGGTTACGGTTTGAGTTATACGACGTACAAATATGATAATCTCAAACTGTCTGAAGCGGCAATCACTCCCGACAAGAGCGTGGAAGTAACCGTAGACGTCACGAATACCGGAAAGATGGACGGTGAAGAGACTGTGCAACTTTATATCCGCGACGAATATAGTTCGGCTACCCGCCCTGTGAAGGAGTTGAAAGACTTTGCCCGCATACCTTTGAAGGCGGGGGAAACGAAACAGGTTTCGTTTACTCTTACTCCCGAAATGCTGTCGTACTATGACGCTGATATGCACTACGGTGTAGAGAAAGGGACTTTCAAGATTATGGTGGGAGCTTCTTCAAGGGATACCGACCTGCAAAGCGTGATACTTACAGTGAAATAGAGATAGATATGAAAAAATTACTATGTGGACTCACCTTGTTCTTATCTGCCGGCAGCCTTTTTGCCGGCAGTAGCCTCGCTAGTAACAGCCTTACCGGCAACAAGTCTGCGGGCAACGCAAAGGACATGTACAAAAAGACTTGGATTGACTTTAACAAGAACGGAGTAAAGGATGTATATGAAGACCCTGCCGCTCCCATCGAAGCCCGCATCGCGAATTTGCTTTCGCAGATGACGCTGGAAGAGAAGACCTGTCAGATGGCTACTCTGTACGGTTCGGGACGGGTATTGAAGGATGCGTGGCCTACCGCCGGATGGTCACAGGAAATCTGGAAAGACGGTATCGGGAATATTGACGAGCAGGCAAACGGACTGGGTAAGTTCGGTTCCGAAATTTCTTATCCGTATGCCAATAGCGTGAAGAATCGTCATGCTGTTCAGCGTTGGTTTGTAGAGCAGACACGGTTGGGTATTCCTGTCGATTTTACGAATGAGGGAATACGCGGATTATGCCATGACCGCGCAACGATGTTCCCGGCTCAATGCGGGCAAGGTGCCACGTGGAACAAAAAGCTGATTCGGGAAATAGCGAAAGTCACTGCTGATGAGGCGAAAGCGCTCGGATACACGAATATTTATTCTCCGATTCTGGACATCGCACAAGACCCTCGTTGGGGACGTGTCGTAGAGAGTTACGGGGAAGACCCTTATTTGGTGGGAGAATTAGGCAAACAAATGATTCTCGGCTTGCAGGCTGAAGGAATCGTTGCCACTCCCAAGCATTTTGCCGTGTACAGTATTCCAGTTGGCGGGCGTGACGGCGGTACACGTACCGACCCGCACGTAGCTCCGCGCGAAATGAAAACTTTATATTTGGAACCTTTCCGCAAAGGTATTCAGGAAGCGGGTGCATTGGGAGTTATGAGTTCTTACAATGACTATGACGGCGAACCGGTGTCCGGCAGCTATCATTTCCTTACGGAAATCCTGCGTCAGCAATGGGGATTCAAAGGATATGTCGTTTCGGATAGTGAAGCGGTGGAGTTCCTGCATACGAAGCACCGCATTACTCCTACCGAAGAGGAAATGGCGGCACAAGTAGTAAACGCGGGACTGAATATCCGTACGAACTTCACTCCGCCACAGGATTTTATCCTTCCGTTGCGCCGTGCTATCAGTGAAGGCAAAGTGTCTTTGCATACGCTCGACCAGCGTGTCGGTGAGATTCTCCGTGTCAAGTTTATGATGGGACTTTTCGATAATCCTTATCCCGGTGACGACCGTCGCCCGGAAACGGTGGTACACAATGCCGCTCATCAAGATGTATCTATGAGAGCCGCCCTGGAGTCTATCGTTCTTCTGAAAAACGAGAAAGAGATGCTTCCGTTATCAAAAAGCCTCAGCAAGATAGCCGTTATCGGCCCGAACGCAGAAGAGGTAAAAGAACTGACTTGCAGATACGGTCCTGCCCATGCGCCTATAAAGACGGTGTATCAGGGAATCAAGGAATATCTGCCCGGTTCGGAAGTCCGCTATGCGAAAGGTTGTGATATTATTGATAAGTATTTCCCGGAAAGTGAATTGTATAATGTTCCGTTGGATACACAGGAGCAGGCTATGATTGATGAGGCGGTAGAGTTGGCTAAAGCTTCGGATGTCGCTATCCTTGTATTGGGTGGAAATGAAAAGACAGTACGGGAAGAGTTCTCACGTACCAATCTTGACCTTTGCGGACGTCAGCAGCAATTACTGGAAGCTGTATATGCTACGGGAAAACCTGTCGTACTGGTAATGGTGGACGGAAGAGCGGCTACTATCAACTGGGCGAACAAGTATATTCCGGCAATCGTTCATGCCTGGTTCCCCGGAGAGTTTATGGGGGATGCTGTTGCCAAGGTTCTTTTCGGAGATTATAATCCGGGCGGCCGTCTGGCTGTCACTTTCCCGAAATCCGTAGGACAGGTTCCTTTTGCTTTCCCGTTCAAACCGGGTTCGGACTCTAAAGGTAAAGTACGTGTAGACGGCATGCTTTATCCTTTCGGATATGGATTAAGTTATACCACTTTCGGTTATTCAGACTTAAAAATCTCAAAGCCCGTTATCGGCCCGCTGGAGAACATCACTGTTTCGTGCACCGTAAAGAATACGGGAAAAAGAGCGGGAGATGAAGTAGTTCAGCTTTATATCCGGGATGATTTCAGCAGTGTGACTACCTACGACAAGGTATTGCGTGGCTTTGAACGTATTCATCTACAACCGGGAGAAGAACAGACAGTTAACTTCACCCTTACTCCGCAAGATTTAGGATTGTGGGACAAGAATAACCAGTTTACCGTAGAACCGGGAAGTTTCTCGGTGATGGTAGGGGCTTCTTCGCAGGACGCCCGGTTGAAGGGGAGTTTTGAAGTTCAGTAAAGCCAAAAAAATCCGATAAATCCAAACCTGTTTACAATGAAGAGTGGGGAAGCCTGAACCGGATTGGTTCGGTGCTTCCCCACTCTTCATTTCTCTCTATTTATTCCTATTTCCCTATATATCTTTCTCTCCAATATTTGCCTTACAAGGGATATTCCTCAAAAGCGTACAAGATGGTAGACAAATAACGTTCTCCCGTATCAGGCAGTAATGCCACAATCATCTTCCCTTCATTTTCGGGACGCTTCGCAAGTTCTGCAGCAGCATATACGGCAGCTCCCGAAGAGATGCCTACTAACAAACCTTCCTGCTTTGCCAACTCACGGCTCGTACGAATGGCGTCATCATTTTGTACCTGGATGACTTCATCCACAATGGAAGCCTTATAATTCTTAGGAACAAAACCGGCGCCGATTCCCTGAATCTTGTGCGGGCCGGGCTTTCCACCGGACAATACAGGAGAATCGGATGGTTCCACCGCCACTATCTTTATACTCGGGTCGCGCATCTTCAGTGCTTCGCCTACACCGCTAACTGTCCCGCCAGTACCTACTCCAGCCACAAAGATATCGACTTTCCCCTCGGTATCTCTCCATATTTCCAGGCCGGTTGTGCGTAAATGCGTGGCGGGGTTAGCAGGATTCTCAAACTGCTGCAAGATAACAGAACCCGGAGTGGCTGCTTTCAACTCTTCCGCTTTGGCTATGGCTCCTTTCATTCCGTCCGCACCGGGCGTCAGAACCAGTTCCGCCCCCAAAGCTTTCAGAAGATTACGCCGTTCGACGCTCATTGTGTCGGGCATCGTCAATATTAACTTATATCCCTTGGCAGCAGCTACGAAAGCCAGTCCTACACCGGTATTCCCACTGGTAGGCTCGATAATGGTAGCTCCCGGCTGCAAAACACCTTTCACTTCGGCATCTTCAATCATTGCCAACGCCACACGGTCTTTTACACTCCCCGCCGGATTAAAGTATTCGAGCTTCACTACCAGACGAGCTTTCAGACCATTACTCTTATTATAATTGTTGAGTTCCAACAACGGGGTATTACCTACCAAATCCGTCAATTTTCTTGCTATCTTTTCCATATATATCTGTTTTTAATTTCCTCTGTTTTAATATATGACAAAGATAGTGCGGATTCTGTTCAGGGAAAATACCACAGATGTGGTAATTTCATACCACATCTGTCTGAGTGAAAAGCCGGTTATACCTAAATCTTCTTATTTTCTAAGACTCTTTACCGATTTTCTGATAACGCAGTAAAGCTTCCAAGAAGTAATAATCGGCATAGACTAAAGGAACATCTATCTCTTTTCCATGCGGCAGACTACCCGTAGAATGCATTAATAAAAAACCTGCATTACTCCCCGGTACTGCCCTGTACTGCTCTGACGCCAAACTATGAATCATCGTAACAGCCGAATCATAATATTCCGGATTCTTCGTATATTGATATAGCTCAAAAAGGGCAGAGGCGGCAATAGCGGCAGCAGAGGCATCCCTTGGAATATAGCCTATCTTTGTCTCATCAAATTTCCATTTCTTTGTATATCCGTCTTGTCCCGCATTAAAATCCCACAAAGGAACTTTGTCTTCCGGCAAGGAAGGGTTATGCAAGAAGAAATCAGCCATCTTCTGTGCAACGGACAAATACTTTGAGTCTCCGGTTTCCCGATATACCATTGTAAAGCCATAGATTCCCCACGCCTGCCCTCTCGCCCAAGCCGAATTGTCGGCATATCCCTGGGCAGTGGCACGGTCCCTGACTTCGCCCGTTATGGTGTCATAATCGACTACATGGTAACAACTGAAATCCTCACGGAGATGATTCTTGATAGTTGTGTTGGCATGTGTGACAGCTACATCATAATACTTTTTGTCCCCAGTTTCCCTGGCTGCCCAAAAGAGCAACTCAAGATTCATCATATTGTCAATAATCACAGGAAATTGCCAGATTATCGTGTCATGATGCGATTTGCCCCTTTCCCATGACTGGATGGAATGGACGTTCGGATTATACCGTGTCATCAATGAATTCGCCGTCTGTACCAGAATGTCCCTGTAACTCTCATTCTTTGTCAAGGCAAAGCCTTTGCCAAAGCTATTGTACATCATAAAACCGACATCATGGTCTTTCGTATTAGTTCGGTTCGGTTCAAGAGGCAATGTCCATTCCACTGCCTTCTCTTTCCAACAGCTATCATTGGTGAACTCGTATAAGAACCACAAAGTGCCCGGAAAAAATCCGCTTGTCCATCCGTAAATATCCGTCGTAGACAAACTGCCGTCTTTTTTCGTACTCCTGGGATACCGCCCGTTCGTATCACCCAAAGACTCCAGCATATAGCGGGTTTGTTCACATGCATAGTTCATATTTTCCCCGATAAATTGCTTTTTACTATCTGTGCCCGTACAACCCGCCAGTAAAAGCAATATCAAGCTATAAAAAGCGAATCTGCTATTTCTCATTTTCATTCCTGTCATTATATTCTTACTCACCTTCATTAAATAAAAGCGTTCCTAACCCCAGACATTGCGCGTTCCAGCTCTCGCCACCTTGCCCGCGTACTTTCTCCACCACTTGGCGGGTATATTCCAGTTCCGATTCCGGAAGACCTTTCCTGTTATAATAATGATTGTACACCATCTCGTAGATAGGTTGGAGTTTTCCCCTGTCCGTAGCCGAGATAGAACTTCCGTACACATTTCCCTGGAAAGGGACATCGTCATTGCCCAGATTGTATTTCGCCATATATTCAAAACCTTTCAACAAGCGGTTGTCCATGCTTCCATACAAATCAAGCCCCTGCTTCCATGCCACTTCACAGGATTCTGCCAGTCCGCCTATTCCGTATTGGGCATGTGTCTGGTCCCTGCCGCTTTCAAAATTCTGTCCGGTTTCATAGATATTATTCTGCAATGTACCGTTGCTGCCTTCGGTTGTTGAAGTATAGAAAGTTATTGCCCTGTCGAAAATCTCCTTATCATCCAAAAATACGCCGACTGCCAGATGCATTTTGGTAATCGCAGTATCCCAGTTTCCCGCACGTCCGCGTTTCCAGTCTTTAATCAGCTCGTAAAAGACATCTTTAAACATCTTTTCCGCCCGCGCTATATCTTCTTCTTTCCATCCTGCATCCGTATAACGAAGTATTTCGGCTGCATTTATCAGATTGAAACCATACCATGCCGACATCAACATATCATCTCCGCCGGTGAAAGCCTTCAATGTGCCCGACCAGGCATTCAATATCTCAATCGCCTTGTCTGCATAACGCTGTTCTTCCGTGATAACCCACATCAAAGCACAGTGGTATGCCATCTGCGAATCACCGCTCATCGCTCCCGCAGCAGTACTGTTCACCCCTTCCGTCCTTTCCACTTCCGCATAAGGTCCCTGTACCACATAATTTACGTTCGCATCGCCTTTCAGCAGTTCATAACCCAGTTTCCAGGGTTTTGCATAATAAAAAGCCTGTTTCTTTATCCTTGCCATATCCTCATAAGTGAACAGGATGCCCGGATGCGAGAAAACCTTGACCACTTGCGGCTTCACTTCCTCTTTCGAAGAAATGATAATATCCTTCATATCATCGGATGAATCACAACTTACCGCTGCGAAAAGCAATAATAGAAATGCCCAATATCTAATAATCTTATTCATATTCAAGTATATTTTAATAGTTTACTTCCACTCTTTCAACGGAGTTATTTTATACTTCGCTTTTGTATTCCGGGGAATCAGTTTCACGCAATATCTGGCTTGTGCCAAGGCAGGAATCGAAGTTTCAAAACCAATCAGAGTTACGCCGTCATTAGGTTCATCATAGGAGTTGGAAGACTTGGCAGGAACACTTCTCAACTTTATCTTCTGATTGGACTCTACTTTGAATATCATTTTCTTACCTTTCTCGGTTAGTTCCAAAGTACAATCATTGAGTTTTCTGACAGCGGCTCTGGTAACCATCGTCCAGGTCAGTTCCGTCGGTTTGTCCAGTGTTTCGATTTCATCCTGCACTACGACAAAACGATTATCAACAACGGCAATTCCTCTGTTGCACGATTTCACCTGACTCTTATAGGCATTCGACAAGTCTGAAACAAGATGCATGAAGCCGGCAGAGTCTCCGTAACTGTCAATACGGGTATAACCGTTCACATTCTGCTTCTTATGGTCAAACGCCAATGTGTTGTGCGAGAAATTATTGTACCGGTAAACATCCCATCTCTGTGAGTTCTGCTTTCTGTTCCACAAGTCAATTCCTACGGTTTCCAAAGATGTATAGTCCTGCGGCCCGAGGTCAATCGCCCAACGTACGCCGTCCGCTTCCATAATGAATGAACCTATATCCATATGGGAATGGTTGGCTCCGGCACGTCCGGTCTTAAGACCTACAAATATGGCATCGGGGTCAGTCCAGGAAGTTCTCATAGAGCCTACCGGAGTCACGCCCTGGCCAACCCATAAGTTGCGGGATGGCGGAAGAATATGTTCCAAGTCGATATTTTTTCCCCATATCATCAATGCCGGCAGGATTCTGTTCTTAGCGAATGAGCTGCCTTTCTTTTTTGTGAGATAGTGGTACTGGCTCCACAAAACAGTCGAATCATGCATCTTGTCCGCAAACCAGAAAAGGGTAGGATTCAAAGAGGTGGCATCTCCACTGTCACCATAATTGAAGCTCTCCTTTGAAGGAGTAATCATATTCTCTATGAAATAAGCGGAAGGCAGGAAACCTTCCATTGAAGACAGTCCGAAGTCCGTATGAAAGAGCTTTTCGACAGCAGACAGGAAGAGTACATTGAAACTGGTGCCGTAAGACCAGTAGGTAAATCCTTCAGGATAGGCACCGTCCGGCGCATATCCTTTCATCGGCAAGGCAATAGAGGAAACAGCCCTGTCCACAACTACTTTTGCAATCTCCGGCATGTCTTCATAAACCGCTATGGCACCATACGCCATTCCGGCGTTGCACACTTGATTCCAGTTATGACCGGAAGAAAGCCAACTATTATTGTCTGTACTGAAAGAAGTGTCTATCCCTTTCTTGATAATGGCATCTTTGATTTTAGTCCTCGACGACTCCGACAAATCATGGTATAGCCAGTCGTAACCAATTGCCATAGCCAGAGTCATTTCCGCCACATCTAAAAAGTGGGAAGGGTTCCAGTCTTCAAAATCAGCAATGGCAAGCATCTCCTTTTCCGCCCTTGCTTTAAACTGCTCGTCCGAAGTGATGCGGTAGGAATAAGAGAGATAGAAAATCCGTCGCAAAGCTTCGCGCGAGACTGCCAAAAGCCTGCGCCCTGTCTTTATCCGCTTCACAGCATCGACTTCAAACAGTTTCCGGGATTCCGACTGAATCACATCATCTATCTTTTTCCATAGCTGATTCTTTTCAATATTACCTTTTATTTGCTGAATATCACTGTCGAACAGCAATAACCGGGGATGCTCTCCGAAATCTGCCGCCTTATCCAAATGCTTCAATTGGGCATTGGCTTCTATCCCCCCACAGAGGGATAGAAGTATGTATAATAATAGAAATTTGATTGTTCTCATATTGTATATCCGATTAATAAAGTGTTCCTTCTATCGTGAGATTATAGATACCCATATTGTGAGTATAATCAGGATGTTGTATAATCCGTAATGCAACAGGCTCGTCCGAGATATTTTCCAACTCCCATGATAAAACCGTTTGGTCATCCACCTCACCACTAACAGCATAATCCGTCCATTTGTCATCGCCTACGCCTCTTGTTTGCAGTACGGCTTTACTTTTCTGTCCGGTGTCAGCCGAAGTTACTTTCACTACAATTGATTTGACTCTACCGAAAATCGGCGTTTCCAAAGCACCACCTTCGGCAAAATTCTTCAGTAACAGGCGCCCTTGTGTCGCACCATTTGCATTTGCAGGGGGTTGTGTAGTGTTCTGTACACGTCCTTGATAAATTTTAGTGCGTAAAGTTCTTCCTTCTACTTCACGGTCATAATGCAACTCTTCATAGAAAGTATATCTGTCCGGGGCGCCTCCTGTCGCAGTTACCGTATATATGGCCAAGTCTCTAAACCGTTCATCCATCAACGTCACATCAACCGCTTCTTCCGGCAGCAGGTCTGTTGCTCCTTCTATCACCAAATCATAGATAGCCAATGAATTTCCTTTGGTAATAACAGGGTCTTGCATAATACGAATAGCTACCGGATTAGCGGAAACATCATTCAATTCCCATTTCACAGGCGAATTTGCCGTAATATCCTCACTCATGGCAAGGTCTTTCCAGTCACTGGTTCCTTTATCGCGATACTGTATCAAGGCACGGGTGGCTACATCTCCGGCAGTTCCGGCAGAAAGAGCCAAAGAGATTTTACTTACTGAACCCAACACGGGGAATTCAATATATCCTCCACCTGTTCCTATCTGCAAACGCCCCTTAGAGGTGTCCTCTCCATAAATGGAAATACGATTCTCCGTATAATCGATACGGCATCCGTGCAGCCGCACTTTCAATACCTGTTCGCCTATGGTCCTTTCGAAATAGCCCTCTTTGGTATTCCAGTTTCCTCCGGGGAAAGCCGAACCGTCGCTAGCCTTAAAGATCTTTATACCTTCACCGTCATTATAGAACCCTTCATTGAACAAGGTGTTTTCAGGTGACGGTCCCGGCTCAACAGGAGATTCGCATAAAGTCCCTTCCAGCTTAAAATCATAGATTGCCAAAGCGGTGGAAGAGGTTGCCCCATCCGCAACAATCTTCACGTAAATCGGATATTTCATAATTTTCTTATCCAATACCCATTCACAGGCATTTGTGCCGGAAAGGAGCGGGCTTGTTGCGTAGACTTCCCAGTTTCCACCTTTTGCCTTAATCATCAACACGACTTTTGTACCTGTGTTATCGACAGAACCATTGGCGGCTACCAGTGAGATTTTCGAAACACTGCCCAACAGTCCCGTCTCTATGGCTCCGGTATTGGCATCCAACAGAATACGTCCGTCCGAGGTCGTACTGCCATTCACTGAAACGCCGGGAGCGTCCGGTTCCAGACGACACTGTGCCAAAAACACTTTCAGATTCAAATCCTGAATAACCTCATCGGATACGGTTCTTTCAAAATAACCGTTGGAAAAAGAAGCGGGAAACGGCTGGCCACCCGATGTCAGATAATTGTTCTTATCATCAAATTGCTCATCCAGTACAGTTACAGGTTCGACCACTACCGGCGGTATCACCTCTCCGGGCTCATCTTTCTTTATCACATCGTCATTATCACTGCAAGCTACTGCAGCAAAGAGAAAGATGATTAACAGATAGATATTTTTTATATAGTTTTTCATATCAGACTATTTTAAAGTTAAACGCTTTATCGCAAAACTCATACGTTTCAGATTACTGCTTGTCTCGTTGATATACAAATAGGCGATATACTTCCCGTCATGACTCTTTATCAAGACTCCCTGGTATTGTCCTAACTCGTAAGCATGTGCGGTCACTCCGTCCAATGCAGCCTGGCGCAAATCTATCTCATCGACATAGATAGTAGGCACTCCACTGGTCTTCAGTTGACCGTCAGGCCAATACCTTTTTTCCATTAAAGTGCGGTTGGTTGCTCCCGACGGAATTTCAACAGGATACAAATATCCTTTCTCATTGGATGGAGATACCAGCCCGTGGGCAAACGACCATCCGGACCCCATTGTCGGCTTGTAAGTATAGATAAAATCAATCTTGCCGGCAATACCCATTTCTTCTACCTGAGTCACGGAGTAAGACTGCATCGTCTCCAAAGAGAAACAGTTTCTCTCTCCGGACGACAATGACAGATTCTTAAAGATTTCCACATTGCTCACTGTATATTCAGGAGACTGGACAGTAGCTTCACCTGTTCCGGTAATACTGCGGAAATGGAATTTTATCTTACTACCCCGGGCAGCTTCGGGCACAACATAGAAATAACGTATAGTCGCAGCAACCGTATCGACAATATAGGCTTTGGAAACAGTTCCTTCCGTGCTTGTCTCCGTAGCAATACGCACTTCCTCTTCTTCACCGTTATCCGGATTGGTGTATCTGCTATTCATGGCAATCCCGGTTCCTTCGGCACCCGGGAAAGACGCTGTAACCTCCACTGCTTTTATCGGAGTGCCATCCGTAGAACCTATTGCGTAGGCAAATTCCAATGTATTTCCTACCAGAACCGGTCCCACATCTTTCCGTAAAAGGTCATTTCGCAAAGGACTTTCATCATCAGAACAAGATGAACAGAACGCTACTGCAACAGCATAGAGCAGTAAATACAGCGAAAACCAACTTATCTTTTTCATATCTTTCTTTATTCCTTTTCAACAACAATAATCTTATATTCCTTATATACCTCTCCGCTTCCGGAGATAACGGTATATTTCACCGATACGCTGAAGTCAGTCCACACGCCCATTTTAGGAGTGATGGTAGCCTCAGGAGCCAAAGAACAACGAGGTTTCAGGTGAGCCCGGTTTACTCCGTTCTTGACTTCTACGTTGATAATCCCGTTCGCATCGTCAATGGTCACCTGCGTAGCAACATTGCGGTTGTCCGCCGTATATAGTTGTACAGAACTTATATAAGCATCCATCCGGTCTGTCACCTGATACACTTCTTCGTCGGTATCGCAAGCTCCCAGGACAATGGTCAGGAGTAACACCTTTACAATTGATATGATATGTGTTTTCATTTCTCTATATTTTAATTACAACCATGGTTTATTCTGAGTCAGATTAGGATTCAACACACGCTCATCTTCAGGGATATTATAGATATAATACCTGGGGAATGTACGGTCTGTCGCATTCTTATATTGGTCTTGAATAAAGTCATTCAATGTGCTGCGCAATTCCCTGCCGTTCGGATAGTCCCAGACTTTTTCCGCAAGCCGCCATCTCCGCAGGTCAAAGAAACGCTGCCCTTCGGCCACAAACTCAACGGCTCTCTCCTGCTTGACAGCACCAAAGAATGTCTCCTTGGTCTTGAACTTTTCACGGTTCAAAGCCGGGAGCTTTCCTCTTCCCCTGATTTTGTCAATGAGGGTGAACAGTTCGTCCGACGGTCCATAAAGTTCGTTCATCGCTTCGCAATACATCAGCCAGACATCCGGCAAACGCATCAGATAGAAATCCTGCGGACCGTTAGACCTGGAATAGCCGGCATATTGTCTCACGAATTTGCGGAACATATATCCCGTCCTGCTATCATTATAATCCAGGTAGCCATTCTTATTACCGAACATAAAAGGCACGCTGTCCCCAATCGTCATTCCGTCGGGAGTGATTGTACGCATTTTCTGTCCGTTCCAAACGATAGTGCCCCGCATGCGGTAATCACGCCCTTCGTATGTTTTAGGATTAGCCGAACCATTGGTCAGGTTTTGGTTCTTATTCAGAACGACCGGTTCAACATAATCACCGGTTTTGGTACTCTGATACAGGTTCACCAGGTAATTTGTCGGTTGCATATTTGCCCATCCGTTCAGGACGCTCCGGTTTCCGAAGATTTTGACGAATTCTTCACCTTGTCCGATATTAGGCCCGCCATACTGGATGGAGAAAATGACTTCCGAGCATTTTTCATTTTCCAGTGTAAAGAGTTGGAGATAGTTCGGATTTACATATTCTCCGGGAGCACCGTCCTTAAACAGTTGGAGATTATAGGCAGGTTTCATCACCTCTTTAAAATTACCGATAGCTTTCTCATAATATTCTTTCGCTTCCGACTCGCTTTGCTGGAAGTTATCCACTTCAGGACGCCCGTTTTTCTTCCAGCAAGCCCAAAACAGTTCCAGTTTTCCCTTGAATGCATAAGCCGCAACTTTAGTTGCCCGTCCCTGGTCGTCACTCGATTCGTAAGAATCGGGAAGTACTGATATAGCATAATCATAATCTTCCATTATAAAATCCCTGACTTGAGTAATCGGCGTTCTTGCAATGCTATACGCTTCTTCCTGCGTGGGTACATGGTCCAGGTACTGGACATCTCCGTATAAGTCAATCATAAGCGCATAATGAAGAGCCCTGATAAATCGTACTTCTCCCTCGTATCGTTTCAGCAGGTTCAAGTCTTTTTCCGTAACCGCTTCCGACTGCATCCTGCGTAGCTGCACAATGGCATTATTTGCCCTGTTGATAGAAGCATAACACTTATTCCAATAATCGGAAGTTATCGACTGGCTGTTCGCATTCTGAAAATAAACGAGGTCTGCATTAGGATAACAATCCAACCTATAAAACAGTCCGAATGCATTCCTCATTGCGTTATAAACAGCGTTCACCCCTTTCTCCGCATCTTCGGTCGTTTCCCAAAAAGTGTCCGCACTAATTTTTGTTGTAGCCGGATAGTCAAGCAAATTATTAATGCAACTAGCCTGTACTAATAAAACGACCAGTAATAATATACTATTGATATGTCTTTTCATATTATATAGTTTTAAAGCGTTACATTTATACCTAAAGAATAATTCTTCATGAGCGGATAAGGTATTTCCGAACCGCTTTTAGGAAGTTTCTCCGGGTCCAAACCCGGCCATTTAGTAATCGTAAACAGATTCTCCGCCGATATATGGATACGTGCCGAGCTCACACCTATATGTTTAAGGAGTTTCGAGGGTATCCGATACCCTAACTGGATATTTTTCAGTCTGATATAATCACATGAATACAGCCAGAAAGTAGATTGTTCCTGATTGAATCCGCCGTTACTGCCCGATGTCAAACGCGGGAATTTCGCTCCCCGGTTATCGGGCGACCAGGTATCCAGATGGTGTTCCTGAAAAGCATAACGGGACGTATATACGTTTACATTATTGAAGTTATCCAGCCAAAAATTCTTTCTTCCCGCATTACCTTGAAAGAGCATACTCAAATCAAATCCTTTCCAGTCTGCATTGAAGCTGATACTGAAATCACTCGTAGGAATGTAACGCATGCTATTGGGCATGGCTACCTTGTCATTGCTGTCAATCACTCCGTCGCCATTAATATCTTCCATCAATAAATCTCCGGGAGCCAGGTTATCATTCTGATAGGGAGCATTGGCTATCTCTTCCCATGTCTGCGCGATTCCGACAGCCTTGTATGTATAAACCATTTCGTAGGGATAGCCCAGGAATTTATCTCCGCGCCCTAACCGTTCATTCCATTTAAGCAACTTATTCTTATTATATGAATAGTTGATTCCGATACCATAGGAGAAGTCACCTATCTGGTCTTGCCAGGAAAGGGAGATTTCGGCTCCCCGGTTTCTCATTTCCCCAATATTCCGGTCAGGTGCTTCCAGTCCCGACAGGAGTCTGGATACTTGTCCCGGACGAATCATGCTCGTTGTCAGTTTATTATATAAGTCCAGTTCCATCTTCAGGCGATTGTTGAAGAAAGAGAGCTCCAGCCCCAAGTTAGTCATAGCGGTAGATTCCCAGGTAAAGTTCGGGTCAATCAGTTTATAAGGGGCATAGCCTTCTACCAGTATGTTATCTCCGAATGTGTATGGATAAGAGTTATAGGTATCTTTCTGATAATAACGGTCTACACCGGAATTATTTCCGACTTTTCCCCAGGACATTCTGATTTTTGCATTAGAAACTACATCTTTCAGCGGTTCGAAAAATCCTTCTTCCGAGAAACGCCATGCGGCAGATACAGAAGGAAATGTTCCCCATTGGTGTCCCTTAGAAAATTTGGACGATGCATCCCAACGTACCAATGCCTGCAACATATACTTGTCATGTATATCATAATTCAATTTGGTTACAATGGAACGCAAACCTTCTTTACTGGACGAACCGCCGGTAGACTGGGTAGTCACTCCCGCACCGTCTATTTCCGTCAGGTTCGGGTGGAACCTGTCATTCCGCGAACTGCTTTGTGACCTTTCGTGCCAATACTCCTCGGAGTATATAAACTGGAAACGCAAATTGTGTCCGCTGAAAATCTCCTGATTATAAATAGCGTGCAAGTTCAGAATTGTTTTTGTACGTTCGCGCGTATAATCCGTGATACCGGTACTCTTTGTTACAGTCTCATAGCCAGGCAATCCGGTCTGAAAATTCTGTAGAATAGTAGGCATGCTCCACGATTTTGTAAAATCATTCCGGTAGGTCAGGCCATAATCTGCCCTGAACTGAAGAAACGACAAGGGTTGCCACTCCAGAAAAGCCATACCGTTAAAGTCCTTACGCTCCAGCTTATTATTGTTCACGCTATATTTAGACAAAAGGTTGGCGGCAAGAATATCTTCACCATACGCCATCGCACCGCCATACTCTCCCGTAACCGGGTGTTGCGGCAAAATACCCGCCACTGTCCTGACCATCTCCCATGTGGAAGCGTTTCCATAAGAGAGCAATCCTTCGTCCAACGGATATACCTGGTCCGACCACTGTCCTGCTGCGTTCAAGCCGACCTTAAAATGGTTGCCTACTTTTTGGTCTACATTCACGCGGAAAGAATAGCGTCTGTAGTCATTGTTAATCATCAAGCCTTCCTGGTCCAGCAGACCGATGGACAGATAATAAGTCCCTTTCTCATTTCCACCCGTAGCAGACAAGCTATGATTTTGTGTAAAAGGAGAACGGAAGATAACATCCCACCAGTCGGTGTTAGGATACAGCACCGGGTCTACCATTCCCTTGGCCATCCATTCGTCAATAGTTCCGTCCTTATAAATAGCACCGCTATTACCATTTGTCGCTGCCTGGTTATGCAATGTCAGTGCCCTCGGATAATCGGCTAAGAAATCATAGAAACCGGTAGCTTTTCCAACGGAGAAATTACCCGAATAATTCACATTCACCCGCCCGGATTTACCTTTCTTCGTTGTAATCAAGATAACGCCATTAGCCGCTCTCGAGCCATAGACCGCCGATGAAGAGGCATCCTTCAATACGGATATGCTCTCTATGTCGTTCATGTCGATTCTGTCTATTTCTATATCGGGGATACCGTCCACCACAATCAAAGGAACCGAGTTATTGACCGTACCCAGTCCGCGTACTCTCAAAGTAGCACCATCCTTACCTGCCATACCACTGGACTGCTGTACCATCAATCCCGGTACTAATCCGCTTAATGCAGTGGAAGTGCTTGAAATAGACCTGCCGGATAATTGCTCGTCAACGGATACCATCGACACCGCCCCGGATAAATTTACTTTCCGTTGCGCACCATAGCCGACTACTACCACTTCTTTCAGCAAATGAGAGTTTTCTTTCAGAATAACGGTCAGTTCCCTTTTCCCATTCACCGGTTTCTCAATCGTTTCATATCCTATATAGGAGAAAACGACAGTAGATGATGGTTCTACATTATCCAAATAGAACTTTCCGTCAATATCAGTGATTGTACCTTGCGAGGTTCCCTTTATGAGTACAGACACACCAATCAGGGGCGTTCCTTTCTCATCAATAATAGAACCGTTCAACCGTTGCAGTTTTTCTTTCGACTGGGTTTTAGGAACAATTGAAACAACCCGGTTCTCATTTATCTTATAATCCAGAGAAGTGCCGGACAGAATCTTCTGCATTGTGTATTCTATCCCCGCATTCTCACATTTGATAGAAACCGGTCTATCTAAATCTTTCAGGTTCTCCGAATAGAAGAAACGATAATCAGTCTGCTTTTCAATATTCCCGATTACCTCTCTGACAGGGAGATTAGTGACATTCAAAGTAATTTTTTCCCGTTTTGCCTGTTGGCCGTAACATTCGGAAGTGAACATGAAAAGGCAACAAAACAGGCATAGGAATCCCGTAATTCTTGACTGCAAGAATTTTACTTTCAGATATTTTTTCATATCTTTGTGAATAAATTGTTTTTAATAATTAGTGATTAGGACAATTTAATTAAGGTCGAAGGAACTACCATTTTCTTCGACCTTGCATTTTTCTCGGTCAGATGTGTCTCATAGGCGTCATATTAATTTATAAAGTTAAACATTTTAAGGTCAATTGCTCATTATCTTTTCAAAGTCCCTACTTCGCTGCTTATCTATTCTAATCTTAATCACTCCCTGTTCCCAGCAATAGTCAATAGGAGCCGTATCCCTCATCAAGTCGAGTGTTTGCTGTATCGTTTCATCCATCAGGATTCCGGTAAACTTATAGTGTTTCAACTGTTCGTCCTGGATACTTATCTCCACTTTATACTTGCGTTCCAGTTTCTTGACTATACTTTCTAATGTCTCCTTCTGAATTATCCATTTAGGGTCTTTCCAGGATGTGTATAACAGGGTATTCACATCTTTCTTAAGTTCTACCTGTATATCATCCTTATTTTTCTTACAAATCAGGACGGTTTCGTTCGGTTTCAGGTAGACTTCAGGAATTTCCCGGCCCGTATCAGGCTTCACTTTCACAGAGCCTTTAACCAGCGTCGTTTCTACAATATCCTCGTCATCATATGCTTTCACATTGAAGCTGGTTCCCAGTACTGTTATCTCCGTTCCTTTGGCAGAAACGATAAATGGCTTCTTATCTTTCTGTACTTCCAGGAAAGCTTCGCCGTGCAGTTCAATCTTCCGCACTTCAGTTCCGAAAGATTTGGCGTATGCGATGCTACTACCCGAATTCAATGTCACAACAGAACCATCCGGCAGACTTAAAACGGACTTGGAACCTAAAGGGGCATTTACTTCAGTCATCCCGTCTATAAGACTATCAGTACGACTTCCCCATTCATAAGCAGCCCAGCAAGATACTGTGAACAAGATGACTGCAGCAATATTCTTCCACACCAACAAATACCTTCTCTTTTGCACAGGGCGGGCATGAGATTGTCCCTTGATAGTATCCATCACCCTGTCGTAGGCAGAATCCATATAATCATCAAGTTTCATATTCCTTGCGACCAGTTCGATGGTATAGGCTTCCCTGAAATAGCGTTTATTCTCCGGATTTTCCAGTATCTTTTTCAGTTCAGTCCGTTCCTTTTCTGATAATCCTTTTTCAAAGAAAGAAGATATCAGTTCATTTATCCTATTTATGTTATTATTTTCCTGCATATATATTAAAGACGATGTTGGTTAGAAAAAGGGTGGGTCTAAATCTGAAAAAAAATAAAGATTAGCAAGATTCCCAGTTTTTTCCTTAAAATAAGGATGGCTTCACGCAGATTGGATTTCACCGTATTTACGGATATATTCATCTTTTGGGCAATCTCACTATATTTGAGTTTTTCAAAACTTCGGAGCTTTAAAGTTTCCTGATAGCGTTGTGGAAGTTCTTTTATGGCAGTAATGATACGGGATTCATCTTCTTGGGAGATAAGATAGTCTAACGGATTCTCATCCAAATCTGCCAACGTGTAACATTCTTCCACCGGGAAAAATTCTTTCTGAGTGCGCAGATAGTCAATGCAGGCATTTTTCACTGTTTGCAGTAAATATCTTCTCACAGCAAATTCCTGGATATTCTCCATATTTGCCCACAACTTGACGAAAGACTCGCTGACGATATCTTCTACAATGCATGTATCTTTCACATATCCACAGGCGAAATAATAGAGCTCTTTGTAGTATTGAGTAAAGAAGGATTTAAACCTCTCTTCCTTCATCCAATCTGCACTTTTTCCCATTCCAATAGTATAACAACTTAAAGTTCAACGTGAATTCGAGATGAAGCAAAGTTACTTAAATATATTATTTAGGGAAGACTTTCTATACTTTTTTTGCTTTGATGAAAAAGATGATGCTTATAGAAACATTCTAAACGACAATCTCCCACCCGAAAATATACCCGCAAAGTATATCCCGGACAGGAGACCACCATAATAGACAAAACTAACCGTCTGTCCTTTTCTAAGGTTTTCTTTAAAATCCCTCTCTAAAGCTTCTTGATGGAGAAATCGGCAAAACGGATTTCTTCGTCACGCAACTGGTCTTGCCAACTCCGGTTTTCGCCCAGATAGCGGTAGATACCCCATTTGGGACGAAGTCCCGTACAGTCCGTGCGCCACATATCCATTTTTTCAGGGCCGAATTTCAAGAGAACTTTTCCGTCTTTTATGCGTGTGATGACTACTTCATACGAACCGTTTTCACCGAAACAGGCTTTTTCTTCTACTTCTACCCAGTTGCCGAGGAAGCCGGCAAGGTCTGTACTGGCAAGGGTAGTAGTGCTTCCGCCACGTTTGTCATAACGTACACGCAGTTGTTGACCGCCTTTACTGCCGCTGTTGGAATAAGCAGTCAGGGTGATAAGCGGGGAACTGACGTCTGCCGTGCCCGATGAATTATCAATACCCTTCAACTGGTGGAGATGGGAAAATTTGGTTGTCGTCTGGAATCCTGCCGGCAAACAGAATTTCCAGCGAAACACCATAGTCTCTCCCTTTTGCCCGACAAGGCTTTTCGGAGACTTATTATCCGTCTTTATCTCATTACGCTGGCGGTCGGTGATGTTTGTCAGTCCGCGGTCGTCGTCTATCTCGGCATGAATAAAGAAAGCAAATACGTACTTATTTAGCTGGTTGTCATGTACCTGCTGAATATGTTGGAAGTGCTCTGTCTTATGTTCGCACGAGGAGTCGGGAGCTTCATGGTTATAGCCTGAACGTTTAATCAAGTCATACGTTTTTGCACTATTACCGTCAGCGGTTAATGTGCCATCCACCGGTTGTTCCGGTTTCGGTCCTTCCGGTTTCGGCTGTTCTTTCTCATCTATCACTTCCGACGAACTATTGGAGCAGGCGATAAAGGCAAAAAGGGCTAAAAATAGGATTCCTTTTCTCATTTGGATTTATTTAATATGGTTGGTCAGGAAATCTACCGACTTGAAAAAAATCTCTTCCATCTTGTCCGAAGTCTTCGAACTTACGTTATGGTCATAGAATTCATACTTCAACAAGTCGCAGACTCCACCTCTTTTCTTTAAAGCAGACGCGAACATTTCACTCTGTTCACACTCTACCGTAACATCACACGTGCCACATACCAACATGGAAGCGGGAACGTTCTTCTTCGGAATCAGATTTATGGGAGAGGCTTCACGAAGCACTTTCGGCTCCCTGTCACAGAAGTATGCGATACGCTGGGGGTCTTTTGTTTTCATAGTGATGGCAGCTTTTTCCAGGTCATAAATACCGGAATAGCCTACGAAAGCCTTTGTACCGGGGACAGTCATCGCAGCTACTGCCGCCAAGTGCGCACCGGCAGAAGTACCCAGGAAGCCGAAGCGGTCAGGGTTAATGTTCAGTTCTGCGGCATGTTCCTGTACATACTTCACTGCGTCCAGAATATCCTGAATAGAGACTTTCACCGTTGCATCGGATTGAGGTGCCAATGTATAAGAGACACGTACGCCTGTTATGCCTTTCTGTTTCGCCAAGTATTGGGATAAAGACCGGGACGAACCGTTATTACCGCGCGCCCATCCGCCACCGTGAATATAAACAACAAACGGGGCAGGCTTCTCTGTCTCAGCAAAGTCTACCGTGAGTATCAGTTCGTAATCCTTATGTTTCTTGTAGACGATGTCCTTTGTAGTCACCCCTTTATAATCCTTGCTTTTCAAGCGGTCTGCCTGATAGGTATAGGGAACCATCACATCGGGAATGGTATTCACGTCAATAAACTTTGCGTATTTCTTTGCATACAGCAAGGCGTATGAACCGTCGTCGTTCCGCGTCATCTTCATGCCATAGCGGTTGGAGAACTGCTGTGGTTGCGCTTCTTGTGCAAGGCAGAGAAGCGGCAGTATACCCAAACAAAAAATCAGTTTCAGTTTCATGTTATCACTTTATATTAGGTGAAGATAATCTTATTTCTTCTTCAAATTTTATTTCTTCTTTAAAACCAGATACGGTATTGTTTCCACATCGGACGTACTGTATTTCAAACCGATGCGCTTTGCCGTATCGACATACTTCTGATTACCCAATGCCGTTCCCGCTTCATAAAGGAGAATGGCGGCGCGGGACTGGTCGAAAGGTTTAATCTGTTTGAACTTCCAACTTTCGGGATTCAGATAAAACGGATACAGATAATCTACTGCCTGCGAAGCCACTTTTCCGTTGGAAGCAGGAGTGCTCCATAGGTTGATACCTATCTGACTGGTGATTTGGTTGGCTTCCATCAAGGCTTCCAGAGCGAAAGTGGAATAATGCAGGGAGAGAGTTCGTTTCAATTCCTGGGGTAACGAGCCGTCGTCGGCAATCTGTGCACCCATCTTGGGGAGAATACTTTGTTCCGCCACTTCGCGGATACGGTCGGTACGGTCCAAGTAAGCCAATACCATCAAGTGGATGGCTTCGTACCACAAGCCATGATTGTTGGCGGCATGGGATTCTCTTTGTCCTTGCGTGCTGTTCTCCATCCAGTAGCAGAAGGCGGTCGCCCAATCATCGAGTTTTTTCTTATCCGAGGGAGTCCAGCTTTTCGAGCCTTCTATCAGTTTGGCGACACCCAATGCACGGCTGAAACGATGCGAGTCAATGAAGCCCGAACCTCTCATATTTTTCATGCCCGGCACGGCTTGGGCGTAAGTCATATTCGGGTTCATACCCAGTTTCGGGTCTGTGAACCATGTCCGCAAGTGATTGGCGCATGCTTTGGCGTAGACTTCTTTTCCTGTGATATAATAGAGTACTCCCAGGCAGTAAGCGGCATCACCGAAACGGTTGGCATTCTCACGTTCGGGGTATTCGTAGACTTCGGGATTGCGTTCACCGTCTTTACGGATATAAGGAAGTCCGTCGGTCTTGGTAGAATCAGGCCACCAGTAAGGAGATAAAGTCATATAATCCCTGGGGTCTTTGCTGGGGGGAAGTTTTTTCTTGGCAGTCACCGATAGAGGAGTCATCTTTATATATTTCTCTGCCACCTTTTCCTGAAGTTCAATGTAGCGGGTAACTTCTTTGTCACCTTTCTGATAGTCGTTTTTTAGCTGTTCAAGCAATGTCGCATTAAACGGGCCTAAGGGAGCGGCATTCAGTATTCCCCAACAGAGGCATACAGCCCATATAGTAAAGATTCGTCTCATAACTATTTTCTTTAAAGTAAGTAAGTATGTCATTCGGAGCGAAGCGGAGAATCTGCTCTTTGTATCTGCAAAAGGGCAGATTCTTCACTACGTTCGGAATGACGGTATCAGATTTCTTCTTTAAGAGAAGAAACAACCACCGTTGATATCAATGTTCGTACCTGTCAGGTAAGAAGATTCGGAGCAAGCGAGGAAGCAAACCAGGTCGGCAACTTCATCGGCAGTTCCTTCACGGCGCAATGCGTAAGAGCCTTTCATACGTTCGCGGTTTTCAGGCGTATTGAAACGGTCGTGGAAAGAAGTGGCAATCGTACCCGGGCAGATAGCATTGCAACGGATTCCCTGAGGGCCGAGTTCCTTTGCCATAGAACGGGTAAATGTCATTACCGCACCTTTCGCGGTTGCATACATGGAAGCTCCGTTGCCACCGCCGTCGCGGGCAGCCAATGAAGAGAAGTTGACGATAGAGCCGCCCGCCGGCATCATCGGAACCACTTCACGGGTACAGAGGAATACGGAACGCATATTGACATCCATCAGGAAGTCATACCAGTCTTCGTCCTGTTCGGTGATTTTCTTACGGCCTACGATGCCGCCCACTACATTCACCAATACATCTACCTTGTCGCCAAATGCCTTGTTGCACTCTGCAAAAAGATTCTTTACCGCAGCAGCTTTTGTCATATCGCCCTGAACAGCGATTGCTTCGCCACCGACGTTTTTAATCAGTGCCAATGTTTCCTGTGCATCGGCTTCATTGTCGAAATAGTTCAGGCAAACTTTTGCACCTTCTGCTGCCAATTTCACTGATATTGCGCGGCCAAGGTCGCGTGCGCCACCTGTTACGATAGCTACTTTTCCTTCTAATTTCATAATTGTCTTGTTTTTAAAATACGTTTATTTTTCTATTTGTTTAATCTCTCCTACTGTCAGGAAGATGGAGCACAACGATAGCGGCACCAAAGCTCCCAACAAGCTGAATAATAATATCCAATTCGTAATATAACTGGCAAAAAGGATTGCCAGGATAGTACCCAATACGGCCGAAGCACCGCCCAGTCCTGCCAGCGAGCCGACAGACTTGCCACTGTGCAGGTCGCTCGGGATAGTCTGCAAGTTCGTCATGAAGAACTGGAATCCACCCAGTACCAATGCCATGAAGACAATAGCAACCGGAGCCGTAGTAGACATGATAGCCGCCAGGATGGACGGGATGATGATAATCCCGCCAATCAGCATTGCCGCCTTGCGGGCATAGTTCACCGTATGTCCCCGGTTTATCAGCCAACCGGAATACCAGCCGCCGGCAATGCTTCCCAATGCCGCACCTACATACGGAACCCAAGCGGAGAATGCCACCTCTTTGATATTCAAGTGGAACACATCTGCCAGATATAACGGCAGGAATGTCACGAACATCCACCAGATAGGGTCGAGGAAGAACCGTCCCAAAATGACAGACCAGTTCTTTCTTACCCGAAGCAGTTCGCCCCAGCTTTTTCCTTTATCCTCGGTTTTCAGTTCCTGTTCGGGTTGACCGCTCAGGATATAAGTACGTTCTTCTTCTGTAATCCAAGGATGCTTCTTCGGCCCTTCCTTATTGATAATCAACCAGGGAATCAACCAAATCAGTCCCAATCCGCCGACTACAATAAAAGTCAGTTTCCAGCCGAAAGCAATGAACAGCATCAGGATGATAATCGGTGCAAGGATTGAACCGATGGATGCTGCCGCCCCGAACAAACCCTGTGCGAAAGCGCGTTCTTTCTGCGGAAACCATTCGGCGTTACTTTTCGTCGTACCGGGCCACGGACCGGCTTCCCCCAATCCGAGCATCATCCGGAAGAAGGTCAGCGAGAAGATTCCCCGTGAAAGGGATGCCAATGCATCCGCTGCCCCCCAGACGAGCACGCTCCAGAAGAAACCTTTCCGGCATCCAATCTTGTCGTACAGTTTCCCGGAGACGAGCTGGCTGATACCGTATGCTATCATAAAGAAGATAGTTATCAGACCGAGAATATCTTTCGCTTTCTGCGAAGCATCCGGGTCGTTGCGGTCTATCAAGCCGAGGTCGATAGCGATACCTTCGCGATTGGTTACGAACGTAACGCCGTTTTTCTCCTTCATCTGTACGTTGGCTACGCTGACAGAATCCCGGTTGCCGTTGGCGGCTGTCAAGATATACTGCTCTCCTGCCAGGACAGCATGATTACCTTTATCTGCCGACGCATCCGCTTCGGGAACCAGGCGATAGTCGATATTAGCCACCCACATATAGTTGAGCGTACCTCTATCCAGGTAGTTGATAATGGTTATCAGCATGATTAACCCGATAACCATCCATCGGAGTCCTTTTACCTTCATACATTTACAGGTTTAAGAAATCTGCACGCACAGGGCTGAACGTATCAATCAATATACCGGCTTCAAGGCAAACACAACCGTGCAGCTCGTCGGGCGCTACATAGTAGCCGTCTCCGGCAGAAAGGATTTCTTTCTTATCGCCGATGGTCAGTTCAAACTTGCCGCTTACTACGTAAGTCGCCTGGCTGTGGTAGTGCTCATGCATACTACCTACCGCACCTTTGTCAAATTTTACTTTGACCATCATCAACTGACCGTCATACGCCATAATCTGGCGATTTACACCCGGAGCAGGATTTTCCCACTTCAAATCTTTCTCAAACTGATAAGTTTCACTACATGTTTTCATACTTTTGTCTATTAATGGTTTGTTTATTTCATAAATACTCCGCAACGACCGTTCCAGGCATACATAGTGCCTTCGACCGTCAGGCGGTGCCCTTTCTCTCTGTCGGTATCGGTGTTGCTTAAGCAAAGCATTACGGAATGCCCGCCTTTATAGGTTGCTTTCACCACTGTATAGGAAGCCGTATCCATCACGACTTTCACCTCTTCGCAAGATGAGGTCAGGTTACTGGAAGTTTCCATTACCACATCATATTCTCCATGCGTTTCGATGGAAGTG
Organism: Bacteroides faecium; assembly: GCF_012113595.1. Taxonomy (NCBI): domain Bacteria; kingdom Pseudomonadati; phylum Bacteroidota; class Bacteroidia; order Bacteroidales; family Bacteroidaceae; genus Bacteroides; species Bacteroides faecium. The sequence continues at coordinate 1,202,127 of NZ_CP050831.1, forward strand.
GCGAATGTATGGTTCTTCCGTGCTTTTTCCCTTATCAGGAAAGCGGTTTCGTTTCTCAAGTTGAAATCAGGGTCATTGGCTCCCAGACGAAGCATCTTCATCTCTGTCTGCGGAGTAGTGGCTGTACTGACAGTATAGAAACGGTTCTTATTAACGAAGGTGAAGCTCGATGTATTCCGGTTCTTGTTCTGTCCCCAGGCTTCCAGCCAGAGATGCTGATAGCCGTCCTTTGTGCCAAGAGTTTTCAGTTCGTTAGTTGCTTTGGCGTAAGGGAAGTTCAAGGAAACGAAGTGTCCGTTATACCAGATAGGGTAATCGTATTGGTGCTCTTTGTCCGCATTTGCTTGCAGCACATCCAGGATTAGCGGAAATTGCAGGAAAGGGGTAGCCACGTAAGCCAGTGTACGTTTCATCTCTATTCCGGGATAGGCATTGGTGTCCTTCGCCACCATTACCTGAAAATGTCCGCCGTTGAAATCATGGTAGATGATGTCCGAATGATAGTGCGAAGAGATTTTCATGTCTCCGGCAAAGTTGGATGTTTCGTCTACTACCAATGTGTTATGCGCAATTGTCTGTTTGGCAAACGATTGGTTTTCACGGGTATAATGACCTTTGTACTTGGCTTCGATATTCAGGAAGCGGGAAGCGCCGTAGTCGGGCAGAATCTCGTTTCCATTGTCGTAATACGCCATTGTCAGTTTATCAAAATGTCCGTGGCTCAAGCCGTGTGAGGTAGCTTTCAGTGTCAATGCGCTATTCAGATTAGAGTCTGTAGAGCGGATTACGGCTATGCCGCCTTCATCCCCCTTGCGTCCGTCACGGAATACACTACTGCGATAGATAATCGGGGCAGCTTCTCCGCGGGCAATATCACGGGCTACTTTAAAACCGCCGATAGTAGGGAGATAAGTATGCTGGTACTTATTTGCAACGGACAGCAGTGATTTGTCCGAAGGATTAACATTATATAATATGTCTACCGCATATACCAGTTCCTGTGCGGAAAGCCCTTTCAGCAAGGCATCATTAATATGGAAGAATTCGCCTTCATAAGAAAGTTGTATCAATGTGGAGAGGGCTTTTGAAAGAATGCTATCCCGGTAGTTGAAGATTTTCAAGTCCGGCAGTTTGTTCTCGATGCACTGGGCGAAGATGACGAAAGGCCAGATGGCATAACGTTGATAGTAGGCTCCTTCCGTGAAGTAACCGTCGGGAGAGAACAGGTAATCCATCTGGCGGATAAAGCCGCCCCGTTTGCCTGTTCCGTCAGAACCGTAAAGTGCCTTCTTTACGTAATCTTCACGATTCATCGCAAAGCCAATCATACCGACGGCGGCCGTAGCCCATGTAGCATGGTTGTGCATTTTATTGAATGTCTTGTTATTTGCATGGTTGTCTCCCATACCGTCCATGATGAAGTCCGCCATCGGAACGAAGAGATTCTTCTCGATAGTGGCACGCTGTTTGGGTGAGAGTGTGTTATAGATACAGTCATAAGCAACCGCTGTATGCACCAGCCATACACTTTCATTCAGTGTCTGCCAAAACAGACGTCCCGGAACGGGGGAAAGTAGCAGGGGGTGGAACCCTAAAGTAGGGTATAGTTTAGCATAGGCTTCCAACATATCGCCCACGTAGGCGGCATATTTCTTATCCCCTGTCAACTGATAGGCAACTCCACAATGGAACATGGCATAGTAATTGGATTTATGCTGTTCGTGTACCACACCGCCACCGCCATCTACGGGAACCGGAACGGAGACAGGAGAGTTTACTGCTGCATCGGCTGCGGCCAACACTTCCGAAAGAGATTTGTCGAATGCGGGTACTGTCCCCTTTCCTGCCCTCATCTCGTTCACTTCTTCCTGTGTGAAAAGAAGGGACGGATGTTGGGCAAATGAAAAGAGGCATCCACCTAAAACCATGAATATGCAAATAATAAGTTTTCTCATCTTACGTATATGTTCATAATTAATTTATGTAATAAATTCAGGCACGGATTACGCGGATTACACGGTTTTTAGACTGATGGTTGGCATAAAGCAACCGTGAAATCCGTGTAATCCGTGCCTGATAATACTAGTTCAAGCCGATAGAAAGTTTTTCCAGTTCGCTACCCTTCACCGGAGTATAATCGTATGCTTCGGCATTGATATATGCGGGACGGAAATTGTACATCTTTCCCTGTATTGCCTGGGAAGTGGTAGTCATCATTCTACCGGAATTCCACAGATTACAGTTTGCAATGTGTACTTTCTCCCAGGTCGCCTCATCCAGGCGGATAGTTGCCCCGCCGCGTCCACTATTATCAAAATTGCAGTTCTCTACTGTCAGTACTTGCGGGCCAATCAGGCGCATGACACTTCCACGTTCTTTGTTGCAACAGTCTACAAAGGTACAATGTCTGACAGTAATATAAGGGCCTGCCGTACTTTCATCGCTTCCGCCACGATAAATATTAATAGGTAAACCCAACAGACGGTAGAAGGAGCAGTTTTCAATCAACATGTCGTCGGCATTATAGCGGCCTATATCATCTTTCTCTGCTGCATAGTTGATAGCATCTCCCGACAAATCACGGAAAAGACAGTTGCGGATGGTAACGCTTTCGGCAAAAGTAGCTTTTGTTCCTTTAATGGCAAAGAATCCGCCTTCTCCGAAGTTCTGAAATTCGCAGCCGTCTACTGTCAGTGTATAAGGTTGTATCATATCAAGAGCGGTAGAGATTCCTGCTTTAGCCAAAGCCTTTCCGGGCTCTAATACGCCATCGAATGTTATATTCACAATGACCAGTTTGCCGCCATCGGCAATAGTTACCATATTATCCGGCTTATCTCCGTTGAAACGGACAAGCGGCTTGTTGGCTGCGTCGGCTGCACGGATAGTCAACGGTTTGTCAATGAATATAGCACGTTGGATAGGATATGTGCCTTTCGCCAAAATAATGACGCCACCCGGTTCTGCCGAATGAATGACTTCGGACAAGTTCGTTCCCGGAGACACATTGTATTCCTTATGAACATTCGCTACCGGGTGTGCCACTTGGTTTTTAAACCAGGAAGCGCCTTTATCCTTACGTATCGTAGTATCGTCGGGCAACTGGGGAGCTTTTACTTTTTCCGTAGTAAATCCCGGAGCCGAGTAGTTCTTTGCCAATTGCACTTTGTTATCTTTGAACTGGATGCCCGCTACGTCATCAACGGCTATATAAGGCTGGTCGAGTTCTTTATTAATGATGATATTATCCGTGAATGAGACTTTTTCCGGTGCAAGAGTACGTTCCATATCCTTGCCTGTACCAAATTCTATATTCGTGCAATCTACGAATGTGTTACGGTACATCTTGACATCAACAACTTGACAATATCTATTAGGTAACGAATTGGGTACGGCATCCATAACTCCCAAAGCTGAGAAGAAACGGGTTCCGGCCAAGCTGACCAATACATTATCGTAAATCTGATGTCCGGCATTGACGACACGGATACCGCCGGTGTTACGACGTCCGTTACCGATAAACAAGTTATCATTCACAGTATTGCGGTCACCGTGACGCAGTGCTACCACTCCTTCGCATTCCAACAGCGTATTGTTGCGGATGATGTTATCACTGGATTTAATAGAAATTACTTCCACTTCACCGGAGCAACGTTCGAACAAGTTATTCTCAATCACCGTATTTGAAGAACTGTAAGCTTGCTGGGAAGTTCCTACACGCATTGTTTCGGCACCGTTCGAGCCATACACGGGTCTTTCTCCAAAGTAGTTATGGTCAATCCGGTGATGATTTTCCAGACAACGTTCGTCGTTGAGGATGACAATCAGTGTCACCCCCAAGTTAAGTTTTCCTGTCAACGAACAATGGTCTACTCTGTTGTGACGACCATAAAGCAATATATAGCTGTAAGCCTGGTCCCGGCGGGACGGATTGAATTTGTCTATCACACAATTCGTCAGACGACAGTGATTAGCCAGTTCTTGTCCGTTACGGAATTCTATCACGGAACCTTTGGGAGCATATCCGTCAGTGAAATGCAATCCGCTGACAGATAGCCACTCGCCCGCTATCCGCAAGGTGGAGCCACCTTCTACCTTTACTTTTCCGGGGTTCAGGGCTTCTATCGTAATAGGAGATTTCTCCGTTCCTTTGCCTATCCATTTCAACTGCATATCTTTGTATAGGCCGTCCTTGATGTAAATCCGGTCGCCCGGTTGGGCAGTTTTTAAGCAGGAAGCTACTTCGGGAAGCGCTACATCGTATCTTTTTGCAAAAGAGACTGACGGTAGCCCGATAAGCAGAAGCGCTATAATTGCCTTATGTATATTTCGTGTCATCATTAATTATTGAACTTTTGAGTAATCGTAATCTTGTTTCTGCCAGTACATATCAAAGGTAATAGAACTTGCGGAAGGGTCTTTTTCCGTACCTTCTTTCATCTTGAAATCAGCACTCTTGATATACATCAGCCCTATACGCTTCACATCCCTAACCGGATTCTTATCAGCTGCCTTATTGTCATACCCTTTCACATTGTAATAGAATACCAGGAACACAGCATCAATTGTCACATTAGTTTTCTCCACACCTGCTTCAAATTTATCTTTTGCCCAAGCATCAGTAGTAGGTGCAGCACTCACTGACGGCTTAATGCCGGCGCATGTTTTCTTTTCCACATCAAGCGGGAAAGTTATTTCATCAATCTTTTTGATATTGCCAGCTTTCACATTATTGACCAGCTCCGCACAATCCGGGTTAGTCTCCGGATCCAAATATGCAAATGATAATGCAGGGGTGCCATAATAGCTGCTTCCCTCCGTAATGGAAGCTTTACCGGAAGTTTTAAAATTCTTCAACTGTCCGTTAGAGTTCGCCGGACTATTGATAGCTAAATTGAATTTAGAAGATGAGCCGGAAATGAAAAAATAAGGATTTACAGAATTATAGTCTGTTTCGGACACAACCGGAATATTCGCTGTCTTACAAGTATTCTTTCCCGCAGCAGCAATAATATCCACTTCCTGACTCCATACATCATTAGAATAAACCCGTCCTGTTTCCGGTGAGAAGAATGCAGAAGTCTCTCCAGCCTGTGCATGAATAGTCCTGTTCTCCCAATAATATACAAAAGCCACCCTTACAATAAATTCATCCGTTAATGTCGGTGTCTCACGACCGTCAAAATAAGAAATCTTCAACGGTACTATATTATCACCGTTCTTAAAGCTATCAGATGTGGGTACAACAAACTTTAATTCAGTTTCAGTCTGCAACGTAATAGTACACTCAATATCACCTAACAGCACTTTATCAATCTTATTTAGATATGCTCCCTCCAGCACTACCATATCTCCCACGTTGGCTGGTTCAAATACAGTAGTTGTAACCTCCGGCTGATAACGTTTCACCGTGAACTTGGGTGCGGACGAACTTGACGTCTCCACTTCTTTTGTTCCATTAAAATATTTAAATGTTACAATAGCCTTGTCGCTTTCCACATAAGGAACCTTTACTACTATCTCATTCTCACTTTGTGAGATGATCTCTGCCTCATTTCCTTCTGTCCCCCCTTTGGCAGTGAAAAGAACAGCACTCACCACATTCATGGAACTACCGGAGAGCAACAAATTATTGCCCATTTCAACTTCTGAGGGCATTCCCGCCTGTGAAACGACAGGAGCCGGATATTCAAGGGTAAAATCTCCTTCGGACACACCCTCACCTATCGAATTTACCAATACAATTTTACCACTGCGTGCCTGATTTGTCACTTTCAAAGACAAACGCCGGTTGGACACTTTCTGTAGGATAACAGCTTTTCCACCACCGATAGTAGCACTTACGACATCATCCAAATATTCTCCGGCAACAACAATCTCACTACCTATGCTTCCACTCTCGGGCGAGAAAGAAAGGATTTCCGGTGAACTAACTGCCACATCCTTCATCGATGTAGAATCACAACCACACAAAAAGAATAAACAGACAAACAATGATGCCAGACTCCATTTTCTATATTGTTTCATATTCGTAAGCATTTAAAAGATTAATAACCCGTATTCTGTGCTATCTCTGGATTAATGTCAATCACACTCACCGGAATAGGCAGAAATGTTTGCCAATCTTCTATATCATTCACCGTATAAGAATATTCCGTATAAAGAAGCTCGCTGTTCAAGTAGTTGTTTACTGTCTGAGTAGCGATACCCCAACGAAGAAGATCAAACCAGCGCTGGTTCTCAAAAGCCAGTTCAAGCCTGCGCTCATTACGTACAGCCTTTCTAAAATCATAAAGACCTGGCAGGTCGGTCAGTGTATATGTAGAAACACCGGCACGTTCACAAACCATATTCAAATACTTCAGATTGTCTGCCGAAGGCCCCGAGATTTCATTTGTCAATTCAGCATAAAGTAAAGCAATATCAGCCACACGAATCACAGGCCAGTCACTTTCGCCATCATACTGTGTAGTTACAGGATTTACATACTTCTTACAGTAACGACAATTACCTTCCGTCACCCACGTCTGAGTAGTTGTATTGAAATATTTCTGGGCGATATTCACATCCAGACGTTTATCAGCACCCGCACCTCTTTGTTCGTAAGCTGCAATAATATTGTCAGTAGGAGTATTATAACCGGAAGAAGTACCGATAATCACATTTGCACCATTATTGACCGGAGCAAACATATTGCCGAACGGCGAACCGATACCGGCATTTCCCGAAAGGTAACGAACCGCAAAGATTATCTCCTTATTCATCTCATTGCCAATATCAAAAACCTTATCATAAGCCACAAGATCACTACCCGACTGCGGATTTCCCACAGATTCACTTTCGAGTACTTCCTTACACAGTCGGGCGGCACGGGCATATTTCTCGTCACCCGCCCGGTAGTGCGTAGCATATACTTTGGCAAGCAACGCTTTTGCCGCGTTCAGGTCAGCACGTCCCAAGTCACCGTCCGCCATCTTGCCGGGCAACAGTTCATTATTGACAATATTCTCCAAATCTCCTTCAATAAGCGCATATACTTCATCCACCGTAGAGCGTTGCATATCACGGGCCACTTCAGAAGGAACCTTGGAAGTAACGATAAATACCGGCCCCCATAAACGGACCAGATTGAAATACTCCAATGAACGAAGAAAAAGTACTTCTCCCTCATATTGGTTCCGCAATGTCTCATCCGTCACTACATCAAGGTAAGATATAACATTGTTTACCCGTGCAATTGTGGCATAACAGGCATTCCAATACGTTTCCACCCATTCGTTTTCCGGTACGATAGTACCCTGGTCGAGCTGTTCCACCAGTCGTGTAGTATTCGAAGAAGAACCTGCAGCATACATACGTCCGTTATCCGAGCGCAATTCTGTCATGGCCCATTCGTAATACATCACATCATGCAGGGAATTATAACAACCCAGCACCAGATTATTTACCGACGAAGCATCCTTCACATACTTATCCGCCGCCACTTCCGAATAAGGATATTGATCCAAATCACAAGCGGAAAATACCATGACGATTAACAATAATCCTATATAATTTATTTTTTTCATCGTTTTCCTCCATTAAAAATTAATATCAAAACCGGCAGAAATGGTAGAAGTCAACGGGAACCCACCACGCTGATACCCCGAAATCATTGCACTGGAATAATTACCGGATGTCATACGCGACTCCGGATTAATGCCTTTGTAGCCACTTCCCCAAATATAGAGCAAGTTACTGCCCGACACATAAAAACGCACACCTGATAACTTAATCTTACGGGCAGCAGTTGCCGGCAAGGTATATCCCACTGTAAAGTTACGCAGACAAGCATAAGAAGCATTTTGCAAAGGATAATCAGTAAGCATGAGGTCATGTCCCGTTTTCACATTCTGATAAGGCGTTTTTCCGTCACCCGGATGTTCTGCACTTACCCAACGGTTCTTTGTGTACTTCTTGTTCCACTTCTTTGTTTCATTATAATATACATCACCATTAAGCACTGTGATGCCCTGTACACCCTGAATAAGGAATGAGATGTCGAAATCTTTAATTTGGAAAGTATTGGTGATGCCCCATGTGAAATCCGGGTAAGGAGTGCCCAACGCAACCCGGTCTTCAGGAGTCAAAGAGCCGTCATTATTGGTATCGACAATGCGTATTCCCCCCGGTGCATCGTCTGAAAAATGAGGATTAGCTGCAATCTCTTCCGCACTATTCCATACACCACACGTTTTGTATCCATAAAATTGAATCAACGGCTCACCCACTTTAGCAAGATAACCCTCATTTCTTTCACCTAAAGAAATCATTTGTTGTTCACCGCCTAACTCCAATAATTTATTACGCGAAAGTGAGAAATTTATATTAGTATCCCATGAAAACTTACGGCTTTTCATATTATGTGTATCAAGCTGGATTTCCAAACCTGAGTTACGGACTTTTCCTATATTATTCCAATAGTGTGTGTAACCGGTAAACGATTGCGTTGGTTGTTCGAACAATAACGCACGCGTCACTGAATAATAAGCATCTATCGCCAGATTGATACGGTTGTTGAAAAGTCCCAAATCCAGACCATAGTTAAACTCATCAGTCTGCTCCCATGTAATATTAGAATTAGCCAGCGAAGAAGAGATATTCGCAGAACCATTAACCAATGAACCCGTACCTTTGCCGGTCACGTAATTCGCACTGTTCAATACCTCGAGGGCTGCATTATAACTGATACGGTTATTTCCTGTCACACCATACGATGCACGAAGCTTCAAGTTAGAAATAGCCTTGATACCCTTCATGAATTTCTCTTCACTCACGCGCCAACCCAGTGATACGGAAGGGAACCAAGCATTACGGTTTCCTTTAGAAAAGAGCGATGAACGATCCAGACGTAGAGAGGTAGACAACAAATAGCGCCCCAGATAACTATAATTGACACGTCCCAGATAAGATTCCAATACAACATCCGGATATCTGAAAGTTCCCGTACCCGCCGTATTTCCATTACCCACACTAGCCAACTCGTAAACGGTGGCAGCATTCAAAGTATGGATGTCATCCGTAGCAAATCCCGTCGCAGCCATAGCCACCCGCTGATTCCGTGTCTTTTCTACAGTATATCCCAATAAAGCGTCAAGACTATGGTCTTTATTCTTTCCAAAGTCCAAATGGTAACTCAAGGTATTCTCACTCAACAAATCAATATAAAGTGCACTGGAATAAGTAGCACGGCTTGCTTCCTTGTCTTTCGTAGCGTCCTTATTTGCATAATAATAAGAAGGGGCAAAACGAACATTCAAGCCGTTGGATGTCTTAAACTGTAATCCTTTACAAAGATCAAGCGTGAAATACATGCTGGCCAATCCTTGCATAGTCTCGCTCCAACGGAAAGTATTAGTCATTACGCTCGCCGGATTATTATTGGCAGAGCTAAATGGAGACGATTTTTCCAATACCCGGTTACCGTCGGCATCCAACAACGGATTTCCATCGGCATCCACGGCAGTCGGTGTCATAATATTGTTAAAATGGCTACCTCTTGCAAATCCGGTATATCCGGTCAGGTCTGTGCTATACGCATTGTGATAGACCGGTAAAAAAGAGGGAGTACGATAGAAATCAATAAAGTTATTTTTCGGACGTTCCGTCTTGCTATATGTACCGGATATATTAACACCCACCGTAGCTATCTTTGAGAGTTTGGTATCCACTTTAGTACGGAAATTCAGTTTGTCCAGTGAATTGTTGAGCATCACCCCCTGGTCTTTAGTATAGGCCGCTGAAATAAAATATTTCGTCTCTTTGCGTCCGCCCGAAACACTCATCTGCACATTCGTGATACCTGCCATATCACGCAAGCCCTCTTTCTGCCAGTCGGTAGTCCCCATCTGGCTTTCCAAATAAGCAGCCCCGCGAGCAGCACTCGGTACTTTCGGACCACCTAAGGCAGCTTCTTCTTCCAATAAGCCCAACCATTCGGAAGAAGTCATCATATCATGCAACTGATAAGCGTATTTAAATCCCTGATAGAACTTAAAAGAATATTTCGGTTTGTCCGGCGTACCGCTCTTTGTCGTCACCATAATCACTCCATTGGCAGCACGTGAACCATAAATAGCAGCCGAAGCCGCATCTTTCAAAATTTCAATAGACTTCACATCCGCAGCATTGATAGACGACAAACCACCGGATACGGGAAATCCATCTATGATAACCAACGGTTCACTATCTGCGGAAATGGAACCCGTACCGCGTACCCGGATAGAAGGAGTCACACCCACTTCCGATGTCTCATTAGAAACCGTCAATCCAGTCATAGCACCTTGCAAGGCAGTAGTGACATCACTCACCGGAGCATTAATCAGCTTCTCGCCTTCCAACTTTGAAATCGAACCTGTCAAATGAGATTTCGCCTGTGTACCGTAACCGATTACCACAACATCATCCAACATCTTCGAATCTTCTTCCAACGTCACATTCACAACTGTGCGTTTGCCAACCGCTTCCGCCTTATCAACGTAACCGATATACGAATAAACCAAAATTGTCTTGGAATTAGGAACTTTAATGGAGTATTTACCTTCAGCGTCCGTCACAGTACCGGTAGGAACGGCAGCATCTTTCACTGTCACCGAAGCTCCAATCAACGGACCCTGTTCATCTATCACCTTACCAGTAACTACATGCTGGGAGTAAACGTTCAATGTCCCTACCAACAACAGGAACATCATCACGACTTTTTTAAAAATACAGGAGTTGTTCATAGATTAGTGTTTTAATTTCTGTGACAAACGTAACGATTAAAATTGGTAAACCAAAATTTTGGTCTACCAATTAATATTTATTAATAATTAGACATAAACTGCTTATAAATAACACGTTACGCGTACCTCTATATAAAAGGACAGGAGAATATTTTTACTAGAAAGCTTTACTTTGAAAGATAATATTTGTACTTTTACAGCCGAAACGGAAAAGGTCATCTTTTTAAAATATTTATATCTTATGAAAGACGAAATCAATTCGCAACCAGTTAAGCATGTAATAGAACACATAAAAAAACAAATATCAGAACGTCAGATTTTACCGGGAGAACGTCTCCCTTCTGAGCGTAAATTATCCGAACTTTTGAAAGTCAGTCGGTCACATGTTCGCGAGGCATTGCAAAAACTGGAATTATACGGTATTGTAAAAACATATCCTCAGAGTGGAACCGTGGTATCCGAATTCTCCAAAGACCAGTTGGATACTATGATTACCGATGCATTGAAAATCAGCAGATATGATTTTTCAAGCTTGGTTTATGTACGTGTACTTCTGGAAATAGAGGTCTGCAAATTATGCGCAATAAACCGCACAGAAGAGGATTTGAAGAATATCGAAAACACGCTTGTCGAACTGGAAGAAAAGTTTGATACAGACCTTCGTGTCGAAAAAGATTTTGCCTTTCACCAGGCCATTGCGCAAGGCGGACATAATCCGGTTATCAGTTCACTCCTGCTTATTATTACTCCTGATATTTTAAAATATTATCAAAAATACAAAGTTTGTGCCGTTCCTCAAAAAACGGTTCATGCGGAACATAGGGAAATGTTACAGAAGATAAAAGATAGGGACAAAGAAGGAATGAAAGAACTGGTGCTCCGCCACTTGGCCAATCTGATTGATTTTGCTAAAATGTCCGCGAAAGGCGATATCCCGGAATTCGAATACGGACATATCTAAGATACGTAAAAGAATAGATTTAATTAGTTGTATGCGAGAAACTATCCAGTCTCTTGCATACAACTAATTTCGTTTATATATAAAATTATTCGTCTGACTATAGTTATTCTTTCGTCTGACTATAGTTAGACGAAAAGTCAACAGTAGTCAGACGAAAGTTCAACTATAGTCAGACGAATATATTTATTCGATTGAAGAGTTAGTTTTATGCATACGGAAGATTAATTGATAGCGGTCGGGTAATTAAATCAAAAGGAAAACATAAAATTTACATCTACTTCACATCATCCCCACATATCCGTCCGAAAAGAAAATGCAGACACTCCCAAAATAGCATCACCTACATAGTAACGTTCAGTACACCAAACAATTACTAACGATACACTTGCTTATCCTATATTTTGACAGTTGATGTACAGTCGTATATAAAGCCTAATAAGTTTTCCAAAAAATAATTCATTCTTATTCATATATAATGAATTATTTTATATATGTTTGTGTCATACAACAAATAAAACTTAAATTTATGGCACTTAAAGAACACATTCAGGCACCATTAAGGAAAAGACTTAAAAGATTTTGCCTTTACTCCTTATTATTTCCATTATGTTTCTCTTGTAAAGATTCGGATTCCACTGAAGAACAATTCAATCCAAACAATCCTGTAGAAGTTACTGCTATTATCCCGAAGACGGGAGCAGTAGCCTTACCTTTAGTAATTCATGGAAAAAACTTTGGTAATGACAAATCAAAAATCAAAGTACTTTTTGATGATGTTCAAGCACAAGTTATCACAGCAAAGAATGAACACTTATACATATTAAATCCACGACAGACTGGTGGAGAACATACTGTCAAAGTAATTGTGGAGGATAAAGAAGGCATACTGAACGAAAAGTTTGATTACATTGTCACTTCATCTGTATCAACAGTAGCAGGAAGTGGTGAATACAATGATAATGACGGAAGTGCCCTCGAAGCGTCATTTCCAGGTCCTGAATACCTGTCTGTAGATGATAAGGGAAATATTTTCAATTCCGAATATAATGGTCGTCGTTTAAGACTGATATCATTAAATGAAAGGAAAGTTACTACACTCATTGAAAATGGTGATGTATTCGGCAGCTACTTTTCACCGGATTATTCTACTTTATATATAGGTATAGAATCATCCAGTACATTAGCAAATGAATTGGATTGCACTTCTAGCTTTATAAAGACTGTTATTCCAAACACACTAGAAATGAAGTACGGAGCTGCCAGTGCAGCAGTCGATTCACAAGGAAACGTTTATTATATAGGATACGCAGGAGCCATCGCCAAAAAAGACATAAAAACAGGAAAGCTAGCTATTATAGGAGAAATACCTGAGGAATTAGTTGGAGATTATAGTGGGATAGACTATTATGCTGCATACAATCCTAAAGATAATCACGTCTATATTTCATCCAGAAAAACCCATATTATCTTTCGCTTCGATGCCAGCCAAGTATCGTTAGAAAACGGAGACTTTGAGCTATATGCAGGAATATTTGAGCATACCGGTCACAACAATGGAGATCGTCTACAGGCCACGTTTGATTCTCCAAAGGGTATGGCATTTGATAGCAAAGGCATGATGTATATAGCTGACACCAACAACAATGTAATCCGTATAATTAATTCAGAGGGTAAAGTAAGTACATTTATAGGAAATTCGGAAGGAGGATATAAAGATGGCTCATTAGAAGAAGCTTTATTCTATCATCCGTATGATGTAACCATATCTCCAGATGATTTCATATATGTAGCAGACTACGGTAATCACCGTATTCGATGTATTGCAATTCAATAGTTAATTTAAACTGAGAAAAAATGAAAAAAAATATATATATCCTTCTTGCCTGCTTCTTACTCAACCTTCCCAATACTATAAAAGCACAAGATACAACATTCAAAATAACAGGTGCCGTTACTTCCAAAGGAGAATCGCTCCCCGGTGTAAATATTTATATCAAGAATAAACCAGGAGCTGGAGTAGTAACAAACATAGATGGACAATACCAAATAAAAGCACAGATAACAGATGTCTTGGTTTTTTCTTTCATCGGCTATAAGACTAAGGAGAAATTGATTACTAAGAAGATCAACAGACTAGATGTCGGACTAGAGGAAGAAACCGGAAAAATTGATGAAGTGGAAATCGTAGCCTACGGCAAACAAAGAAAAGTGAGTGTGGTAGGTGCCATTTCTTCCATTAAAGTAGCTGACTTAAAAAGTGCACCAGTTACATCACTTTCAAATGCTATTGCCGGTAGGATGGCAGGTATCATTGGAGTACAGCAAAGCGGTGAACCTGGATCCGACGTTTCGGAGTTTTGGATTCGCGGTATCAGTACCTTCGGCGCAAAAGCTACTGCCTTATTCTTAATTGACGGAGTGGAACGGACACAAGAAGATTTCAACAATCTGCTTCCCGAAGACATCGAGAGTTTTTCTATCCTAAAAGACGCTTCGGCTACAGCTGTATATGGTGCCCGGGGGGCAAATGGAGTCGTACTAATCACTACCAAAAGAGGACAAGAAGGAAAAATGACCATCAGTGCCAATGTGAAGACAATGGTGGAATACTTACCCAAACTTCCTGAATATTTGGGAGCTTACGATTATGCCAAGTTAGCCAATGAAGCAAAGCTCGTACGTGGAGAAGTACCTCTCTACGATAATAAAATGTTCGAAGTAATCAAATATCATTTGGATGACAATTTCTATCCGGATATTAATTGGCAAGATGAAATTCTTAAGAAAGCCACTTTCGGATGGCAGGCAAATATGAATATTTCCGGTGGTGGCAGTATTGCCCGTTATTTTATGAGCTTGAATTACAGAAGTAACGATGCAGCGTACAAAGAATCAAATATCAATAAATACAATACCAACGTAAAACGTCACCAATATAGTTTTCGTTCCAACATCGACGTTAATGTAACAAAGTCAACAATAGTTAGCTTAAATCTTGCTACTACTATCATCGACATGAATCGCCCAGGTATTGGAACTACCAAGCAAATATGGGAAGCACAAGCAAATATGAATCCACTGAACGTACCCAAGGTATATACCAACGGAAAATTTCCTGCTTACGGAACAGAAAGTGGCAAGCCGCAGACCTCACCATATGTACTATTGAACGAAACAGGATACATCAGCGAGTATTCCAATACTTTGCAATCAACACTTAGGCTGAACCAAGATCTAGGAATGATCACAAAGGGATTAAGCATCGAAGCCTCCGTATCGTTCGACTCTTCCAACTTTCATAATGGTGAACGAAAGAAAATGCCAGAACTTCATCAAGCTAAGGAATATAACTCAAAAGGAGAATTAATTACACAAAAAATATCAGAGGCCGAGCCTATAAAATATACGACATCTTCTGGAGGAACCAGAAGAATCTATATAGAAGGGCGTCTACATTACGAACGGATGTTTGGATGGCACAGAATCGGCGGGTTACTGCTATATAACCAAAGTTCATATAACACAACTAGCGCCACTACTGAAATAAGCTCTATTCCTGTTCGTACACAAGGAATTGCCGGAAGAATTACTTACTCTTATAAAGATATCTATCTGTCCGAATTTAATTTCGGATACAATGGCACAGGAAACTTTCCCAAAGGACAGCGGTTCGGTTTTTTCCCCTCTTTGGCTTTAGGTTGGGTGGTCAGTAACTATGAAGCAGTAAAAACAAAACTACCATTCCTTTCATTGATGAAAATACGATACTCGTTCGGCTTGGTAGGTAACGATGAACTAGACCAACGTTTTCCATTCCTAACCTATGTAGGTACTACTCCCGGATATAATTTCGGCGATCGTGGAGAAAATGCACAAGGAGGTATCGGCATAACTACGCAAGGTTCAGAAGGCTTACAATGGGAAAAGGCTGTTAAACACAATATAGGATTAGACCTTACAATATTCGACAAAATATCCGTAGAACTAGACTTCTTTCATGACACAAGAAGCCGTATTTTTATGAAACGTACCCAACTGCCGGACATAATGGGCATTCCGAGCACTCCGTACGGAAATGTTGGTAAAATGAAGAATTATGGGTGGGATGGAACTCTTAGCTACCAAGATAAAATTGGAAAAGATTTCTCTTATGAAATAAGAGGCAATTTCACCATTACTAAAAACAAAATTGTTGACTACGACGAACCCAACTATAAATACTCCTATTTGGCTAAAAAAGGAAAAAGCCTGAATATGACATATGGATATATAGCGTTAGGATATTTTCGCGATGAAGAAGACATAAAAAACAGTCCACAGCAATGGGGAAATGTAATGCCGGGGGATATCAAGTACAAAGACGTGAATGGAGACAATGTACTCACGAAAGAAGATATCGTTCCCATAGGCAACTCCAATATTCCTCGTATCCAATACGGGTTTGCCGGCAATTTTTCCTATAAGAACTGGGACTTAGGCATCTTTTTCAGAGGATCCGGTGGAGCAGACTTCTTTTATGGTGGGCAAGCATATTTCCCCTTCAAAAATGGAGAAACAGGAAATATCCTGACAATGGTCAATGACCCGTCGAACCGCTGGATACCAGCTTCCTATTCGGGAGATAAATCGACAGAGAACCCGAATGCACGTTTCCCAAGATTATCGTATGGAAATAATAACAATAACTTCGTAGAATCCACCCACTGGCTAGGAAACAGTTCGTTCCTACGACTAAAAACGGTTGAAATTGGCTATACCGTACCCGGTAACATACTTAAATACATATATATGAAAGGACTACGTATCTCATTGATTGCAGACAATCTCCACGTATGGGACAAAGTAAAGATTTGGGATCCGGAACAAGCCAGCAGCAACGGTTCGGCTTATCCGCTGACACGTTCTTTCACTCTTAACTTACAAGCTTCATTCTAAACATTTATATTATGATGAAAAGAATTATATACTTCCCGTTCATAACCCTACTTATCGGACTATGTACATGCTTTATACAATCATGCAATTACCTTGACATCGATCAATATATCAATGATATGCAATCATTAGATACCGTATTTCAGAAAAAAGGATTGACAGAACAGTTTCTTTATCATGTATATAGCTATTTGCCCACACCCGGCAAATCGTGGGACGGAGGAAACGATGCTTCTGTACCATGGATATCATGCTCGGACGAAGCATTCAATGTAGAGCCTGCAGGAGCAAATGACTTCTGCAACAATATATTCACTGCTAATAATAGTGATTTTAACAGGTGGAAAAGATATTATGAAGGAATACGAAACGCAAGCATATTCATACAACGTGCACCAGAGTGCAAAGAATTAAGTGCCATACAAATGCGCGAATACATAGGTGAAGCCCAATTTCTTAAGGCTTATTTTTATTTTGAACTTATGAAACAATACGGTCCCATTTCCTTGGTTCCAGAAAATGGTTTCACCCTTGAGCAACCTATAGACGAAATCCTAATTGGTCGTAACACATGGGACGAGTGCGTGGACTATGTCGACAAACTTCTTCAGGAAGCTTCTCTTAAATTACCCAATGAACGTCCTTCAGCCGACTTTGGCAAACCGACTGCAGGCGCCGCACTTGCGGTCAGATCAAGATTGCTTCTTTACAGTGCAAGTCCCCTGTTCAACGGAAATACTTCTTATGCAGACTTCAGAGACAAAAAGACTGGCAAAAACTTCATCAATCAGACTAAAGATGAAAGTAAATGGGCGATAGCAGCATTGGCAGCTAAACAAGTAATTGATAAAGGACAATATGAACTGATAACAGTTCCTAAAGACTATGACACTCCGGAATTACCAGAACATGTAATATCTGACCCAGACTTTTATAGTACTTATCCAACCGGAGCAGCAGGAATCGACCACTATTTGTCGTATGCCAATATATTTAATGGCTCTATTAGCGGGTCAAAAAATACTGAACTAATTTTTGGAATGCCAAACATGAGCATTGAGCGATACTGCGCCCCGAATAAGATAGGTGGATACAGTTCCATCTGTATTCCCCAAAAACTTGTAGACGCTTATTATATGATCAATGGAAAAACAATTGAAGAAGGAGGAAGCGACCCTGATTATCCCTACAGCCAAGAAAAATCCGGTACTCCCACCACCTTTTCCAGTTACCTGCTTCCAGCAGGCGTATATGGCTGGTACCTGAATCGTGAAATGAGATTCTATGCAACTGTAGGATTCAATAAATCTTACTATGTAGGCTCATCTTCAACATATGATGACTCTAAAAATTTTGAAGCAGAGTATTTTCCTGGAGGAAACTGCCGTTATGAAGTATCTGGAATTTGGATGGTCGGTTCATACAGATATTGCATGACTGGATACCTCTGTCGCAAATTCCAGCATCCAGAAGACTCTTACAGATACGGAAGCATTAAGCCTAAGGTTTGGGTAGATTATCGATTAGCAGAAATCTACTTAAATTATATTGAAGCACTGAATGAACTTACAGGCTCCTATACCATAGGAGATAAAACAATCTCACGTGACCCTGCCCAAATAAGGTATTATTTCAACCTCATTCGTCATCGAGCAGGATTACCGGGCATTTCGCTGGCAGAAGCCGGAGGTGATATAGAAAAAGTTAGGCAATTGATACGAAAAGAACGCTTCATAGAATTAGCATGGGAAGGACTCCGCTACTTCGACGTACGAAGATGGAAAATAGCTAATGAGGAAGAAAACGGTCCTGTGACCGGAATGGCAGTCTATCTAAAAGAGCCGGAATTTTATAGAGTCGTTCAAGTAAAAGAAGTAGTATATGCTTATAAAAATTTTACTATGAGAAAGAATTTTTGGCCGATTCCTCAAACGGAAATCACCAAAAACACTAATATAGTTCAAAACCCCGGATGGGAATAACACTTATAAAGAACAATATGAAAAAAATACATCTATTAGCGGTATTAGGAATCATCAACCTATTGACCTCTTGTTCAAACAAAGTAGATTTTGGAGAACAATATAAAAAAATTGTATATATAGTCAACAGTAAAGAGACTGTGTATTATTCTCAACACGATGTAGTCAAAGCGAGTAAAGGAAATATCAGTATATATGTCACAGGTTCAGAACTGCCTGCCCAAGATATCAAAGTGTCTTACAAGATAGACACAGAAGCACTAGAAAAATATAATAAAACAGAATATGGTGACCGGACCGAGCTATACTTCTCTTTGCTCCCTGAAAATCTATATTCCTTTCAGACGCCAGAAATCACAATCCCAAAAGGAGAACCCTATGGTTGCCTGGAATTCACAATCAACACACAAGAGCTACTTCACAACAAGATATATATCCTGCCTATCACTATCGACAGTGCAGAAGGTGCGGAAATCAGTGAAAACCTACATACTATTTTATATGTCATCCAAATACAAAATGAATATGCCGGTAATTATATATCCAGCTGTTCAGTCAATGGTATAGGCAAAGGAGACTTCAACAAGAAAGTTACCGCAGTGAGCAGTAGAAAAATCATGTTGCCACTGGCAAATCTAAGTAACACGTCAACCAGCAATACATTAGACTTTAATAAGGATTATTACCTGATTACCATCAATGAAGATAATACACTGATACTAGAACCGTATTTACAATCTATCATCCATCAAAAGACAGAAAAAAGAAGTTACTACGATCCTGAAAACCGTATATTCCATTTATACTATGATATAGAAGACAAATATGAGAATCGCGTATCAATTGAAGAAACATTAAAAGCTATATAATCAATGAAATTCAACTTAATCGCAGGCATCAGCCTGACAATTACTTTAGCTCTCTTCAATGAAGGAACTAAAGCCCAAAATGGCAAATACACACTTGATGTGAAGACAAATGCCACTGACAGTAAACTCTTTATCTTCCAAAAATCCGGGACAATCATAAAATTAGACTCTTTGGTGTCTGCCGACGGAATCTTCCATAAAGAAGGTGAAGTAAACACTCCGTACAAGGTTCGGCTTTTTCTCGTTCCTAAAAGCCAGTCATCTAATGAAACTTCTTTCAAAAAAGGATTTCCCATCTATCTAGAACCTGGAAATATAACCATAACATCCGATGGACAGACATTAGATAACTGTGTGTTAAGCGGAACTCCCTCGAACGATGACTTATATGCATATAATAAAATGAGAAAACCCTTCATTTCACGTATGAATCAACTTGAAAAGGATTTCGATAAGGCTAAACAAGAAAATAATATATTGAAAAGACAAAGTATACGGATTGAATACGATGAACTCGAAACAAAATTAGCTCAGGCTGAAAATGAGTTTTTCAATACTCATCCTAACTCTCTAATAAGTTTCGAATGGCTAACTTCATCTTTCAATATCATAAGAGAGAAATCGAAAGTGATAACTATGTTCGATCAAATGGGAGATGTCGTGAAACAGTCAGAAGCTGGAAAACAATTCAAAGCCCGTCTAGACCATACAATAGCTGTAGAAATCGGTGGAATAGCACCAGACTTCGCAGCCCCCAATCCTGAAGGAAAAGAAATTTCACTAAAATCATTTCGTGGAAAATATGTGCTAGTAGATTTTTGGGCATCATGGTGTGGTCCTTGCCGAAGAGAGAATCCAAATGTAGTAGTAGCCTACAATGCATATAAGAACAAAAATTTCACAGTATTAGGTATATCGCTGGACAATACAAAAGAAGCATGGACCAAAGCGATAGCAAAAGACGGATTGGGTTGGGAACAAATATCCGACTTAAAAGGATGGAATTCTGCTCTTGCAGCACTATATAGTGTACGAGGCATTCCAACCAATTTTTTGATAGATCCTCAAGGAAAGATTATCGCAATCAATCTGAGAGGTGAAGAACTACAAAAGAAGCTTAGTGAATTGATTCCATAATTCACTAATAGGCTACGACAATAACATCCTATAGTCAGATTATCCATATTCTCTACTTTCAGTAGAAATAGAATAGCCATGTACAATAGGAATGAACTATTACTGAATAGGATTATCAAATTTAAATAAAAGAAAAGCTACAATAAAAGTAACTATCCAATAAAAATCCTCCCATTTTATGAATTGAATTACTTCATAAAATGGGAGAATATCCTGTTCATTTCACCTCATCCCATGTATCCGTCCGAAAAGGAAATGCAGCCAGTCCGAAAGTATTGCGCAACGTAATATTACCTGCATAGTTACGAAAAGCATATCGCACTGCTACCGGCTGGCTCACTTGCTCACTCCATATTTTCACAGTCGGTGTACGGTCGACAATTTGTGCCTTAGCCGGATAAAACTTTTTATCGTCTCCTGCAATTTCAAATCCTTCCAGGTTACAGAAGGCCGGTGCAAGCCCGGCAGAAGCATTATCAAACGTGACTGTCGCCTTACCCTCTGAATAATCGACTTTTGTCATCATAGGCCCGGTAGTTGGAAGTTTACGGATGCCATATGTTTTGGTCAAGGCAAGAGTAGCCAAACGAAGTCCCACAACATTCTTCTGAGGTGGATGGATACAAAACTCATCACCAATGTCGGTAGTAGCAATCATGCCCGAGTTAGGAATTGTTTCAAGTGCCTTTGCCTGCGCCTCTCTTAATAAGGCCGCATCAGTATCCCGACTATCCTTATATTTATGAGGAGCTATCTGAACATAATAAAAAGGCATATCCGGAGCTTCCCATACTTCCCGCCATTGTTGAACCATCGCAGTCATCATCGAAGCATAATATTGATAATTAAAAATATTCGATTCCCCCTGGTACCAGAGAAAACCACGTGCAGTAAAGTTCTTCACAGGCCACAGCATAGTATCATACATACACCCCAACCGGTGATGCATTCTCAACTCTGTGCTTTTGGCAGCCGCCATATCCACACCATGAACAGAAGCCAGTGTTTCCTCATTCATCCAGGACTCTATCCGGGAACCTCCCCAACTACTAATTACAAGGCCTACCGGAATATTGAGGGTTTCCGTAATTTGTCTGGCAAAGAAATAAGCAGCCGCGCTGCAAGTTACAACAGCCTCCGGCGCGGACACTTCCCATTTCCTGCCCTCAAAATCAACCCGTCTCTCCACTTCCTTTGTCCTTGGGACAGCAATAAAGCGGATACGGTCACGATAATTACCCGCATTCAGAATCGTTTCCAGAGAATGGTCGATAGGCTGTCCAGTATTTCCCATCATACGCATATCCATATTAGACTGACCGGAACATACCCAAACTTCTCCTATTAAAATATCCGAAAGGGTAACACCTTCTCCATCACTGATAGTGATGGAATAAGGTGTATAACTTCCGGCAGGGGTATCTACCTTAACTGTCCAACTTCCATCCTTACCTGCCGACGTCTGATAAGTCCGGTTATTCCAGGAAGTGGTGACAGTCACTTTTTTATTATCCGCCCATCCCCATAGTTTAACACTACTATTTTGTTGGAGTACCATATGATTCCCTATCATGGCGGGGAGCTTAATCTTACCCTGTGCAAATGTTAAGGACAAAAAACACAGAACCCAAATACCAATATACCTTTTCATTTTGTCTTAGATTAAATGTGGGCTAAAATTACGAACTTATCACCAAACTCATATCATAAAAAACTGTTATTGATATCATTCATCCAATTGATAAACTCTGAAATTCGCATATCTCGAACTACGAGTATACATTTGTCTTAAACCTATTCGCCCTTTGTCTATCCTTGGAAAAGAAGAAGCATCAAAGTAGAAAATCCTGTCTTGTCCATCCCCCCTTACATTCATATATAATTCCGTTTCATATTTAATAAAGGTCAGATGATAAGTAACTCCAATCTTAAACAAACCTGTATTCAGATATTCAGGCTTTAGATCCGTTCCTTCAAGTCCCTTCTCCCACTGAGGCATATACCGGCGAGCACGAATATATTCAGGCTTATTTTCTGACGCAACTCCTGTTACTGCATAACTAATGTGATAAGTGTCCATATTATTGAAATACATACTCATCCGGGGAACCTTACGGAGTTCATTCCACTTGAATATATCTTTAACAAATGGTTTTCTTCCTGCCCCTTGCGCCTGAATATAGAGTATATTCACACAATAATACCCGGAAGAATCCAGCCTCGTAAAATCATATTCTATTTTCAAGTTCCCTTTGAATTCCTCTTTTGTCCACAATACCAAGTGATCGGCATCTACATAAGCTCTTCCGCCTGCATACATTTCCAGTCGCCCGTCTTTCTGGATTATCTTGGCATTTTCTCCATCCAGATGCCATTTCTCCGACCATGCATGTCGGAAATTATCTTCAAAAACCAGTCGTGCCGGTTTCTCTGATAATATATCGAATCGCTTTTGTTGCTCGTTTTGCTGCCCCCATACTATCCAACAGGGGCACAGCAAAAAGAACAAACCAAGAATCATCTTTTTCATCTTCCACTCCGTACTATAAGATTCCTATGGGTTCAGTACCAAACTCATATCATCTAAGAATGGTTGCTGATGTCCATTCCTTCTCCACACAATATATACTTCTGTCTTTCCGGCAGGCATAGTAAATGTGTAAGATACTTTTTTATGCTCATCGGAACTGCTTAAGACTCCATCAGAGGCGGCAACATATCCAAAAGTTACTTCCGGTGCCAATGGATTGGACAAATTCGAAATATCAGCAGCATCAACAACGGCTCCCAACCTGATATTTCCAGTCTGTACCATATCTTTTTCCGGCGGAGTTTTATACCAGAAAGAGAATGTATACGATTTACCGGGTATCAATCCACTTAGTTTTCTCCATAACCAATTCAAGGAGTTTGCTTGCTCGTTATCGCGCATACGTAAGAATAAATATGACGCCCCAGTGCGAGGTGTAGGAGAACCCGCTGAAACCCTGATAGCGGTATTGTTAGCTCCAAATTTACCAATACCTTCCGTATTCGAGCCACCCCATTCTCCCAAAGCAGGCCAAAACTTGTTGGTAGTGATTCTTTCGAAGCTGTAATCTTCCTCCGGAGTGTCCAGTAAATTCACACCACCCATAGCTTCGGTCTGCTGTACGATTTCTACCGTTTTGATTAATCCTTGGGCTGCAATGGTGATGATTCCTTCTCGAATTTCATCCCCTTCATTCGTATCTACTACGAAATCCAATGTGCCGTCTTCCAATCCTGAAGTCGCATTACTGAAAGAAATCCAGTCCACATCGACGGAAGCTTCCCATCTTACATTACAAACAAAGGATATAGACTGGTTGCCTCCTTCGAAGCCTAATTTGAGGGGACTCTTAGTAGTAATCTCCAATTGAGGAGTTGAAGTATCCCTATATTTCTGAGTGATACTCAACGTTTTCTTCAATTCACCGGCAACAAGGGTAATAGTTCCTGTCCTGTCTGCTCCTTCTTCATTCTTTGCAATCCGGGCATCTATCGTGGCACTTTGGCTACCGCTTGTTTCATCCAATGTAATCCAGGATGCATCCGTAGATGCTTTCCAATCCAGATTACAAAGAAATTCTACTTGTATAGCTCCCCCATACGTACTCAATCCGTCTATAGGCTCCGTTATTATATAAAGAGCCGGTTTATTTTTCACTTCATCATCATCACAAGACTGTAACAAACTGATGGCCAAAAGCAAAAGCCATATATACGTACCAGCTATCTTGAATGATTTGCTCAAATGGCATAAAGTATGTTCTTTCATAATCTATCGCTTTTAAATTAGTTATCAATTACCGCCGAAAGAAACCGGGTGTATCCCAACAAATCCATATAGGCTGATTCTCTATTGAAGACACCGGAATTTATTAATTGCTTAACAGGCTCGCTGTCGGGATAATATCGAAGCCCCATTTCATACATGCCCGGATTGTCACCGGCTTTTGCAATGCGTTCGGTTTCACCGCAATAATATCCACCTTTGATGCACGAGTCCATCATCCTGTAATAATCGCTATAATATTCGAAAGAATAACGCAGATTTTCTCCTGTCGGAGCCGTGTATGCAAATAAATCCCGACCATTATTATGGCACATCCTGGCATTCACAGACAACAATGTCAATGTTAAATGAGTATATTGCAGCCCTTTCAACGGTGCCGTATCATGACGATAGCGGTCGTAGATTTCACCTTTCACAGGAACCGGAGCTCCTGCCTTTTCTCTTGGACAAGGAGTATCCCCATCCATAAATATACATCCGGCCAATAATTCATATACATCCCTCGGATTAGAAGGGTCATCTATGGCAAACTGAATCAATTCATCATTGTCCGTTACCAGACCGAGCATCAAGAAGCCCATCGTATGAGCAACTACATGATTCTGATAATACTGCTTATTAAAATAATCATTATTCTCCCATTTCTCCAGGCTATTCATTCCCTCTCTATAGATTACTTGGAACCAATCGGTTATAATCTTCTTCGTCTCTTCATCCATGACATTCTCAGCCAACAACATATCATAAGCACAGAACATCGGATACATTCCTCTGGTGAGATACATGGCACTACCCGCATCCGCCACATAGGTGATGTTCTGGCATGCTTCAGCCCAAGCCTTTATAATCTCAATTGATTTTTGAGCGTACCTCTTATCTTGTGTGAACCAATAAGCCATAGCTAAATCACGGGAGTTTGACCCGGGGGTATAAATAGCTGTAATAAACTGGGCGGGATCTTGTCCCGTATAAGGACTAGCTGTATAAGTAAGAGCTTTATTACAACGACTCATCAAGTTATTGTAAGTCCTGGTTATGTCCGCCGAACGATTTTCCTCAATCATACTTTTGATATTCAGCAATTCTTCTTTTGTATAAAGCAGAGAAGGATGCCTATGCTCAATATTAATCGTTTTTATAGATTGTACTACCTTTATTATTTCGGCATTACTTCCGCAAGTAATTGAAAGTTGGCCGATACGCTCCTTCTCTGATGTGTTTTTATCTACACTGATTCTGATAATAGCGTTCCCATTCCCTTCTGTCGGGCTCTCAAATTTTATCCATCCCACATCTGACGAGATAGTCCATTTATCATAGCAAATAAATTTAATCAATTCTTTCCCACCCACATATCCTATCTTGACAGAACTATCCGACACCATAGATATTTCCGTATTTTTTGCATCATCATTGCATGCTAAAAGCATCTGTGCCATTAGCAACAATGTCAGAATGATTGAATGCTTATATTCTATTTTCATAATCTATTTCATTTTGATTGTTTACATTCCTACTCCATATAAAATACTTCTTCCAATGAAATGCTTACCGGTGAATTGTCCGGATTGACTTCCATTATATCCGCCATATAATCCCACCATCGTTTCACGATCTCATTCTCTCCCATATCTTGTGAACCTGCACCGTTATTTTTTTGTACAGCATACAATATATTCGTTTCTTTATCCCAAAATATAGAATAGTCAGAGACACCGTTAGCTTTCAAAAGCTTTACTAACTCAGGCCATATTTCACTATGCCGTTTTTGATACTCTTTTTCAAATCCGGCTTTCAGATACATTTTAAATGCTTCTCTTTTCATCGTTTACTCAATTTGTTTGCAACTAAGACTAAATGCGAATCACCAACCCGGATTATTCGGTTTCAAAGCCGGATTTCGTTGAATCTCTTCACTGGGGATAGGCCATAAATAATCCCTGTCGGTAAACTTGCGTGTGAAACGAACTTCTCCGGTAAAGTCTTTCTCTTGCCGATTGTTCAAGTATTGCACAGCTAGCCCCCAACGCCTCAAGTCACTGAAGCGATGCCCTTCACCTATAAGTTCTACCGCGCGTTCCTTCATAATACGTTCGGACATTTCTTCCTTTTCGGTTACTTGTAACCATGCCGGACCACTATTCAGCCCCGGCATTTTGGTAGACTGCCTGTTTCGTACCTTATTCAATTCAACGATAGCCTTTTCCAGTTGATTATCCTCATTATAAGCCTCTGCCAACATTAACAATACATCTGCGAAACGAATGACGGGGAAATTAATAGGAGTATGATTACGGTTCGTAATTGCCCCTCCCATGTCTTCAATAGGAACAAACTTACGGTAAAAATAAACATTCCACCCCCTGTCATTCTGTATAAAACCATTAGCCACGGTTGTTCCTGCAGCAATGGCATACAACTGTCTCTTAGCTCCCGTTCCTACAATATAGCCATTATAATAAGAATACGGCACTATCAGGGATTGCATCATTCGCGGATCCCTGCCCCTATAGATATTACCTAATAATGCCGTATCCGGTATGGTTTCCAGTTTCTGCTTCGAGGAGTTCAACGTAGCCAGAAAAGCCTTTTTCTTCACTGCATCATTCTCATTATATCCCGGGATATGATTATTCCAATCGAACGGCTGACCATCCTTCTCCTCATACATATCTGCCAATGTCACAGATGGCATACAGGTGGCCCGGCCTCCTCCATAAGAGCCACGGGTTCCATATAAAGTGCACAATGCCATTCCATACAAATTATCAGTAGTACCCTTATTCTGAATGGCAAATATAGTTTCATTATCATTCGGCACCGGCCCCGCCGAAGTGAACAGGGCTGAATAATCCGGATACAATTTATAACCATACTGATTGGTTTTATTATAAACAATCTCCTCAAAATCTTCTATCGCCTTCTTCCAATCCTTCATATACAGATATGTCTTTCCACGCAAAGCATAAGCCGCCCCTTTTGTTGCCCTGCCATAATCAGACGCATCCCATTTGAGAGGAAGATTCGTTACGGCAAATGTCAGGTCTTTAATGATAAACGCCCACACTTCTTCTCTGGAACTACGAGGCAACAACATTTCATTGAATGACTCGGAAACTTCCCAACTTTCGTCGTAAACAGGTACTCCCCCGAAAAAGTCTGCCAGATGGAAATAATACAATGCCCTCAAGAAACGGGCTTCACCTAAAATACGATTCTTTACCGTCTCGTCAATTGCCATGCCCGACACATTCTTGACAACCGTATTGGCACGTTGAATGCCATCATAAGTATCTTGCCAGTTTTGCACAAGAAAATCATAGGCACCGTTATAAGTCCCTTGTTCAACCGGACCGCCAGGCCCTTGAGCAATATCAGAATAAGTATCAAATAACGGCATATATCCATAAGCCCCATTATTCTTTAACTGGGCATATACTCCCATCACTCCCGACTTGGCATCAGCCTCGGTTTTCCAATAGTTGCCTTGAGCCACTTTATCGTAGGGAGCCACATCCAAATCATAACAGCTGCTCAATCCCAATATAAGGGAAAATGCTGCAACAATATATTTTGTTGTTTTCATAATAATAGTTTTTTAAAATACCACATTTACACCCACTGTCACTTGTTTCATCGTCGGATAAGTTGTTCCGTTTATTTCCGGATCGATACCTTTGTAAGAAGTAAACGTCAGCATATTCTCCAAGCTCGTATATATGCGAAGCTGTGATATATCCAGTCTCTGAAGGAGTTTCTTCGGAAGTTTATAACCAACCTGGACATTCTTCAAACGCAAATACGATTTATTATGCACCCAAAAATCGCTCGGCTGAGTATTCTTTGTATCCAAGTTAGTAAGTAATCTCGGATATTTGGCATCAGTTCTCCCTTCTCTCCAAGCACCTTCGGCGATTTCTTTGTTTATCACACTTCCGTAATCAATACATCCTCTATAGAACTTATCTTGCCAATATCTTTTTATCCCGGCATTCCCCTGAAACAAACAGGCAAAATCGAATCCATTCCACTCTGCTCCGAATGAGAATCCATAAGTGAAGCGGGGAGCGAGGCCATGTCCTACCGCATATTTATCATTGTCATCGATGATTCCGTCACCATTGATATCCTTATATAAAAAGTCTCCTTTTTGCGGGGTTCCATACGAGGCGAACGGATTGACACGTTGCCCGGTAGCAGGATCAATAGGCGCATCCTTAATCATCTTCTCGACAAATAACATATCTTCATCTGTTTGAAGAATACGGTCAACAGCCAGCACATATTGGATATTGATAGGATATCCTTCCTGAATCATGTTCGTTCCCGTTATCGATCTTTCTTCTCCCTTGAAACGCGTCACTTCATTGTCTATGAAGGTAAAATTACCTCCCACAAAATAATCGACCTTTCCAATCTTATGATTCCACTTCAAGTTCATCTCGATACCTCTGTTTCTGACTCTCGCAGCATTTTGTGTAGGAATGGACGCATTCCCGACAAGTAACGGTGCCGGAAGGTCGATAAGAATATCACGAGTATCTTTATTGAAGACATCAATCGTTCCATCCAGTTTCGAACCGAAGAGATTGAAATCAAGCCCGATATTAGTAACATAGGTCGTTTCCCAAGACACCATCGCATTGGCCAGTTGTGTTTGCGCCAATCCCTGCATGACAGCATTTCCCAAGATATAATTATCCTTGTTATATACAGACTGGTATTCATAATTATCCACAGCATTATTACCCAACGCTCCCCATGAAAGTCTCAACTTCATCATATTGATCCACTTGACAGACTTCAGGAAATTCTCCTCTGACATGCGCCAACCTAAAGAGAAAGAAGGGAATGTCCCCCATCGATGATCCTTATGGAAACGGGAAGAGCCGTCGCGACGTATGTTTCCTTCGAATAGATATTTATCCGCCCATGACAAATTGATTCGCCCAAAGTAAGAACGCATCACCCAATCGGTTGCCGCCCCGCTAGTCTCCGAATCACCGGTAGCACCATTTATAACAGAGAGATTATCAGCAAGAAGGTCATAGCGCTTAGCTTCAAACCATTTCACATTGTCTTTCTCCTGACTGGCGCCTGCCAACACTCCTACATCCAGCTTGTCAAAGAATGTTTTTTGGAAACGCGCAACTACATCCGCCACATGATGTGTGTTTGTCCAGTTCTTATTCCTCACATACGTTTTGCCGGCAGCCAGTTGCGTTATCGTATTAGTCTGAAAACTCCAACGGTCAGCATAATCAGGGGTTTCTTCTTCTTGTGTGTTATTGCGACGGTAAGTGTAGGATGCTTCTATATTTAAACCTTTGAAAACTTTTATATTTCCCCAAAACCGGGAAGTGATATTATTAACTTCTATATTTCCCTGATACATGTTCAAATGATAAAGAGGGCTCTGCACCTGCTGGTTCTCTTCCGGATTTTCAACAGCCCCATACCTGCCGTCGGGATGACGATAAACAATACCCGGATTAGCTATCTTATCAAATAATGAACTCATATATTTAGACCCCATCTCAGCATCCGACTTGAGCCCGCTGATATTCATACCTAACGTTATCCAAGGTTTCAATTCTGCATTCACATTAAGACGGGCTGAAAATCTCTCATAGGCCGAATTCTCCACAATACCCGGATTACTCAGATAAGCAACAGAACCGAAGACTTTCAATTTCCGGTTTCCAACCGAGAATGACAAATTATGGTTAGTAGATACCCCGGTTGAAAATATTTCATCTGCCCAATTTGTGTTTGGATATAGATAAGGCTCATTGGGATGTACACGCCATTCTGCTATTTTCCGTTCCGAATATAAAGGCATTGCAGTGGGGTCAACATTATATGCCGCCTCATTGTAATATTCCATATAATCCGCATAGTTATTCACAGTCTTAATTGTATTAGAAGGCTTTTGAAATGAAACATATCCATTGTAAGAAATAGATGCCTTACCCTCCGAACCTTTCTTGGTAGTTATAAGAATAACTCCATTTGCTGCCCTTGAACCGTAAATAGCTGATGAGGAAGCGTCTTTCAACACGGAAATAGATTCCACATCCTGCGGATTGACTTCGTTGATATTGCCTTCCGCCCCATCAATTATAACAAGCGGAGAAGAGTTGTTCAGCGTTCCCTGCCCTCTGACAAGCAATGTCGCTCCGTCATTATTAGGACGGGCCGAACCCTGATTGACATATAATCCGGAGCTCAATCCTGCTAAACCGGTTGATAGGCTTGTCATCGGACGGCTTTCGGCCTGTTCTATCAGATTCACAGTAGATACCGAACCTGTTAGATTCACCTTTTTTTGAGTGGCGTAGCCCACCACAACAACTTCTTCCAATGCCTTGCCGTCTTCTGTCAAAATAATGGTTGCACCATTAGCCTTTGACGCTTCCATTTCCTGTCGGGCATATCCTATATACGAAAATAGGAGTACATCTTTCTCCTGAGCCCTTATGGAGAACAAACCGTCCATATCAGTGATAGTACCAGTCTGTTGTCCTTTAATCC